>NZ_JASJOR010000003.1:0-485065 GCF_030068545.1 Xanthocytophaga flava | reverse complement strand
GACTGGTTTACTCATGTCTTTGAGCAGTTATTTCATTTAGCCAAAAAAGAACGTAGACGTGTTGACTGTAATGGTTTTCGGTTGTCTCCTAAACAAATTCTTTTCCCTTAGCCTGACGGCTATGGTGTTATCACCAACAACCACTTTCCCTTAGTTCAGGTTGGTGATAACATCAACCTGGGGACGAATATTTCATAAACCAAACGCAACTCTATTTGTCACGAGATCCTTACAGGAGGACAGGAAAGGTTGCTTTTCCTTTATTTACTGGACTCATTTTCAGAAAAGTTATGGAACACGATGAGGAGCTTTCCACTGCTTGCACCTGTAACAACTATTATTTTCCTTTAAGATTTTGCATTACTGCAAGCTTTTATTTGTCTATTTGTTTTGCCAAAAACTCGGGATAGCGGTCGCCCACAAGTGTAATTCCGTTTACCGTGGTGTCGATTTTTGCAAGCTCATACGCTGTGAACACAACATTTGTACTGCCAATGTTTTCTTCTAAACGATGCAATTTTGTAGTCCCTGGTATTGGCGAAATGAAAGATTTTTGAGCCAGGAGCCAGGCCAGTGACAATTGTCCCAGTGTGATGTTTTTTTGTTTGGCAATTTCAGAAAGTGCATCCACTAAAACCATATTGGCTTTGATGTTTTCTTCACTGAAACGAGGAAGTATATTTCTTCGGTCTACAGCCTCCAATTTTCCGTTGATGATACCCGTGAGGAAACCTTTGCCCAGAGGACTGAACGGCACAAAGCCAATTCCCAACTCTTCCAATGTAGGTATAATTTCTGCTTCGGGTTCACGCCAAAATAAAGAATATTCGCTTTGCAATGCCGATACAGGCTGAATGGAATGTGCTTTGCGAATGGTTTTCACACCGGCCTCCGATAAACCGAAATATTTTACTTTGCCCTCTTGGATCAGATCTTTTACTGTTCCTGCAACATCTTCTATCGGAACATTGGGATCAACCCTATGCTGATAAAACAAATCAATGCAGTCTGTTCTTAATCTTTTTAAAGAGGCTTCGGCTACTGCTCTGATTGTTTCGGGTCTGCTGTCCAGACCTACAGCCGGGCTGGCATTTTTACAACCAAATTTTGTTGCGATGACTACCTCTTCACGCAACGGTTGAAGTGCTTCGCCAACAATTTCTTCATTGGTGTAAGGTCCGTAGGCTTCTGCGGTATCGAAAAATGTGATGCCTCTTTCAACTGCATTGCGGAGTAATGCTATGGCTTCTTTTTCCTCTATTCCTTTGCCGTCCAAAAAGTTTAAACCCATACAGCCAAAGCCCAATGCGGAAACTTCTAATCCGCTATTTCCTAATTTTCTTTTTTGCATATTTTTTATTGTTTTTAAAACTGAATAACTTTCAAGTACAAAATTCTGAATTGCAGTCCAATGAAATGTATCTCAATTGGTATTTGTTGTAGTCAGATTGTATATGTGGATGGGCTTCTCTGCTTATTTTGTCATGCCAATTGGGTGTAGTGCGACCATTACTAACTCTACAAAGGTCTGCCACTATCAGACAGATTCACCCGGATTTAGGCGTATTTTGCAGTAGGTAGATTACCTATATGGGGCATAGCGGATAGATAGGATGTTTCAATCCTCATTAGGATGGAATTAGCATTCGAAGAGCGGACAATATAAGCAAGGCTGTTCATTGCATGCTTACATTAGAGCTGTACTGGAAGGACATTCGTTAAACAAGTTCGTTTAATTTGCTGGCTATGAGCAGGGTGAATCCCATCTAGCAGGGCACCTGCCTTCTTATATAAGTAAGCATAACATCAAGTGGCGCAATCCGTTTGGAGATGAAGAATGGTATAGTCAGGCATGGAAACATTAGTAATTATATTTCTCCTATCCTGGAATGTATCTTTTCTTACAAAAATTAATAAACTCTAGTGTGCTTATTGGAGGTGGCTCTTCAACAGTAATACAAGCCGTTTGAGAATTTAGATAGTTTTTGACCTTTTTAAACAAGAGGATACTTTCAACTGAGCCAGGTTCATTTCCAAAAATTGATACCCCAAAAATCATCTTTCCATCGTTTGTATACTGTAGCGTAAACTGCTTAATTTCTGATGTTTCGTCCAAATTTCCCCAATAAATAATATAATCAGAGGCATCATTATTTTCCAAATACAAAAGTAATTCTGAATCCAAATAAAATACTTTTTCCGGATCATCCGAATATTGAGGAATAGGATACTCATCGGACATCTCGCTTTTTACAAAAGAAAATCGTTCAAAAAAATCATAGATCAGCTTTGATTGTCTGCTATCAACTAAATAATAGGAATCTATGTATTGAGGCATACTATTTATATTCTAAATTATTTCATCCGTCCCGCAATGACAAATTTTCCTTGAAGGGTTTCATAATTATACTTCTCTATTGCCTTTAAATAAGACTCGGGAATATCATTATCATCTGCCACGGTTTGAGGAACAGCCACCCTTTTATCATATACATGAAGATCAAACAATTCATTTTGTGTACTAAAGGGTGTAAACCCCCAATCATATGTTCCTGTAAAGGAAAGCTTAATTTTGGTTTTTAAGGGTGTTAAGAGCACAATCACTAACTCATCAGCGGAAAAGTGTTCCAGTGTAATTATGGCGGCATCATGATAAACTGACATACCTTATATAAATAAGTAGGCAAAGTATTCTATTTAGGCTAACTGGCAAACACATTCCTAGCCAAATGTTTACTATATACTCAATTGTAATCTATCTGAAATGGTTTTCTGTATCCCTAAAAAGCAAAAGTCAGACACTGAGCTTGACTTTTACACTAGTTCTGAGTGGAATAGTTTGACAACAAACTTTTTTTATTGTAGAATTGAATCATAAACCAGCGTTTTTCCTGCATCAGTATATACTTTGTATGTCCATTCTGCCTCACTTTTAATTATAAGTTGAACATATTCAGGCGATTCCCAGTTAACATTCGAAAACAAATGTAGTCTGAAGCCTTCTTCATCGAAATAATTGTAAGCGCCTATAAACATATTACCTGATAGTTTTTTCCTTCCTCCATACCAGGTAACAAATTCCTCTGGATTTGGCTCATTGATTGATATTAAATTTAAGAGTATGCCTCTATATGTAAAAGAATTCACTTCTTTCATTCTTTCTAGTTCATCTTCTATGTCAGGAAAAAGTAAAATAATATTCGTGATAAAGCTCATCTATTTATTCTTTAGCAGGTGGAACATAAGGTTTAGTTGAGATTTTTAGTATTGGATATGGAAATATTCATTTTCTATGAGCCTGCTAATTACTGATTTAAACTTCTAAATCACTCATTAAGAATGTTTACATTTCAGATGATTGTACTTGTGTATCTATCATATCCATATCCTCTCTGGCGTTCCTCAAACAAGTGTAAGCATCCACTCCGTCACGTATTCTCTCCTATTGCTTGGTTACCAGGTTTGCAGGATGATAAAACAAACGTATAAATTAGCTTTCTCTAATGAAAGACGGTATGAGTCGGATGCTTACGGTGCATTCCCGCTCCGAGGCCGTTGACAAAGCTTTGAGAAACAAACTAGTCTGAATCAATACATCCATGCGCTTGCAAACCCACCCGGTAGGTATTTTTTTGTTTTCCGGTGATACTAGCTTCTAGCCACACTGTTTTCGGACAGTCAAATACACATGTTCATGTCTTGAATGCCACCCAGCCGTTGGGCTATCTTTGTTGTGTTACCACAAAACCTTCTACCAGGATCTGGGGTAACAGACCCTCTGACAAGCATGAGGAGTTGTAAACCGTTCGCTTTTTCACTTCTCAAATCTAAATTTTATGAAAACGTTTCAAATCAAAACTATCTTCTTTTTTTCTGTTTTAACAGCCCTTGTTTTGTTTTTCAGCTCCTGCCAGCGAGAAAACGACATAGTGCCGCAGCCCAGTGTTACCGACAAATCAGCTAAGCTTGACCTTACTATACCACCCATCCAGATTCAGTCTGCCTATATCTCCAGGATTTCTCTATCGGCTAATGAATTTATACAGTTTTATTACCGGGGTGGCAGTACCTTTCCCAGTATGGCAGATGTTACTCGTAAAAATTACTCAGACGGACAATTAGTTACCACTCGTTGGTACTTCAGCTATGATGCCAGTCATCATCTGACCAAAGTTACCTCTACTGCAGATGGCAGAGTTATCGATGTAACTACCAACTCAGATGGCCTGATTACCGGAGCTAGCTGTCTGATCAATGGTAGCTTTTACCTTGGCCAAACTCTTACCTACAATACATCCAATCAGCTTACTTATTTTCATATTGCATATCCGGGAGCCCATAGCAATTACGCTTTTACCTATCTGGCAGATGGCAACCTGAATACTCTTTACCGGACAGGAGAAAACGGCTCGGCAAACTTCAATATTCAAGCCACCGGGCATGATGGCAAAATAAGCCCTTGGATTTCTGCCAGAGGTAACCTTGCGTTTTGGTTCATGGTGACCATGGTGGGACGTTTAGAAGGTACGCCTGGTCTGTGGCTTTCGTACAAGAACAACGTGACTAGCTATACCATCCAGCAAGGAACACCCTATAGTGCAACAATCAGTTACTCCTATGACAGCGGTTACGGGTATGCGGCAAGTCTGGTGGCTACCTGTACCAATCCAATCTATAATGCGGGTCCTTACGGGATTACCTATTTCTATCAGTAGCAGTGTTTAAGCGTTGATACCAGAGCACTGATTCCAACATGAGTAATCCTGAATTTAAGTAAAAAGGTGTCCTTGAAAAAGTAATAAAATATGCTACAAAAAGAGCAAACATGCCTTCAATCGTGTGCGGAAGTGTAGGTGCGTAGGCAATCCTTTTCCCGCGAGGTTGGCCCTTGGCCATGCGGGCCGAAGGATCGGGAAAAGGTGCCCTTTTTTGCTTCATTTTTTGGGCAAGCAAAAAATGAAGGAGCCGCAAGTAGAGAGATGTTTGGAGCAAGAAACAAACATAATTAAAGAAATTTCTCAAAAATAAACCCAAGCCCACACTTATAAAAGGAATAGGCTTGGGTTTTGCGCTCATCCATATATTCTTTAGATACACATCTCTAAAGACAGTTCCAGATCGCTTTGAGAATCGGAATACTGTTTACTTTTGCTTTTATGGATTCGCTAAATTTTCATTTGGCAAAACAGTTATTCCCAATAATTTTTCATTAGATCCTCTACCCAGGAAGGTTGTTTTAAGCTCCCCTTTGGCTCAAATTCTTTGAATACTGGTTTTATATCTAATACAGGCGTCCCATCGATTGCATCTAAGTACTTGACTTTTAAGGTTCTACCCTTATGTTCCAGAAGTTCGACTGTGGCCAGGCCAATGGCGTTGGGCCTGTCTTTTTTTCGTTGGCCATAAATGCCCACCAAAGGATAAGCGGGATTACCTCTTGGTCGACCTGAAAAAACAATATCTCTATCTTCAACCTGATTGAAGTAGTAAATTATTTCCAGATGAGAGAAATCCGAAATCTGATTAAAGGCTTCGGTAGGAATATGATCTGCCAATTCAATTTCAGAAACAACCCCTTCCCAGTAATCATCTGTTGGGGTTTTTCGTGTGTTTTTTACAATGGCTACTGAATGTATTTTTATTTCCATTTGATTTTTGTTTTGTCATAGGGAGTTACTCTAAGCTGAAAATCCTGTTAATGCGTACTAATACGATCATTATTGAGTACTAGTACGTATTGATAGGATTTATTTTTACTTCGTTATTGGGCTATGCTTTGTAAACATATTCTTCTCTATTTAACGAATGAAAGATGCCAATACGCGACTGCAAGTAGGTGATATTGTTGAAAATATTCTGTCTGGTGCTCAAATGACCATCATTCATATAACGTCTGATAAGGTGTTCAATCAGGAGATTTTCCATTGTGCCTATTTTGACAAAAAGTATTTTATGGAAATAGAAATCTTTCAGCCGGAAGAAATCAGATTCCCTTCTTCATCAAAGGATGTGGAAAGAAAAGAAAGTGATATGAACATAAGCGATATGAACATACAGGATAGAGTACTATGTAAACATCAGGTGAATTCAGACAAACCAGTTATGAAAGTTACAGGTCTTTACCCGACTAGTATTCCACATGTCATCTGCAAATGGTTAACCCTGGATGGAGAAATACAAACTGAAATCCTTCCTTTGACAGCGTTAAAAAAAGCTGACTAATAAAACTACTTTTCTACGTTTAATCCAAGAAAAACACACTTTAGAAAAGTGAAAGAAAAATAGGACTTGTCCAGTATCGTAAAATAAAGTGGTTTTATGTGAAGGGATTACTAATTTTTCACTAGCTGTCCGATTAAGTCGTGACTAGTTCACTTTTGCAAAACGGCTGCTAGCAGTTCGGGCTTCTTTTTGTCTATGGATATTCAAAGCCAAATTCAATATAATCGAGTTTATCATTTTTCAGTCTGTAAATTGCATAATAAGTTGGCATATTGTTGCTCGTCAATAGTTTTGTTTTGCTGTCATTTGGAAGCTCAATTCTGTAGTTAAGTTCAATACTGGTTTTTGTGCTGTCTTTGGCGATATAACAAGTTCCGAGTTTTTTAATGATTTCCTTTTTGCTTATTCCAAGTTTAATTCCTTTTTCAGTATTAAATTCCTTTGAATTTATTTGTCGGAAGTTCTGTGTAGAGTTGTCCGAATAAGCTATTTTGAAAATACTCACCTGGCTGTAATAGTCTCCTGGATGCACTGTCAGTCCAAGTTTTTGTTTTTTGTCATTCGAATAAAATACATGAGTTGAGTCGCCTTCTAATTTAGTTTGCTTTCCTAAAATAGCTAAAGTACTTTTTACATCTCCTATTTTAATACCAGCCACAGAAGTGTCTGGGTCAACAAAAGAACATTTTGATTTATTCAATTTTTGTTGTTTTTCATACTCTTCACGTAATTCTTTGTCTGGTCCAAGAACAAGTTCTGATCTATCGTTTTTGGCAACAGAACTTGACTGCCAATTAGTGTAGTTTGTCAAGAGTAAGATTGTCAATATTGCTACTACTATTCTCTTCATTGTTTGTCGGTTTGTGTCGCTATAGCCTGACCATTAACTCGTAAATGGACGCATGTTTTGCATCCTTTCGTAACAAATATACCAAAAAGAATGCGCAGGTTGGATAACTATTCCATTGATTATATCTGGAAGCAAACAATGAGTAGATTCCTTAAGAGTCAATACCTCAAATGAGGTATTTTTAACAAAAGGTTATCAGTATAAGCGATCATTACTTAGATGATTGAAATGCAACCTGTTTTGTTGGACAACGGCAGTTTTAAGGATATCGTGTTAAGGACATTGTGAATTATTCACTAGAAATGGGGCTCGGATGGACGTTTTCTGAATGCTATTTGTATGGGTAAGGGCTGTTTCTTTGCCCCAACCCGTCAAATTAGTGAACTGGCCGTCTGTGCTCATGTCCATCACTGAACACAGCGGATCGCCTCCGCCCGCATTGCCCGGTCCCCATTCCCAAGCCAGCCACCCGATACCTAGCCGTTGAGCTTCGCTGATAATGGTCTGGTAATCTACCTTTCCATTGGGTCCGCAAATACTCTCATCCCCTGCGTAAGCTCCATAAGCGGCAAACTCACCCACGATAAATGGCAGGCTGGCATTGACAGCAGCTTCAAATTGCTGTCTGATAAATTGTGCATTAGCCCCCAAAGCCATGGGCCAGTAAGTATGTACCGAAAACAGCAGGTTTTTAGCCGGATCGGCCTGTATCAAATCACCTCCAACACGCACCAGCTGTTCAAGATTTTTTCCCCAATCCGAGCCATCGATCACCAACGGCGTGTGAATACCCGCCTGCCGGAGTTGTTGCACAGCATCTGTGTAGCCTTGTATAAACTGCGCATCGGTCACCTGGTCATCCCCACACTCGTTGGCAATATTGACCAACAGATACTGCTCATGTTTTTTAATAAGCTGTACAATATCCGCTCGTTTCCAGAATGCAACCATTTGTCCCAGCTTGCTCCACTCACCTGTGGCATCGTGCACTTCGACCATCGGAATCATTTGCCGGGCAACACAAAGCGTAATCAGATTGTCCAGTTCAGCCGCTGACGTAGGTTGCCCGTTTTCCTCGTGGGCAAGCCAGACAATCCGAACACAATTGGCACCGGTTTGGGCAATCTGGGCGAAGGAGCTCCCTGTTCGGTCGGTCCATACGTTCATCTTGTTGACTCCCCGCAACAGGACCTGGTTGCCACAGTGATCATACAGGAACCGCCCCTGTATGTAGAAGCCTGGTCGTTGGGCAGCGGTTGTATCAGGCGTTTGTGAGACAGAGTCCTGTCGCTTACAAGCTCCAGCCAGCAAGCCGATGCCTAGCACTGACAACCAAAACACGAAAAGGATGCATACTTTCATACTCTTACTTTAGAAAAGTTTGGAGTCACCAATTTAGCTCAATCAGGTCTATTGAGTCAATAACCTTTTTCACACAAAAGTAATCCGTCACACGACAAGAGGTAATAAACCAGTGGTAATAAATATTTCTCTTGGTTGCCCCTAACGGTCAAGTATAAGCGCAGTGCGGATTTCGGAGCGATTCATTAACCGCCCACAGTAAACTTTGCTAAATGCCAACATACTCAATTTAGCTATTCAGCCCGCATTACGCTTATACAATGGTAAAGACTGGTATTTTCTTCTTTCAAAGATTTAAAATCTCTTTACTATCATTCCATACTTTCTCCATTACTTCATCTTTTTGAGCAAGTTCGGAAGGCAAAGGAAAGGTCATTTTTCCTGCTCTCAATGCAGCATATTCTTTCCCCGCAGGTATACTTATTTTACCAAGTGCAATGTCAGCCAGTGCTTTGCCGGCATCCTCAATACTATTCGATTTTGGAAACACCCGTTTTCTTAAAAATGAAATCGAAAATAGTTTCCAAAGAATGCGACGGAAGATACCAAGATTTTGCGTCAGTCCTGTTCCTGGAGTCGGTCCCGGGTCATAAGCAATTCCTTCCCAATTTCCTGTAAGCGTATTGATATACCTTGCAGTTAGCAGATTGCATAATTTAGAAGAAGCATAAGCCCTTTCGGCATTAATTTTATCCTTTTCATCAAGCGTTTCATCTTTTTCGGGGTATGCTAACCAATAGATGTTTGCGTGTTTTGGTGGAGCGACACGAGAGCCTTCGTCAGGATTGTGTGTACCACTTGTCGTTAAAATAATTTTAGCATTATCTGCAAGATTTAGTTTCAGTAAGTCAATCAACAAAAAATGGGCTAAATGATTGACTGCAAATGTGGTTTCAAACCCATCTTCCGTTTTAGTGTCCACAGTTGGAATGCTTATTCCTGCATTGCAAATCAGTACGTCAATTTTTTTGTTTTCAATCGTTGAAATTACAGCAGAGGAAAATTCCTTGACTGATCGTACGCTTTTTAAGTTTAAAGGCAAGTGTTCTGCACCTGCAATGCGCTTATTTCTAGTGCCTAAAATTAAGCGAGTTCCCGGTTCTTGCAGGAGTTTTTTGGAGGTAATAGCACCAAATCCCGAAGTGCCGCCTGTCATTACAATTATCTTTTCAGCCATATAAATATAGTTTTTCACTGCAAAGTTGACTATTGCCTGACTGAAAAAATTGTACACTAGCGACATCTTGCTAAACGGCTGAACTGGTGCGGATTAGTTTATTTAGTTGGCGGTAAAAATCGGCTTTTTCAAAAAAATGGTTTGGTCTATAGTTCGTGAAGAATTTAAAATCTCTTGAAAAATGAGACTGGTCAAAATAGCCCGAATTGTAACCCACGTCAGTTAGGGTGTTATATTCAAATTGCATCTGCTTAAATGCTTTTTGGAAACGGCTAATTCTTCTGTATGATTGAATATTGACGCCTATCAGTTGTTTGAATTTACGTTCTAATTGTCGATTACTTAATGGAATGGTTTGTTTCAATTCAGTGATCGATAAATCATCATTTAAATCCCATGCGTCAACCATATCAAAAATAGCCTGCTCTATGTCTGAAGGCTTTCTGACACGTGCTATTAAAAAATCTTCAATAAGGGATATGTTTTCTTTTAAATTCGTATGAGATAGTAAACAGTGGTTCAATTCGTTTGCTTTGTTACCCCATACAGAATCACTTTCAATAATGGTATTTGCGAATTTATCCATTTGAATAGTGGTAAATCGACTCATTCCATAGGGAGAAAACCTGACAAAAACTCCTTTACCTTTCTCCCATTTCATGGGTAGAGGTTCCGTTTGAATGCCAATCAGAAAATTGCGGAATTGTGAGTTGTGAATAGTAACAGGCAAATTGGTAAGAGCCCAAACCATTCCATTTTTAGGAACAAATTCTTTATGTAGTGTTTGTCCGTTTTCTGTTTCGAGAATCACAAATTCTGTAACAAACTTTCGCAAAAATATATTTTCTGGCTGTATTGAAATATGGTTTATCATTTTCACTGTTTTACTAGTTGTTAACATGTATACACCTGAAATACCTTTACTAGTTCCGGGTATTGCAGCAATATATGTGATTACACCCAACAAAAAATGTTCCTTTATAGCCTTTTGGAAAGAACATCCATGATGAGTAACAAAGCTTAAAATTAAAATAATGATTAGTGATCTCTACAATAAAGATGCTTTACGTTGGTGGGAGAAACAACGTAAGTTCTTCAATATCTATTCTATTAGTAGTGGCTTGGTTTGCCTGGTAATCATGCGTCTTTTGAACAGTGCCAGCGTGAACTTTTTCATGTTTCCGTTTTTAGTCATTTATCTTCTTTTCCTAAATCTACTCTATACCTTAATGTTTGTGTTATACAGTGTCCAATCTAAAAATATAACTGAACAAAGTCGATTAAAAATGGCATTTAAAGCGATAGTGATAATGACTTTATTTAGTAATGCACTTAGTGCGGTATATCTGATATTGACTATAAAACACAGATAAGTCGTAAGCATCCGATCCAAGCCGTAGTTATTAGTTAGCCTAAATATAATCCCTTGCTTATTGTAAAGTAAAGAGGGATTAGACCTGACAGATACTCATTACACTCTTTGTAAATGCGTTTTAAGGATTTCAAGATATAGTGTACCAATGTAAGCTTATATACATATAAAAGTAGTGACCCCAAAACGGTCTTTTCAGGTCACTAGTTACAAGACGCAAAAAGGCCATGAAAACGCATGTTTTCATGGCCTTTCTTTACTATACTTTTTTGTCCACTAATTAAAGTTTTTTCAACTTTCCCATAGCTGATTCAAAACTCAGTTTTTCTCCATCCTTTTTCACGTTGAACTCATATGTTTTCTCTGTGAGTACAGAGATTCCAAAAAGCTCATTTGCTCTTACATAAACCGTAAACCTCAATGTATTTGAATCATAAGACCAGGTACCTGATTCTATAGTGAGCTGATCTTTGGGCTTTTTATCTAAAGAAGACCTATATTCATAATTACTTTTTAGCTCAATAGACTCTGTGGTATCACCGATGATCATCTGGTAAGAACCTACAAATTCTCCACCTCCTTCAAATTTTGTGTCATGCTCTGCTATTGAACTTATACAGTTATGCTCTATTAACAGATCGGATTTTACTTCAATGGATTTCCTGGATTTAAATACTTCTGATTTTATGATTTCACCTACATGAACTTCATATATACAGGCACCTCTTTTACTTGCATCAACTTTAGGATCAAGAGAGAATACAAGTGTTTGAATCTTTTCCTGCTCTAGTTTCTTTATAGGTAACTTCAGAGAATACGAACGAGTGGAATTAAAAACAATAAACTCTTTTTCATTAAACGCTTTACCCTTACTGGCATAATAGACTTTGTTACCTTGTCCTGAATCATATCCACCAACTTTTCCATATAAAATCAAATTTTGACCAAAAACCAGTGATGAACAAAACAGGAAACCAAGTAGAATAAAAATTCGCATAGGATGATATACAATTAAATGATTGAAAGCATTTGTATATACTGAACATGTTTTGAAGGTAACTATCCTGATTTATTACCAAATGACACCTGTCTTTTTTGGTGGAAATTTCCAGTCTACACTCGTGGTAATCTTTCCTGATTAACACATGAGACACTCCGATTACACCCATTATTTTCGCACTCGTTGCAGAAAACATAAACAACCCCATCACGATGATAATGAAAAGCATTTTGTCCGAATAGGTCTTCTACAGGGTGAACTGAGGAAAACGCACCTCGATGCATTCATGGCTGTATGCGTTCAAGCCATACCCTATTCTAGAAGAGCAGTCGAGTTGATAGCTTTGCGGAATGAAAGCAAACTTCACATAGGCTCATTTTTGCTCCAAAATCTGTTGGTGGTGTCATTAAAAAAATATAATAGACAACTTCTATAGCAACAATACTTCTGTATGAGATCTTTAGAAAGTATCAGAAAATACTTTTTAATAAGATCCTGTAGTTAGTATACATTTGCAGGAATAATATCATTTTGTTAGTTACTTCATATAAGATTTAAGTATCTATGAGATAGTATGAATATAGTACAGTATTAATAAAAGAAAACTAGTAAAGCCAGGCTTAGCATTTATTTATAATCAATCATACATGAAACAACTCCTACAAATTTTTGTAATTCTTATCTGGTTAAGTTATAGTACGGTATCTGCGCAGACATATACACCTGACAGCACATTTACACCTCTTCTCACAAAGGAATATACTACTAGTGTCAGGTCTATCATGCTGCAGCCTGACCAGAAAATTCTGATCTCAGGCTTCTTCACTTATCTTAATGATATACCTGTTAAAGAGCTTATACGATTAGATGCAAATGGAAGCATCGACAATACGTTCCAACTTGCAAAAGAAATTGAAGGATATCAATCCATGCAATTGCGTCAGGATGGAAAAATTGTTTTGACAGATATATTACGGGATGAACCCAGTCAGCCGCTCCTTCAATTTCATATCTTAAATTCGGATGGCTCTTTAAACTCGACCTACAAAACAACCATTCCATGTAACTTTATCACAGGAAAATCTTTTGCAATTCAAAAAGATAATAAAATGCTGGTAGGTACGCATACCTATTATAAAAGTAGTTATCGTGCAAAACTTAATCGTTTCCTTCCCGATGGTAAAATTGATCCCTCATTTACTATAGCGAATATAAACTTCATTTATATCAATGAAATTTATATTCAAGCAGATGAAAAAATAATTATTGTTGGAGATATAGATTATCCTGATTCTGAGAACGTATCCAGAATTCACCTGATTAGACTTAATAAAGATGGCAGTGTGGATGCTACTTTTAAGACAAATGACGCCATAGGTGACCAGGTAGCCACTATTGCCTTACAAAATGATGGAAAAATGCTGTTCGGATACTATGGGAGTCTCATCCGACTAGAAGCAGATGGCTCAATAGATTATACATTCAAGGCAGAAAATGAAAATAATACATCATTCAATGTTTCTGCCATTGCTATCCAATCTGATAATAGAATCATAGCCTCCATCTGGCGCCCTATTTCTAACTCTGTAGGATATGGAAGTGGACAAATTGTACGCTTTATGCCTGATGGAAAGCTGGATAAATCCTTTGAAGTTAGCAGTGGTTCACAGTATGCTATTCCTATAGTAGTACAGCAAAGCAATGGGGATATTCTGACAGGAGGAACATCTCTTTCTTATAACGGGACTATTCAAACGGGACTTGTCCGACTTAAAGGTACAGATGGAAAAATAGACTCCTCTTTTCCTTTTAAAACAGAGAGAGATGGATTAATAGAAACGATTAACCAACAATCAGATGGCAAAGTACTGGTTGGCGGTAGCTTTGCAACGGCTAACAACAAAGCACAATTCGCTCTCACCCGTTTACTACCAGATGGTCAGGTAGACATCAATTTTAAAGCCAGAAAAGAATTAGATGGAACCAGCAGTAGTAATGAAGAACGCATTAGTAAAATTGTAGTCCAGTCTGATGACAAAATATGGGTAGGCGGTTACTTTAGCACTTTTAATGGAGAAAACACCACCTCACTCATTCGCCTTAACCCAGATGGAAGTACAGATGCGACCTTTCAGTTGAGTGATTCCAGGTATAATTTAAGTGATATTGCAATCCAGCCAGATGGCAAAATTTTGATATCAAGCCGATCCAATGGCTGGGATTCTACCAAGTTTCTGCTTCGTCTGCTTCCAGATGGTACACTAGACCCTGCATTCAAAGGAGGCTCTACAGTAAAAAAAGCAGTAGAAAGAATAGTATTGCAAGAAGATGGAAAGATACTTCTTCTACAGTTTGCAACAACTGTTTCTGGCTCAGGTAGTTTTTCAACGCCAGGATATGTTAGTCGTCTTAATGCCGATGGCTCGGTTGATATGAGCTTTACACCATATGAATCAAAACCAGGTGTTCACACACTAGGAATACAAAAAGATGGACATATTATACTTGCAGGAAGTCTACTTATACCAGGCAGTACAGTCCAATATGGCCTTCTTCGTTTACAAGCCAATGGAACAATTGATAATACTTTTGGAGTGGAACTTGGAGAAGGTGGTTATGTGGATGATATTATACGCCAGGAAGATGGAAGATTGCTTTTAACGGGTAACTTTCCAGCATTCCAGCAATCCATCCTTTGTTTACAAAATAATGGTAATCCAGACAAAACTTTTATTGTTAGTGTACCTGAAGGATTTAGCAATACGCGAAGAATTTTTTCTACTGGAAATAGTTTGTTTGTAAGTTATAAAGATTCAAGAGTAATAAAGCTAAAAGGGGAGAAACCATTGGGAGTGGAAGAATCAGGCAACAGTTTGGTTCATTTGTATCCTAATCCGGCAACAGGACAATTTAACATCACCTTACCGCAAGGTTGGCAGATGGCAGAAGCGACATTATATGACATCTCAGGAAACGCAGTTCCTGTAAGTCTGCATAAAGATTTAGATTACTATCAAGTCCAAACAGGGAATATTCCATCTGGATTGTATGTATTAAAAGTCCTTACCTCACAAGGCACCGTTACCAAACGAGTGATTCTGAACTAAAACATATTACTTTTGATCATTCAGGAAGACAAAACTATACAGTATTGTCTTCCTTTTTATGTATCACTGCTACTAAATCACTCTGTATGCCAGTAAGCTTTTTTATACTATTCAGAAGATAACTTCCTTTTTGCTATTGACCAATCCCGGAAAATAAACAGAATCAATGGCTTAGTTTGTTTCTTTGCCTGTCTGCTTCTAACACAAGTATCCTCTGATACTAACCTTTATGCAGAATATACATAACTGTTTGAGATGACAGAATGATTCCCACGCGCCATGTACCCCTAGGCAAAAAGCAGAAACAAAGCAGGATTCTTTTTCGTAAACGCATGCATATCCTTTCTTCTATGAAATATACTTTCCTTTATTTTCTACTAATATCTCTACTTATAAGCACTTCCTGCAAAAAAGACGACTTCAGTGACTCCAATGCTGACCTATCAGGCATTGATTTTAAACAGGAGATGCGAAACTTTGTACAAGGTATAAGTACTTATAGCAAAAGCATAAAAGCAGGCATGCTTATTATCCCTCAAAATGGTCATCAGATACTGACCCAAAATGGTGAGCCACAGGGCCCTTTAGCTACTTCATACATCACAGCCATCGATGGCATAGGCCGGGAAGACCTTTTTTATGGGTATGATAATGACAATACACCCACCAAAGCTTCAGATCAGAATGAAATGCTTCCTTTTTTGAACATAGCCAAAGATCATCAGGTAAAGGTACTCGTTACAGACTACTGTTCAAATCAGTCCTACATGGATGATTCCTATACTAAAAATAAAGCGAAGGGATTTATTTCATTTGCGGCAGATCACCGGGAACTGGATCATATTCCAGCCTATCCTGTAAAACCCTATGCCGAAAACAATCAGAATATTACCAATTTATCAGCAGCCCAAAATTTCCTGTATGTATTAAATACGGCGTCCTATACCTCTAAAGCTGCCTTTCTGGATGCAGTGAAAGCCACTAATTATGATGCCATTATTATGGATTTATTCTTCAATGATATTGCCTTTTCGAATACTGAAATTCAATCTTTAAAGACAAAAGCGAATGGAGGAAAGCGACTTGTTATCTGCTATATGAGTATTGGGGAAGCAGAAGATTATCGCTACTACTGGAATGATACCTGGAAAAGCAACAAACCAGCCTGGCTCGAAAAAGAAAATCCGGAGTGGCAAGGTAATTATAAAGTGTACTACTGGAACAAAGAGTGGCAAAACATTATCTATGGAAATGATCAGTCCTATGTAAAAAAGATAACGGATGCCGGATTTGATGGTTTGTATCTCGATATCATAGATGCCTTTGACTATTTTGAAAACAAATAAGATGCTAAACCACCCTCTTTAGTTTTGTCTATAACTTATCCTACATGAAAAACTTTGTTTACTCCTACCAGTGAAGAAGAGCTCAATGTCTGGCTTCCGCCTGCCATTTACAAAGTGTGGCTTACGTGTTTTAAACCCATAGATAAAAGCCGGATGGGATCGAAGCTGATCGTCATTTAGTTCGGTCCGACTCCGGAAGAAAACCCAATCCAGACGATTATTCCAATGGGTGTTACATTCATTGAAGGTGAAACGTATCCCGAGGATTTTGATTATTGATTAGTGGATTTGTAAATGAATGATTTTGGCCGGTTTTATACCTTGCCAAGAGGACCAGCAACAACGGTTCTGGCCCTCTTGGCTACCACCCTTTTTAGTCAACATTGATAAGTCCCTCCCTCTGAACATCGAGGATAACGAGAAAGGTGGTAGAAATACACTTTGCTCCCCACATCCGGTATATGTTTGCCTTGATTTAGGCTGTATAAACCGTCGTTAGGTGTAGTCTTCTGACTCTGTCGTGGCGGACAGATACGACTTTGCATGCAGGTAGTCTCTGACTACCCGACGAAGACTAATCAAGTCACTGCCCGCACACTGTAGGCACAAGCGTCTACCTTATCCTGTCCCATAACTTTTTCAATTTTGAAGACTTTAGGGAAAACCTCTCTTTTTTGACCTTACACCTTTTTTGTCCTCCTGAAAGGATATCGTGGCAAGACCGGCGACCTTTAGATTTGGAATATATTTTTTCTTTCATAAACCGAACGTAGTTCTATTTGTCACAAGATTCTTTCAGAAGGACAAAAAAGAAATATGAAAAAAAGAAATAAACTTCCTTACGTTGACAGCATTGAGCGAATGCTTGCGCCAAAAAGCGGGGACTATTTACTATCACCACGGGCCAGTCTTCTTGACTTGATAGAAACGAGTACCATCAAACCGATAGAGTCCTTGACCAGTGCCCCACCACATATTCCCCTCTTTATCCTGAAACATACTTTATACACAGCAATTCAGGCCATCGGCAGGTGTAAAAACCTTAAATGCGTTGGGATTTGGTAAGGGAATCGTTGGGTCGAATCTGGTGGTGCTACCTCGGGCTGTAACCCAAATAATACCAGATTCTTCAATGAGTATTCCCCAAAATTCGGTACCTCCCAAGCCATCTTTTGAAGTATAGGATGTAAACGTTTTGCCATCATATTTACAAATACCATTTTTCATTGTAAACCACATATTGCCTGCTTTATCCTGTGCGATGCCGCCTGCGTAGTTTTCGCCTAAATTTTCGATTTCTTTGAGATGAACAAGACTTTTTTCTCCCTCTGAAGGCTTATATCGAAAAACACCTGTATTTGAAGAAGCAAACCAGATAGTACCCTCTTTGTCTTCCATGATGCCCGCAATATTCACCGCACCCAGTTTTTTGAATAATGAAAAACTTTTTTGGCCTTTCCTATCTGCTACGTGGTCATATCGGTAAACCCCTCCATGCGTACCCACCCAACTATTACCCGATTTGTCAAAAAGAATACCTTTTCGGGTTATATCTACATGGGTTAGTCCATCTTTTTGACTATAGTTTTTGAAGGTTTTGCCGTCATATTTATAAACTCCCTGGTCTGTCCCAAACCACATATTTCCATCCTTATCTTCATTGATGGCATACACCGTTTGGTTAATAAAACCATCGGGGGTAGAAAAGTAAGTCAACGTCTTTACATCGTATCTCACAACTCCGTCGCCTATTGTCCCAAACCATATATTTCCTTTTGAGTCCTGAAAAATACTTCTGATATACTGACTAACTAAGGTTGTGTCAAAATCAGGAGCTAAAGAAGCCGGTTTAAAGTTTCGGATTACATTAGGAATGGGTTTGGATGCATTTGTGTTGACTTGTCCGTTGCAGCAACTGCGAAAGCCAAAGAGCAAAGCGAATATATGTATGTATTTCATCGTGTATTTGCTCAGCAGCCGCCTTTGCGAGGGGCACGCTTATACAGTATTTTACTGTCTCGTTCCACATAGTCGCCCGCTACGATCGGATAGGAATACTTGGGTGCGTACGATACAAAACGGCTTCTTATTAGTAGTTTGTCGTTAACTTTCAGGCTATGCAATGGCTGAAATTCAGTAGACTGTTGTAGCCCAAAACTAAGAATGTAATCGTCACCATTAATCCTGACCATCACTCCAAAACCCAATCGTGAGCCTGGTGGAAGAGCAAGAGAGGTTACAACCGCCTCCATAGGGAGAGAATCTCGTATAGACTTCCTTAGTTTAGCAGCCCCGGCAAGCACTTTTTTACCTTCAACAGACGTTTCCCATTTTTTGTACTGTATGCCATCAGGGGTAGCCTCCCATTTTTTCAATGCAGCTTCTCTTTCCGCAGCAGAGAGTGGCTTTGGGGTTGATTTTTCAGAAGTTTCCTTTTTGATTTCGCGATAGGCAAATATAAGTCCGCTTGCCACAACCAGCGGTATGATCAGAACATAGATAATTTTTTTCATATTTTTCGTAGTTTTACTTAACACAGATCAATCTTCTAACAAATCAGATCCGTTCAAGGTATTTCGGAGTAGGACTTGTATAAATACATTATTGAATACTAATTGGCCTTATGGAATACGGTCTTCCAGGAACGCCCTTTGCCATATAAGTCTGATTTTGCACTGGCCTGCACAGTGATAGACTTGCCATCATTGCTCAAGTTCCAAACCTCCGTTACATAAACAATCATTTGTTCGGGCACACTGGTATTGGAAGCAGAGGCAACCCCCAGGTGTACAGTTGAGTTAACCGTCATTGTTTGTCCATCAGCTGAGAACTTTACGGTAAACTTCTTTCCTCTTTCCGGGCCATGATTAATTTGGTTTTCTTTACCGTCGAAGGTCAGTTTCTCCTGACTTGTAACTGGCGTTGTACCCGGAAACGAGCTTGATACAGCTATGGTTAAAAAATCTGCATGCTCTGTTATTTTCATTGTTGTAGCAAGCATACGATCACCCGAGTCATAACAACAAACAATATTTCCGCCCATACTTATTGATTCTTTGGATTTCCATTCGCCAGAAAAGTTAGCGCGATGCGTGTCATTTTTTTGCTGTGCCTGAACAGCAAAAAAAATTACTCCTGCTAACAGACTAATCAGGCAGAACAAAACGTTTCTTTTAACTTTCATATATGTATTTTTGCTTTTAAATGGTGATGAAGCGATCCTGATTTACCGTGCGGGGTTGGGCAAAATCAGGATAGGTTCCTTTCTAAATTGATGCAGCAAATCTACTTTGAGATTCTTCGGCTTGAGAAATTTGGATTGTAAATAATACTGTAAACTTTGTAAATTTTCTCGTGACAGTATGCTTGTTAAAAGAAATTTCCTGCACATGAAACGTACGCACATCGGTGGAGTACTGATTCTGTTGTTCATTTCGGTAATCTGCGTGGCTTTCCGTATGACCGGCAATGATGACTTTGACTCTGCCCGAAGGGAAATTCTGCTTCGCCTGATCGGACACGAACTGCTCCTTCAGTCGGGCGACAGTACCTCACGGGTATTACCGGTAAAAAAGATTGCCGGTAATGAATACCAGATAAGCTTTGAACATGCGTTTGCTTTCCAACCCGGCTCCCTGGTAAATACTACCCAGCGTTTGCTGGCTAAAGATCCGCTTGCAAGTGAGTATGTTGTCAATGTACTTAACTGTTCCGATGCCACCATAGTCTACGGATATGTGATATCAAAAAATAAGAAAGATGACATTGTAGCCTGTATCGGAAGACACCAACCCCTGGCGTGTTATAAGATTAACATTAAATTCAAACCAACCGGAATAATTACCTCATCGAATGGATATTTTCTGGGCAGCCTGACCGTTCTAGCATTTGCTGGATTTATTTTTTTAAGATCTGTTAAGCCACCGAAGGCCTTACCTGACAGTCCCGCTATAGTCACGTTAGGGTCAATGTCGTTCGACACAGAGACTGGTAAGCTTCTGACCAATGGAAAGACTATAGATCTGACTAGAACTGAAACCCGTGTACTACGCATTTTCGCGTTGTCTCCTAACGAGGCTATCGAGCGAAGCCGGCTACAAAAAGAGATATGGGAAGATGAAGGGGTTATTGTAGGCCGTAGTCTGGATATGTTCATTTCAAAACTCAGGAAAAAACTGGAATTTGATCCGAACATCAAGATTGTTGTCATACGTGGCAAAGGCTATAAGCTTGAAATCAGCTCTTGAGAAGGAGGCTGCCGGCAACTGGATCCGAAACGGGTACCCGATGACCTGATTTTCTGTAAAAATTCATTTCCAGATATGACTCAGTACCTGGTACAACTTTTATAAACTTTACATCATACTTAGTGTATAGATCAAAATAGCCTTTATCCGATTGGATAGCAATCGAAGAGTCAAAACTAAAGTTTCTTTTCCTTGAAGGTAGCAAGCAAAAGGCCTGAATACGTCTCCAGACCTTTTGTGTTAGAAAGTTTATCAATAGAAGCTCATTTGTACTACTTCATCTTACTGCACCACAACCCGTTGAATAGAAGTACCCTTGTTTGTCTGAATATGTACCAGATAAATCCCTTTCGGCTTAGCCTGCATAGTCAGTTGCACAGTCTGGCTATCTGTAGAGGATACACTCACGTTCTGCGCCTCACCCAACAGATTATAGATTTTAACCTGCTCAATGCGCACAGACAGATCTACCGACTGAATCCACACCTGACTCTGGGTAGGATTCGGATACAGACTCAGCTTGCCTTTCAGCGCATCTGGTTCAGCAGCCATTACCTTATCTATAATAGAATCACTCAGCTGATTAGCAGCATCTATTACTTTTGGCACATCATACAGCACATTGGCTGTAGTGTTTGTGCGTACCGGATCATTATAGTCAAAGAAGATATCGGCATAATTCTCAATCTGTGTCTTCTCTGGCAGATTAGCTTTTGGCTTGATAGTAAACTGAATGAACCCATTGCTACCTTTCTGATCACGAGTACTGTCTGGTAGATTTATATTATTGAATGTCCAGGTTAAAACAGGTTGCCCTTTGCCACTTACTTTCAGTGAATAACCATGGGAAGCAGCTCCCATTTGCAATGTGGCGATATCCAGATTTTCAGATAAGGTATCGATTACCACAACAGTATAAGCATAATCCGTTCCTGTATTTTGAAAACGAATCGTGTATTTTAGTTCAGAGGTTGTCGGGGTATAGTGCTCATCTGTTGTTCCTGCCGGACTTACCAGCTTGTCGTTAGGATCATAGGAATCTACAATTGGCAGACATTGTATGGCAACTTCGGGTTCGATATCATCCTGTGGTAATGCATCCACAAATCCTTTGCTGACTACATCACTACTAGAAGCCACACACCCTTCGATAGTCAGATTGGTTTGGGACTTACGGGGATGATCCGGTCGTTGGTCTGCTTCCAGACGAACAGTCTTGCCGTTAGCAGGTACTTTCAAAACTAAACTATCTCCTGCTGCCAGTTTATAATTTTTACGGAAAGCCAGCTGAGCATCGAGCAATATTCTAAATTCAGCACTATCAGCCATTGCCTGTCCGATGTTTTTAATCACCATCTGAACCCGGCCATTTTCTATACACTTGCCTGTGAGTACAATGTCGGAATTGTCCCAGGTAGAATTAGCAGGTAGAGTATAGGTATTGGCAGGAGTAATCCAGGCTTTGGCACATAGAGCCAACCCTGTTATATTTGCTATACACACAACTGAATCAGTAATATGAATAACACCTGAATGAAATGACTTAAGTGTATCAATAGTAAAGACATAATTAGAATCTTTGTCAATGGTATACGGTTTATCAGCAGACTTAAATACCACATATTTTGGAAGTTTTACAGAGACCTTTACATTTTCAGCATCGCCATACCCTGTATTGGAATAACTAATAACAATTGTGCTGATAAAACATCTCCGATGGGGTTCAAGACTTACATTACTTACCAATTGTGGTAATAATGTACCTCTATTTGCAAAATCTACATGAGTAGTGGTATCTTTTTTACTTGTAAAAGTGATAATAGAAGAAACATTTGTAGCTGGACAAGAAGGTTGTATAGCTGAACTTGATGTAGTATCAATTATCTGGCTAACTGTATATTTTCCTGTATCTAACAAAATTTCATAATTGCCCTCTATGTCTGTCATAGCAAAATAGCTACCAGGATTTGCAACTACCATGGCATTTTGTAGTGGTTTATCACCATTGGTAAAGCTACAATTCTGGTCTTTATCCAAATAAACTTTTCCTTTAATCGAAGTATGTGGCAGGTTTGTTGTATATACTATTGCCCCAAATGGAGAAGTAAAGTACAAATCTCCTTTCTGGTCAAATGCCAGATCGGAACACCGCATGTTTGGCAAAGGAATCTGTGATATATATGAGTTTTCCCTTCCTCCTGGTGCAAATCTTTGAATAACATGTCGGTCAGCAATCCATACATATCCTTGCTTATCTAATGCCATTCCAGAGGGTTTATAAAAACCACCATATCCATACTCAGACTCACCACCGAATGAATAAAGATAGTTACCCTTCTCATCAAACAGCTTTACACTTGGAAACTCAAGATCCATTACCCAAACAATGCCTTGATTATCTACTACTATAGAGGTTGGCTCATGAAAGTCACCACCAACAGACCCTTTGGAACCAAAAGTTAAGAGGAAGTTACCATCTCTATCAAATTTCTGAACACGGTAATTACCAGAATCCACTATCCAGATATTACCTTGCATATCTATAGCAATACCTTGAGGCTCAACAAATTGACCATTACCAGAACCTTTAGAACCAAATTTAGACAAGAACTTTCCATTTTTGTCAAACTTTTGTACACGATGATTATATCTATCTGTTACCAAAAGATTACCTAACTTATCAATAGCCATATCTATCGGATACTCAAATTCACCATTATTAACACCCATATTTCCTACTGACAACAAAAATTTACCTGTCGCATCAAACTTCTGGATACGATTATTAAGCATATCAGCTACCCAGGTATTGCCTTCTATATCCACACAAATACTTTGCGCCATAGCAAATATCTCATCACCAAAAAATTTAGAAGAACCAAACATAGTTTCCCCCTGCCCTGTCGAATTAAATGCTTGTATAGAACCGTATGTGTCATCGGTAGTCCAAATATGTCCTTGATGATCTATTGTCAGATCCAAAGGATGAAAGCCAAATGAAATGCTGTAGGTAGTAACCTTTAACAGGTACTTCCCATTCTTATCAAATTTTTGGAGACGATAATTATTATAGTCCGCAACCCAAAAATTGCCATCTGCATCTTCTTTTATAGCTGCTGGCTGATAAAACTGTCCATTCTTAGTGCCATACGATCCGAATTTAAGTAAGAAGTTACCATCTTTATCGAATTTTTGAACACGACTATTTGTATATTCTGTCACCCAAAGATTACCTTCTCTATCAATAGTAATTCCTTCAGGTGAATAAAATTTTCCATTGGCAGTGCCCTGAGAACCAAATTTGGATAAGAAAACTCCGGTTTTATCAAATTTTTGGATACAATGTTTGCCCATATCAACCACTAGAATATTACCCAGGCTATCAAAGCAAAATTTTCCAAGAAGGGAAAATTGCCCATCCTTTTCTCCCTGAGATCCAAATTCCAGTAAAAGTTTTCCATCAGAATCGAATTTCTGTAAACGACCTCTTGTTCTATCTCCAACCCAAAGATTTTCCTCACTGTCCAACATGAGAAATAATAAAATAATACCATCTGGATGAGTAGTAAAGTTTAATAAAAATTGAACTTTATTATCCTTATCTAGTTTTGCTACATATCCATTCGAACAAGCTACATATTTATATCCCTTTGTATCAACAGCTACACTAATAGGTTCTGAGAAATTTATCTTTCCAATTCCTCTTTGGAGATTATAGGTTTGTGCGAAAGTAAAAGAATGGAACAAGAATGACGCAGATAGCAATAAGATAATCAGTAACAATTTTTTCATAGAAAATATACAGATATTGAATCACAAAAATAGTAAACAAACTCAATGTCTCATGGTACATTCTATTCTTTCCTCTATTTACATAGAACTTTGTCTGGAAATAGATACAAGCGCGTTAACCAAGTACTGATGGAAAGAAAGCAATACACTACCAGGAGATTTGAGAAAAGATAATTCTCTCATAATTAATGGAACAATACAAAACTGGTAGACTACAAAGCAGCAAAGCCCTATCAAACCAATTAAACATTATGCCTCTGAAAGGATACTTGGTCGTGGAAAGACGGCCAGACTTAATCTGGCTGAATCATCCGATTTCCAGGAGCAAGAATACTTCCTATAAGGGTTTTCTATTTTATCAATCTTTTTAACCCATTTTAAAACCAGAAACAAGTAACAGATCTTTACCTGGAAGATTTGTTGCATGGAGACCTCAGACTATTTAATACTAAGCCATGGCAAAGAAAAGGAAAACCTTACCCAAAGATTTTGAAGAACTATTAAGCACAGGAGATTTTCAGGCATTGAAAGCAGTGTTTACTACCTGTGAGCCAGATGCTCGTGGAGGGTATGCGAAAGCTACGGCGCTGGCCTTTGATAACTGTCCCCATGAACTGGCTGTATGGTTAGTGCAACAAGGAGCAGATCTGCAAGCCACTGATACCTGGGGAAACACTCCTCTACACAACCGCTCAGGTAGCATACATGGCAATATAAAAAGCTTGTTGACACTGGGTGCCTATGTACATGCTAAAAACAATCATAAAGATACACCTCTGCATACGGCAGCAAGTGCCCATAACGTTGAGAATACAGAGCTTTTGCTTGCCTATGACGCGTACATACATGCTCTCAATTCTGATGGCAATACGCCTTTGGAACAAGCATTACAAATGTGTCGCAATGCCTATATTGTTAACACTGTAAAACTAGCTAAAATATACCTGCAGGCAGGTGTGCAAATAACACCCAAAATGAGAGGATTTGTACAAGCTATAGGGAAGCAATTTGAATTCTACCGAGCTGGTTTCAATCAGGAGTATGTGGAAGAGGTAAGTACAGCTCTGGAAGAATTATACCAGCTATTTGACGTGGAACCTGTGGCAAAAAGAATACTGCATGATGGAAAAACTCCTATAACCACTACTGCCGCAAACTGGCAACAACAACATAAGGAATTTTGGGATCTTCTGGTTCCTTCCAGTGGCCCGGCAGCAACCCTACAAGGTGAGGTAATTCGAATCACAGGACGAATCGCCAATGAAGTACAAGGCAATGGAGGGATAAATTGGGACAGTGAGTATAAGAAAATGGCAGATGCATTCCTTGCATTCATGAAACAGGGAAATCCCCTCTCCTATTCTGAACTAATGGAGGCAGAAGAACTTGTAATAAAAATTAAACGAAGATCAGGCGACACCTCCAGACTGTGTGAACTGGGTGTACAATGGGTAACAAACAACCCCTTGCCCTTAATTCTTTCACATGTAGAGTACAATCGATAAAATAATATAGGCTACCTTCCACCACTTGCTATACACTTAGAGAACAATGCATTTTAAAGGAGTTTATTTATTTCTAATAGCCTTAGGGATATGTCTGCTTGCAGGTAGTGGCTGTACAGATTCCAATATAGCTGATACTATTAAAAAAGAACCGCAGAACAAAGAGATAGAGTTAGATGGTATTGTGTATAAAATCATTCATCCGGAAGATAACACGATAGCGGCCATGAATGCAAAGCTGGGAGATAGTGAACGGAAAGGCTTATTTGCCAACTACTATGATAAATACTGCATTCTATCTATTACCAATCAGCTGGATTCAAGCATTGCTGTCTATGCAAATAACAAATGTTTGTTGATAGAACAATTTACTATATATGGACCTTATATTGGCCGGTACAAAAAAGCACCAGAGAAAGAAGAGAAACGGAAAATATATACAGAAAACGAATCTCTTCTTATAGAGTATTTTGGCAAATTTAGAGGAGATCAGGTTTATGAAATTAAAAAAGGAGAAGAAAAACAGTTTTACCTTCCCTACCGATCCCTTCACTTTTATGAATCACAGGATTCAACCTATAAAGCATTGGGTATTGTGAATCCACCTGTAAAACTCGAACAGCGAATTGATTCTATCTATATATGGGATGATTATAGGATAGGTACATCAAGAAAACATAGTATATACCCCTCCTATCTGATGATAGGAAAGCTTGACTCGAAAGATAACTTTTGTTTACAAAGGATACGTAAACCGAATAGATTGTAAAATAGAGTAGTACAACGCCTGATCTATGTGACATTCTTGAGTATCTCTGCCAACACCAAAGATGCCTGGACTCAGGGACGATAGAAAACACAGCAGTACCTGCTCAGCAGCGTATCTAGTAAGACTTTTGACAATTTTACATAAAAGCATATAAGGGCATACCCCAAATAGTTTATCCCCAATTGAATAGGAAACAGGAACTATTTGGGGTATGCTATATTAAGGGATACTATTAATTTACTGCATTTGTCTTGTTATTGTTTACATTGATAACCGCAGGTTTTGAAACACTTTCAGTGGTATTGACATACCCAACAGGGGTAAAGGTATACTGAAATGTATTACCTTGAATTGTAACTGTCTGACTGCCTGCGGATGTGCTGCCCTGAAAACCCAGTACGGTTGGGCTACCTCCAATAATCGTATTATACTCAAATATCCAGTCCCCGATGGCGCTGTCATATCGGAACAAAATAGGATTTTGGTTGTAAAATAAAAATTTGTTTCTGCGAATTCGTTGTCCTGTCAGAAGTGTGGTTTTGCCATTGTACTGACCTGCCGCTCCCCATACATTGGTAACTTTGTTTTCCAGCCAGTTAAATTCGTTATCTTCCACTACCACATTGGATAAGGCTATTTCGAGAACAGAGCTAACGCCCTGAATAACTTTAAACCGATTGTTTCGAACATAGGCGGAGAGGGCAGGCTTGCGGCTGTTCTCCTTTTCCAGGCTTAGTGCAGAGTTAAAGTCACAGTCTGAAATTTCAATGTTTTCTGTCTCTATATTAAAAAATTCGAAGTTGATGGTAGGTGTATACCCCCCGTTGAATTTGCTGGTGGCTTTGGCAACCATTTTGAGTGCATAAAACCGGCTATTGGTTATTTTTCCTGTTACTGCCTGATAGCCATTGTCGGCATCGTAGGTTTCCTGGAATTTGATCGCATAACCTGACTTGCCAAATCCTCTGGCCTCCTGAGGAATAAGCGGATCATCTAACTCATCTCCATTGTTATGTATGATCGTTCCATGATGAATCATAATGTTATTGAGGAACCCATAGGCCTGGATATTGCCATTCGCACTACTATTATTTTCGTTCGAACTATTTTCAATCAGAAAGTTATAAATCTCAATATTCTGTAGAGGTAATGTTGACTTATATCCTACCAGTTCTATGGCACTTCTGTAAAAATTGCGGATGATGATATCGTGTATCTTTATCGCTCCCAGTTCTTCATTCCGTACAGCACTCCAGCTCACATTCTGTCCATCCAGTGTCATATCTGAGATCTCAATGTTACCATTTGAACCAGGTGTGTCCCGTAAGTTAAAAAATCCGGTATACCAGGCCCATTGTTTCACTTTAACGAGGGTACGGTCTTTGCCCGCTCCCTTAACGCTAATGCCTGCTTTTAAGGTTATATAATCCTGATCCTCATATGTACCCGCCTGTAGAAGCAGTCGATCGCCCGCATTTGCCTGAGCGGCATAGGTGCTAATCTTTTGTCCCAGAGGTACAGTAATGTCTCTGGCTGTTAAAGTAAAGGGTAACAGGACAAAAAAGAACGTAAGAACGTTTTTCATAGGAGATAGGTGTTTGTAAAGCTTCATAACTGAGAGATTGTATGTACAGGTGTGATCCTAACTGCACATCGTTATTTTAAAAATTAACAAAAAATACTTTTAAGGCAGAGTAGGCAGTTGGGATAACTGATAGTACGGCTTTTTTATAATAGCTTTTAGTATCAGATTGATTTACAAAGGAAACAATGTCATTAGTAAATATACTTTTATTTTATTTCACACATTCAAAATAAAATAAATATAAAGTCTTATTCAGAAATAAGGAATACTTTCTGTAAATATTGAATCACCGGCATTATTGAATCTGTTATAGTTACATTGCATTAACCAAACATTTTCTCAGATACGTAGTCGAATGGATAGAAAATAGGGTACTACGACAGTAGTATAAAAGATGAAAACAGAATCAGTATATTCGCCAAACTTATAAGTGAATAACGTCCAATCTGATAATTTGTATCAAGTTGGAAGTATTAAAAAATAAAAATAAAGAAGTTACAGAGAGAGTTGTGATAACGTTAATCTCGAAAGATGGTATAGGTGCACTGGCAATCTTTTCCCGCGAGGCTGGCCTTTGACCTGTTGGTAGAAGGATCAGAGAATAGTAACTTTTTGGTTATTACGTCGTGGTGTGACAAAAAAGTAACATGGTAGGGTTTCTAATCTAAGGAAGCACTCCATGTTAGTTCAATCTCTTTCATCCATTTATTCAGCTCTAAATCACTTAACACATAGACACTAACAGGAATAGATATTCTAAACTTAGCCAAACGTGCTACTAAATCTTTATCAAAAATTTCAAAGTTGCATTGTCCACCATCATAATATACTTCCATATATAATTCAAAGTCCGTTGCACCATTCAGAGTAAACAATGAAAAATTATTCTCTATAAACGCAACATATTCTCCTTCGAACGTATGTATATTTTCTCGCGTTGCGAATTTCTTAGTATGCCAGAATGTTATAACCCCATACCCATACAAATCTTCCTTGTCTGCAAATTTCCTATCAGTGGGGCTGTTATAAGATACAACAATAAAATCCTTTGAGGTTCCTTCAATAACTTTTTCCGGGACCAGATTATCTCCTGAGATTACAAGGCTTATTTTATAGATCATACGTTAGTTAACAGTTAACTATTCTTTCTGTTCTTATCTACTATCCTACCCTAAATAAGTGGTCTATTTTATACAAATGCCACGATGAAAATCTGGTCTTACTCATATTTAAGGAAAATTTTCTTCGATAGGGGGATCTGCTGGTGAGCTTGTAGCTATATCCAAGAGCCAGGTGAAGAGAATAAAAAATTGTAGTAAGGACACAAGACTTAAGAGGATACACGGGATAAACGCAATAAGTTTAAGGATCACATTATTGCTTTTCATTACACAATACACTAGAATAATTGTGAGAGGTAGACTGGAATGAAACAGAAAATCTTTTGTGAGAAATTCCATTGTTTCCTTGTGTTGGGGAAAATGACTAACTAACCAGTCATCATAATAGGTTAGACTATATAGAACCAGAAAGTATAACAGGATTATTACTGCTACCCTTTCGACTCGTCCCACCCGAAACTCTTCGGAAACTTCTTTATCAGCCATTGTGTAATTGTTTTTCTTTTCACAATATACTTTTCGTTAAGCCTCCTTCAAAACCTGCAATCTGGGAATTCCCCAGAGCCCAAACAGGAAGGCACTCAGAAAACCCAGTGTGTTAAATACAGCTAATACCCAATCCTTTGTATGAGAGGCAAACAAAGTAAATACAAATGTCAACACCAGTGCACCAATTCCCAACAAGACAGCCCCTAGGATATGAAGGATTCTTGATGCTGTGAAGAAAGCGGCGATCAGTCTGACAACCGCAAAGACAATAGCCTGATACACTGAAAAATAGAAACCAGTAAAGATAAACATCAGCAGAAAGGCCATAAATGTAAAAGGCTTTTTGTCGGATGGATGCAGAAAATCAAATGTAGCGATCATCAAGGTTATGCCTCCACAGACAATCACAAGTCCTAAAAGAAATACCAGCACGATTTCCATACCCTTGCCACTACGTCGATAGCTGTAAAACAATAGTGAAATCACTGCCACCAGTAGAAGGGCAAATAAGAAAGCTGAGCTTAGAACCATAAATTCAAGGGAGTGTATTTGAAGAGATGTAATTTGATGAGATAAAAGTATCTGTGGAGCACTTTTCTTTAGTTAGTCAAAGGTGCCAGCATATCACTATAATCTATTACTCTATGCCGTCCCTGGTATCTTGCAAAAAGTATGACCTATACTATTACAAAGGATATCTATACCTGTTTTTCGTTCCATCTGCTTAGAACCTGTTTGATTTGTTCATAATTTTCTATTTCACATGGAATCGTAATTTTATGATTGGTAGAAAATCCATTACTTCCTTTCCCATACACTATAACATCCTTATCCTTAAAATCAATTCTCTCAATATCGGCAAATAAGATTTCCTTCTCGTCGTTCTGATTGTACCGACTTTTGTTTCTGGCTCTTGATGCTTCTATCAATACATTACTTTGGGTAGTGTCGACGGTCTGCAGAATGCGGTCTTCCAGAAAACCAATGCGTAACAGTCCCACATACCGTATCCTGCCCAAATAGCCTAACGCAAAAGCTCCCCCTAAAAGTAAAAGATAGAAATCAAAGCGTATAAGACGCAATACAAGAGAAAATACAACTATTAATCCCAAAAGAATGAATGCTATAGTTTTTAACTGCCTGAAAGCAAAGGCAGCACAATTTTCTTCTCTGACACGAAATGTTCCTACCATAAGGGATGAACTTAAATGATGAAATCAAGTAGCTGTAATTATATAGTGATGAAAATGAAATCTTTTACTATAAATAAAAAGTCAAGAATTGAGAGAACCTCACTTTGTAATTAAATACATACTATTCTATAGAACAAAGTGTATACGTTCATGTTACCAATGCACATCCTCATTCCAGACCTGATTATGTCAGGTACTGTATAATAGGCTGAAAGCATTTGTATTCAGTACTGAACGCATTCTCATTCTGCTGTACAGATAGTGCAGCTACCGTTAACCGAAACACAATCGCCCGTAGTATCATTTCTCTGGTAAATTCAGAATGGGAAAGATAGTTTAGATCTCCCAGCGGGCTTCCATGCCAGGCAATGGAGTCACATACCAGTATGGCTTCTGCATACGCTACAGGGGCTATGGTCGGAGAAAAATCAATAATCAGTGGAGGTAACGCAACGTCAAAAAATATATTACCAGCCAGGTCAGCATGTATAATCTGCAAAGAATACTTGTCCTGTAGTGTCAAACCAGAAAGTAGGTCTGCCAATATGGTATACGCCTCACCTGTAATGTCTCTGAGCAGGTCTTCTTTTTGCCAGGCAATCTGATGAGCCTTTGCCCATTTGTGATCTGCGGATGGCATATCCTGAAAAGGTAACTCTGCCACATCAGTATGAAACAGTCTCGCCACCTCCAGCTTTTCCGGTAGCTTTCCGTTCATAAATTCACCCGGTTCATATCGTGTACAACACCAGCCTTTGTACACAAACGTATCCTGCTCACTCTTTACAGGCTTTGCCAACCGGTATCCTTTTGGATGTATAGCACTATAGACGGTCAGCAGCCATTCGTAATACAGGATATTAGTATCTATAGGCTTCAGTACAAAATCACCAACCCGAACCGATGTATGCTGCCCTCCTGACAAAGGAATGCACTCTCCCTTGAGAGCAAATGCATTAAGAATGTCCTTGCTCAGGTTCATCAGCTTAAATCTATCAGTATTGGAAAGTATAGGATTTTACTCGCACAAATACAAAACCTGTTCGAAGATATTCAACGCATCTCACCTATCCATTCTGTAGAAATCAGAATATTGTTTGTAAACTTGCTTTGCAGATCTAACTGAAATCTATAGTAGAATAGGTTGAGACACTTCTATTTTGCGAATATCGACAATGAGTACAGAATCTACCGAAAAAGATAATGTAATGCGACTAGTACAATCTGGTCAAATGGAAAATGTTCAACAGGGGCTAGCACTCGCCAAATCACTGAAGATTGATATCAGGGAGTTCCGAAATGATATTGATGCTATTTTCGATTGGATTACAGAGAATGAAGAAATGGTTTTCCCAAGGTCCTCTTTTTCAAAAAGGATACATAGGGTTTACACATTAAAAGAACTTTCCTTATCAAAAGAGAATAAAGGAGAGGTCTTAAATAGATTGAATTTTATACCTTCTCAGATTAAGTATCTGGTGAATCTGGAAGTACTGGATCTCTCTTGCAATACGCTCACTCAAATACCTGCGGAAATTGGTTTTCTTTCAAAACTACAGGAATTAATATTGAAAGAGAATCCTATATCTTCTATGCCTGCTGAAATAGGGCTATTGCAGAACCTCAAAAAGCTGGATCTTTCAGCTATGCAATTACATGACTTGCCTGTTGAAATTGGAAACTGTACCAGCCTACAGTATTTATATGTGCAAAGAAATAAGTTACAATCTGTTCCTTCAACAATCGGAAATTGTATCCAGTTAAAGCACTTGTATCTATTCACAAACCAATTACAATGCATTCCTTCAGAAATTGGCAACTGTATGGCATTGGAACAGTTATCCTTGTACTCTAATGATATTAGTAGTTTACCCTCCACAATTGGCAATCTGAAAAACCTGGAAATTCTTTCCCTAAGCCATACATTAGTAAGGTCATTTCCAAAAGAAATAGAAAACCTCTCAAAACTAACCTGTCTGGATGTAAAGGAGCTAAAGTTAAAGATATTACCTGATTATATAGGAAACCTTCCCAACCTCATTGAACTAAATTTACATACCAATGAATTAACTCAACTCCCAGTTGAAATTGCTAAGTTAGACAAATTACAAATTCTAGACTTACGTAACAACTTTATTCCAGAGACTGAAAAGGAAAAAATTAAAACATGGCTTCCTGATTGTAAGATTAAAATCGAAGACGAGGAAAATACAGAAAAAGCTCAATCGATTAAAATCCGGTTACAACATCTAAAAAAAGCCCTTAAAGAAATTCTTTTAGATCCTAAAAAATTCTTTCAAGCCTTATTCTCAATTATAGGATTTAGCCTTTTAGGATATAGTTACTTATACTACTGGCAAAGCAGACAAGAGCTAGCCAAAGAGAATTATTACAGCGTTGGTGTTACTATTGAAAAAAGATATTCCAAAGGTCAGGTTATCACCTATAAATTTTGTGTAAACAACAAACTCTATTTCGGTAACATTCGCTATCAGGAAGGTATGGACATCAAATATCCAAATCAATGCTATCAGATACACTACTGGTCAAAGAACCCATCCGTTAATGAACTCATTATAGAAAAGCCTGTACCTAACTGCACTATCAACTGCAAACCATAGATTATTATGTCAGAAGAACCCCTTTATCTTGTCCCATAACTTTTTCAATTTTTAAGAGTTTTAGGAAAAAATGCCTTTTTTGTGCTCTAAAGCCCTTTTTTGTCCTTCTGAAAGGATCTTGGATCAAGACTCGCAGTCTTTCCGACTGGAAAGTATTCTTTCTTTCAAAATCCAAGCGCCACTCTATTTGTCAGGAGTTCCTTTCAGGAGGACAGCAAGGAGAAGATTATTGCAGAAAGACCCAGAAAAGAAACATATTTTCCTAGACTAAAAACAGCGAGTCTATCCCTTATGTTTCTCTTACAACCAATCTCCTACCTCTGATGTTTTTGTTCCCCCTTCCAGCTTAGCCAGCACGCTGCCTGCTATAAAGGATAAAAATTTTCGGTGTTCAGGTGTAGCAGGTCCCAGATAACCTCCGTCTTCTACACCATAATGCAGTGAATCTATCCAGACTTCTCCCTCGAACTCTCCATTCATTACTACCAGCAAGGGGTCCTGTTCAGCAACAAGGCCAAAACACCAGAATCCCCGATCCGGAAATACTGGAAGAGCAAATAATTCTCTCAGACTATTATTTTTGTGTAGTATCTTCTTCTTTTTCAGATACTGGATAAGCTCTTCCAGCTCTTCCTTGTGTTCTGCACCATTATCCAATGGAACCCAAGCCTTTATTCCCCAACGATGGTTGATATCATGAATCTTGGCTGATGTAATAGGAAAAGGCAATCTCATAGCATAAATAGGATCATATCGTCTCTCTACTATAATGGGCTTCTCACCACAAAAATATCCTCCTCCGCCCTCACCTATTTCCATTAGATATACTTTTACTTCATCGGGAAGCCGGACTTCATGTTCCGATTCATAGATCTTGATTTCCTGCAAAGACCATGGTTTGAGGATATAATTCAGATTCTGCTCATCAACTATCTTTTCCTGCACTTTCTCCCAGCCTGAAACAGCATATCGATTGCGTAGCCTTACAGCCAGCATCCGCTGTTTAATCAGGTTAAGTATATCGGCATGTTGTTTAACCAGTGGATGTTCAGGGTTCAGAAACTGGTTTACTACCTTTGCCTGTTCATCTTTAACAAATTGCTCAAATGCTTTTTTCTCTTCCACAAATAGACTATTTTAATTCAGATGTTAGTTTATATCATTAGGCAGGCAAAATAAATAAACAATTAGTGACTTACTAATTCTCTACTTAGCAGTAAAAACCTTTGAAGTATAGCTGCAAAAAACTTTATTTCTCCTGTCTTATTTGTGGCCAATAGGCCTTGAAGGATAGAAAAAAACCAATACTAATCAGAATAATTTCAACTACCATAGCACTGATATCATTGCTAAAATTACCTTGATAGGCTTGCGGAAAGAACATACGCAACAGACCCAGAGCCATACCTAACCACCCCAGTAAGGTTATCACCACCGGCCAATGCAATACCCATATGTTATGTGAACGCACAATGGCGAGTCCGGCAACAAAAAACAACACACCAGACAGATAGATCAGTGGTACTATCTGATCATCATACAAAGTAGGATTCCATAGCTTGAGTTCGGAAGCTACCATTACAATCAACGTAGGTCCGATAATCCCAGCCAGTGATTTTGATTTATGCATAGGATAGAAAAAACAGGACATTCATAAACGCCTAAGTGTTTGTACGTATCAGCGTTGTGCGACCAATGTAGCAAAAAACGATCAGACCTGTTTTCTTTCTAAAAAATTGCCACAGAGAAGGGATAGACTTTTGCCTGCTCAGATCAAAGAAAAACACTGACAGTCAGGTTAATTTATTTTTTATACATTATTTAAATACAGATACAATAAATCTTTTAAAAATGGGTTATCCAATTGTAACCACACCAAACCCAGGATAAAAATGAGATAGATCTACTCCTATTCTTTTCTTCTCTTTTTTATGAACCGTATCCCTTTAGGCAAAGGATTCTTTTGTCTGTTTTTTATCCTGTATGCTTTTGGTAAAAGCTATGGCCAGTATCCACTAGCCATCGAAACAGATCATCATTGTACCTATCTTGGAGAGCCTATTGCAGGCGACTTGTACGAGTTTACCTCAAGTGAGGAAACGAGTCAGGCTATTGCCCGTATTATGAGTGTTATGGGACTCAAGGCACGTTTTGAAATTAAAGCTGTGAATATTGAGAATGCTGCAGCTGTTATCTATGACAATAAGCGGTATATCCTGTATAGTCAGCACTTTATGTCCCAAATGCAACAAGCGTGTCATACAGACTGGGCAGCGATCAGCATTCTAGCTCATGAAATCGGCCACCATCTGAATGGACATACGCTGCTGGAAGAAGGCAGCCGCCCATCGAATGAACTGGAAGCGGATGAGTTTTCGGGTTTTATCCTCCATAAAATGGGAGCGACCTTAACAGAAGCACAGATAGCTATCAGTATGCTGGCTGAAGAGAAAGGATCTGTCACACATCCTCCCAAACGAGCACGTCTGGAAGCCATTGCCGTAGGATGGGAAAGAGCCAATGAGGGTATGGTTGCCCAGAAAAAGAGTGCACCCACAGACCATGTACGAACAAATACTACGTCTGCCTCTTCTGATTCACAGGTAGCAGCAGTACAACCCATTGACTCAAAATATTTGTTAGGCAAAGTTATATTTCACTCCAATCCGGAGAATCAATATTATCTGACTACACAAATGGATCTGATCAAAACTACAGGTGGCAGTGTAAAGGTGATTGGAAAACTAATTAAATCCAATCGGGAAGAATATCCCTTTATGATCTATAATATGAACAAGAACTATATATACATTGCAACCAATGGTGAGATCTATAATGCCAGTAAGCAGAAAATAGGTTATACAGTGGATCTGTAATGTATGGTGTATCATTTACAGATTGATATAGGTGTTGCGGTTTATTCCATGCAAAATTTTTTTTTGCAGTAAATTCTCTTCTTGTCCCCAGAAAAGAATATTCCTCTTCCCTGTCCTTCTGAAAGAAACTTCCGCCACGACGGAACACGTGTGACAAATAGAGCCATGCCTGGGTTCTGAGAAAAATAAGTATCTCCAAACCCAAAGGCCGCTAACTTTGCCAAAGGATTCTTTCAGAAGGACAAAAAAGAAAATATCATCCTTTGAGGATAGTGAGAGCGTTTTCTGAGTGTTGAACTGTAGGAAACAGGTCGATAGTATTCTCACCAACGACGAGAATAAACCAAGAATGTTTATTCATTATAGACAAAATATTCTTTCTGAATCGGTTTCAATAACTTTCTATCCAACTCATTCCACTTATACAGATCCACTCCCCATGTAAAAGTCTGTACATGAGTATATTCTGTTTTGATATGCACATCGGCCTCCAACCAATACAACCGAGAGAGTAAATTTTCAAATTTTACTTTCCACTCTTCCCATTCATATTCGATAGATTTGAAATTACCTCCAAAATGTATCAATCGCCCATCATATTCATAATTAGGACTAGCTGCCTGCCCATTATGGGTAATCGAAAACATATTTTTTGTGAGAGGAGGCCATTGATCCAGTTCAGGTAAGCTGTTTAGTATTTTTTCATTATGTGTATATATATCTGAACGTAAGGATAAATCCAGTCCATATTCTACTATGCATCCATACAGACGTGTTTGCATTCCCATTTTCTGACTTCTAGTTTGTAGTATTTTTTCGTTAATCTATCCTCTATGCAATATCATCTGCTGCACACAGATGGCTACCGTTAACAGAAGAACACTCACTACCATGTATACAATAAGGTATAATTCACTTTTCGCCTGTGTTTCTTCGGGTTCTTCCTTATAGTTTTCGTGTATTTCTTCCAATTTATCTTCCAGTGAAAAGAAGTTAAACATACACAGAATAACCCCAATAGCAACAGCTACCAGCTTCGAAGAGAGATAGAGCGGAACACCCAAACCGTATTTAATGACAGCAATCAAAGCCACCAGATTAAACCCATTGCATATGATCAACAACATGGTGGCACTCGTTGCCGGTACACTGTTTACATACTGCAACCAGATCACCAACCGATAGTACATGTACTGATAGTGTTTCATCATAGGTTATTAGTTCTTTGTTTCCAGGCTAATTACTCCTTAAAACGATTTTCATAGCTAAACCAGCCTTTTGATACCTCTGCTGAATGCACAGATAAATAAGCAAAAAGGCAAAAAATGAAACCTGATGAGAATTCTATAAAAGTGTATTTCAATTTACATAGTTTATGGCAAATCTTGCATAAGTGATAGAAAAAATTTGTTTACTACTTTTTAAAACCTATTTTTCTTTTGTCCACCTAGCTTTTTGTCAGAATACTTATTGTAACCTATCGTAAAACACACTATTTTTCGTTACTATTACTCTTTCATCTTTGCACGCCACTCCACATGTTTCGAAACTTTCTGACTGTTGCTCTCCGCAACATTGCCAAACACAAAGTATTTACCCTGATTAATGTGGTCGGGCTTAGCCTGGGTATGGCGATATTCTTTTTGCTGACAGGGTATGTTCGGTTTGAAAACAGTTATGATACGATTCATCAGCGTAGTGAGAACATTTACCGCGTTGAGAGCATTTTTTATAAAGGAGGTGAAAAAACGGACGATTGGGCAGGTAGTACAAACGGCTACGGCCCGGCTATGAAGGCCAACTTTCCAGAAGTAGAGTCTTTTACCCGTATCAACTGGAACAGCTCTACACGGGTAGTACGTTATCAGGATACAAAATTTCGTGAGCAAAATGTATGCTTTGCTGACTCTAACTTCTTTACCTTCTTCTCCTACCCAGTACTCAAAGGCAATCCCCAAACGTTTCTGAATGCGCCTAATACAGTGGTCATCTCGGAAAAAGCTGCCCATAAATATTTTGGCAAGGAGGAGCCTATGGGAAAATTTCTGGATATCAGCACCATTTCCAAAACCTATCGGTGCCAGGTGTCAGGAGTTTTCAAAGATCTACCCATTAACTCTTCTTTACAGTTTGACATGCTGATGTCATGGACTACGTCTCCGGAATGGGTTCGTAACTTCTGGTATCAGCATAGCAGCTACACCTATATACGCGTACAGCCGAATACCAACATTGCGAACCTGGCAGCTAAATTCCCGGCTCTGGCCGAGAAATATAAAACGGCAGATGCCATGAAAGAACACAAATGGGCTGTTGACCTGGTGCCATTGCATGCTATACATCTGAACCCAGCCAAAACCAACGAACCGGAAACCAAAGGCAGTCGTACCACCGTGCAGTTTCTGCTTATAGCAGGTATTATTATTCTGACTTATTGGCAGGGTAAACTATATCAATCTATCTACAGCAAGAGCTATTGACCGGGCACAGGAAGCGGGCATTCGGAAAGTCTTGGGATCATCTCCTACGCTTCTGGTAGGTCAGTTTCTGTTTGAGTCATTTATCCTCAACTTCATTGCGTTACTGGTAGCAATTGTTTTTATTGGAATAGGTATATGGAGTTTACGTACATTTTTGACTATCTACATCCCGGCTTCTATCTGGACTGAACCCCATCAATACACTCTTTTTGCCATCATCTTTCCTGTAGGGATTCTGATCTCCGGCATTTATCCGGCCTTTCTGCTTGCCAAGGTAATTCCGGTACAAATTCTCAAGGGCAAGTATACCTTCTCTGGTGGAGGCAATCTACTGCGTAAAAGCCTGGTTACCTTACAGTTTACTACATCCCTGATACTGATTATGGGTACTCTGATCGCCTACAAACAAATCAGCTACATGATGAATCAGACGTTGGGAGCAGACATTACTCAGGTTATGGTTGTAGAGGCACCTGTACATACAGAAGGGTATATTGAAAAGATAGAAAGCTTCAAGAATGAGTTAAAATCGCTGGCAGGGATCACGAATGTAACTGGCTCAGGAGCAGTACCGGGTATAGAAGTAGGTGAATTTCTGGCCAACCGTAAGCTGCATTCTGAGCCGGCAGACAATCGGCTATACGAGATGATGGCTGCCGACTACGACTTCATTCCAACTTTTGATCTAACAGTCATAGCCGGACGCAACTTCGACAAAAGTCGCCCTGCAGATCAGTATGGGTTAATTCTCAATGAATCGGCAGTAAAACAATTTGGGTTTGAATCCAGCGAAAAAGCCATTGGCGAAAAAATCCTGCTGGAGGCTAATCGGGGCAGAGCCAATGAAATTATAGGTGTGATCAAAGACTATCACCAGCAATCCCTGCAACATCCCTATACTCCCATCATCCTGTTTATGGACCCGGACTTCCGCTGGATACCGGCAGATTTCCTTTCTATAAAAATACAGGGAGGTGACATTAAACAGACAGCCAAAAAAATAGAGGCTACCTGGGTGAAGTTTTTTCCAGAATCCTCGTTTGACTCCTTTTTTCTGGATCAGTTCTTTAATCAGCAGTACAAACAGGAAGAAGTATTTGGACGTGTAGTCGCCTTTTTTTCTTCACTGGCGATCTTCATTGCCTGTATTGGCCTGTTTGGTCTGACGTCCTATAACACCGCCCGTCGTACCAAAGAAATAGGCATACGCAAAGTACTTGGGGCTAGTGTACAACATATCGTTTCACTACTTGCCTGGGATACCTTACGTTTGATTCTGCTGGCTGCCTTACTGGCTATTCCGATAGCCTGGTATGGCATGAGTGAGTGGCTCACCCGCTATGCATTCCGGATTGATATCAAGGGATGGTATGGCTTATTACCTGTTCTGGTACTGGGTGGCATTGCCTTTCTTACTATCAGTACGATTACGATTCGGGCTGCTTTTGCCAATCCTGTAAAATCCCTGCGCAATGAATGATACTTTTGTCAGAAAAACATATATTCGCTGAGCCTATAGCACTGGCTGTCAGCTATATACCTATACATAAACGAGGGTAGCACACGTAATAAAGACCAGTAAGTAAGGTAGTATGCTGAAGTGACCAACGTTTTGCCTGACTGTATCTCTAACGAACAAACCTATATGAAGAATCTGTTTCTGTTTTCTTTTATGCTGGTATGTAACTGGGCATACTCTCAGGCAATCACTACGTATTCTGTTTCAGAACTAAAAGACATTCCCTACTATCAGGGAGCAGGTTATGACTCAGCCAATCATAAATTAAATCTGGTCTTACCCAGGGGTGTAAAAAATCCACCGTTGTTAATCTGGATTGGTGGTGGAGCCTGGTCGTATGTAAACCGAAATATGGAAATGGACATTGGCCGAAAATTTGCCCAAAAAGGTATAGCCGTAGCATCTGTAGGTCATCGGTTAAGTCCGGCTACCTGGAAGGACTCATCTCTAAACAAGGGAATCAGACATCCGGAACATAGTATAGACATAGCCAGAGCAGTAAAGTATCTGTATGCCAACGCCAGTAAGTATGGGTATTCTCTTAATAAAATCTTTGTTAGTGGGTATTCATCTGGTGGTCACCTGGCGGCACTGATTGCCATGGATAATCAGTATCTCAAAAATGAAGGACTATCCAAGAATATATTCAAAGGCGTGATTCCTATTGCCGGAGCCTATGATGTTTTGCACTATTATCAGGTTTTAGCCAAATCAAACGGCAGTTCATTTGCAGATAATCACATTGGCAGTGTCTTTGGCCCAACCATACAAGATTTTGAAAAGGGATCACCAACATCGTATATAGATAGTCTCTCCACTCCAATGCTACTTATATCTGAGACAAACACATTTAAATATGCTGATTTGTTTGAAACCCGCCTCAGAGAGAAAGAATACAATAAGTTAGAAGTGTTGCACATCCACAGACTCAAACATGGAGAACTATGGAAAGAATTATCTTATTCCCCACACAGTATTTACAGAGAGGTAATTGAAGATTTTATCAAAAGAAACTCTGGGATCGTGCCATCTCCTACCCAATGAGGATTTTTTGCAATAGCGAAAATACTATCCGGTTTTGAATCACTTTACGGAAAAATCTATCTCAATCTAACTATCTGACCTTCAGAACCAAAATCTTCCCTGACAAAGAAGTATTCACTATAATCTCTACATATATATTCCCGGTTTATGGAAAAATAATCCTGGTTGCATCCTATAAGCAACTAAATGAACGGGATTATGAAGCATTTTTTATTTACGCTATTTTTTCTCACAAGCCTTATTCCGGCTTTCACTCAGGCCCAGGATCGCGTTATCAGCGGTCGTCTTAAAGATACGAATGGAGAGCCATTACCAGGGGTAAGTATTTCAGTAAAAGGAACTGACCGGGGAACAACCACCAATGCCGAAGGATATTATCGTATTACAGCTCCATTAGGCGCTACACTGGTGATTTCGTTTATTGGGTTTACCACACGTGAGGTACAGGTGACAGAAAAGAATTCAACGGCATTAGGTTCTGTTGATTCATCAGAGTCAGACCCCGTGCAAATACCTTCTTCACAAATGGTTCAGAAGGAGGCTCAACAAAGCACCCAGCCACCCACTCAACCAACGCCTGAAAAGACAGGAGTAGCCACACTCACAGATGATTCGCCAAGGTATACTATTCAATCGTATATTACATTTCCTAATCAAAACCATCTCACCAATACCTACACACTTCGCTATGTAAAGGGTTGGCTTGCCAGATTGCAATACGGCTCCAAAGCCCGTAATGGTATTTTTGTAGCAGATACACGACCCTATATACAAGCACCTGTTCAGCTTACCTTTTCCTCTTCTTTTACGCTAGACCAGATCAATCGGTTGCCTGACTTACAGAACCAATATGGTCAGGGAAGACCTGTAAATGGCACAGAAACCTGGCAAGGTCCGGAAACAGGCGAGATATTTAGCTGGGGACCAAAAATCAACAATCTGGAATTTGATGGACAGCCCTATGCCTACAATCCCAATGGAGCATTAACCATAAGAGGCAATGGCAACGGCACTAGAGCAAAAGCTTATAACCCCTATCAGTTTTTCAGAAACGGTATGACAACCAATCATAACCTGACTGTAAAGACTACTCTCTGGAATACAGCTATGAAAACAGGGTTTACGTATCATACCCAGCAAGGGGTATTGCCTAATGCACACACAAATGAAAGTCAGTGGAACCTGAATCTGAAACGGTTGATCATGCCTGCATTACAAGCAGAGTATACTCTATTCTATACCTCAATTAATCAAACTTTACCTAATCAGAATGGCAACTGGGCACATATACTGTCGTCTGTCATGCAAACCGCACCCACCTTTGACAACGCGGGTGGTTTATCTCGCAGAGAAGCACTTCGCAATGAAGATGCCTATTTGCTTTCAGACAATCAGTTTCGTACCTATAGTGCAGGCAATACAGACAATCCCTATGCATTGGTAAATTTGTTGCCCGACAACCAGAATATCCGGAATCTCTTTACCAACCTTAGCCTAAACTACGACCAAAACAACTTTCAGGTATTGCTAAAAGGCAGTCTGGAACATAAGAATCAGAACAGAGTTTTTGGTATAGTTCCCGGAATGACCACTTATCCCGAAGGAAGGTTAACCACCCGGGAATACAAGCTGAGCAATTATCAGTTTACAGCCAAGCCTTCTTTTGATACTTACCTGAATAATAGCTCTACGATCTACCTGGAAACTTCGGTTTCCTATACATTTGCTCACCAGCAGGAACAACTGAACCGCAAAGATGGATTTAGATTTGCCTCAACAGAATCATTTGATATCAGTAATGCAGACTCTTTAGCTATTCGTAAATTTACCCCTTTACGTCAGAAGCATGAGATTGCAGAAAGCATACGGCTTAAATACAGAGACCTGGTGCTTCTGAATCTTACAAACCAGCATTATTTCTCATCAACCTATACAAAAGGTAAATTCTGGTTGCCGACTATAGGTCTGGGATTCACTTTCTCTGAACTTTTCTCCTATTCATCCTTCCTCAACTTTGCCAAGGTATATGCCAATTATTCTCAAAACATACAGGAAGCACCTCTGATCTATAATCAGTGGCAGTATAACTCTACACAGTATGCAGCATCCAACTTTGCCCAGTATCAGGAAACACAGGAAATAGTCTATACACGCCAGCTACAGCCTGAAAAAACCACAAAGAAGGAACTCGGATTGGATATGAATATTATACAAAACAGGCTACATGTATCTGCTAGCTATTTTCAGAATCTAACCCAACAAGCACTGGTTCCTATATTCAGCGAAAATGGCTTTCAACTACAAAACCTGGCTGATATTGAAAACAAAGGATACGAATGGTCTGTATCCTATCAGCATCACACTGGAGCCGTACGGTTTATGTCTAGAGTTTCCTTCAGCAAAGTAAAACCTGTTGTCACCAAACTCTACAACAACGAAACCCGCATACCCATAGCAGGTTTTTCAGATGTTTCCACCAATCTCGTTGCAGGTCAACCGTATGGAGTCCTGATGGGTTCCCGCTGGAAAACAAACGAAAATGGGCAAACTATTATTGGCACTGATGGCTATCCTGTAGTAGATGACCAACCCCAGATCATTGGCAATCCCAATCCCCGGTGGACGGCATCAACAGAACATACCATTTGGTGGAAAGGCTGGTCATGCAATATCCTGTTTGACTTCCGTCAGGGCGGTGATATCTGGAATGGTACTCAGGCATCGTTAAACTACCTGGGAGTATCTAAAGTAACAGAGCAACAGCGTCCTACTCAGAACTATATCTTCGAGGGCGTTCAGGAAAATGGAAAGCCCAATGGTATCATGGTCGATTTTGCCAATTCAGCGCATGGGTTACAGGGTAATCGCTGGGTACATTACGGACAAAGTGGTGTGGGTGCGGAGTCTATCCAAAAATCTTCGTGGATACGTTTACAAGAGGTAAAACTCTCCTATAAGTTTCCATCCTACAGACAAAGTTTCCTACCCAGATGTGATATCCAGGTATCTGTTTCAGGTCGTAACCTATGGCTTTCTACGCCTTACAAAGGAGTAGATCCGGTAGGTATGCTGTTTGGCTACAACACCGCAACAGGCCTGGATCTGTTTAATGCACCTTCATTGCGAAGCTATGGCGCTTCTGTTCAAATCACTATTTAATCTATTATTCTCCCTTATTTATCAGGTAAACTTTCGGGTTTTATGAAAACGAAATTTATACTTTTATTTATCAGCCTGTCGATCCTTTGTCTGTCGGCATTTAAACTACCCATGCTGTTACCGGCAAATTTTCTCGACTACCTACGCCAAAAGACAGAAGCCTATACAGATAAAATACCAGACGAAAAACTATACATCCATACAGATAGGACGTTCTACAAACCGGGTGAAGATATCTGGTTCAAAGGATATCTGGCGAATGGTCTTATTCTTACAGCAGATGCTGCCAGTCATGTTGTCTATGTGGAACTGGTTAATCCGCGTGGAACGGTAGAGAAAACATTGCAGCTTCTGGTAAAAAAAGGAAGTGTATATGGAGACTTTCACCTGGAGGAATCAGCACCCGGAGGATTATATAAGTTGAGAGCTTATACCCAATGGATGAGAAATCAGGGACCGGAAGCATTTTTCGAAAAAGAGATTCAGGTACAGAAAGTACTCACTCCCCGTCTGCTGATGAAGCTGGACTTTACCCGAAAAGCATACGGGGCCGGAGATCCGGTAGTGGCAGATCTGGAAATGAAAGATTTGCAAAATCATCCGTTAACTGAAAAGTCAGTCACCTATACTGTGCAGATTGAAGGAAAGCAATTTCTCCAAGCCCATGCAGTTTCAGATAAAAATGGAAAAGCAAGTATCCGTTTTACCTTGCCTGCTGATCTGCAAACCACAGACGGCCTGCTAAACATCACGATTTTGTATGAAGGAAATACAGAAAGTATATCCCGCTCAATACCTATTGTACTCAATAAAATTGCCCTTCAGTTCTTTCCGGAAGGAGGCGATCTGGTAGCAGGCATTCCCAGTAGGGTAGCCTTTAAAGCTATCAATGAGTTTGGCAAGCCAGCCGATATAGAAGGGTATGTAACCGATGAAACAGGCAAAAAACTTCAGTCATTCAAAAGCTTTCATCAAGGCATGGGGGCATTTGCCCTAACTCCTTCACAAGATCAACAATACATTGTACACATCACTCAGCCTGCCATCAGTCAAACCTATGCTCTTCCGGCAGCATTGCCTAAAGGATATGTGTTGTCTGTGGATACGGTTACAGCAAAACAGATTCAACTCTCTTTTCATGCCCCTGCCAGCAAACCGATTTATCTGGTAGGTCAGGTACGTGGCAAAATCTATTATACCAAGGAAATCTCTGCTGAGACAGGACACAATCAGGTTTCTGTTCCTCTCAAGGATTTTCCTATTGGTATTGCTCAGATTACACTGTTTGACTACAATCAGGTACCACGTTGTGAACGGCTGGTATTCGTGAATGCACAACGTAAAATGCATATCTCTGTCACCACCGATAAGAAGCACTACTCTCCCCGCGAAAAAGTAGACCTTACCATCCGTACAGTCGATGAAGATAGCCTGCCTGTACCAGCTAACCTGTCCCTTTCGGTGGCTGATGATCGGCTGGTAACGTTTGCCGATGACAAACAAGATAACATACTGTCTCACATGCTGATGAGCTCGGATCTGAGAGGTAAGATAGAAGAACCTTTTTTTTACTTTAAGCCCAATGAGCCCAAAGCATCCAAAGCACTGGACTATGTGATGATGACACATGGCTGGAGAAGATTTACCTGGCAACAGGTTCAGGAAGGTCCCCAAAACATGATTTTTGCGCCAGAGAAAACAGGTAACTTATCCGGAACCATTCTGGATGCACGTGATCAAAAGCCATTGTCTGCTACAGTAACCTTATTTGAACTGGATGATAAACGACGTTCTGCTCAACTTACAACCGGCTCTAACGGACGATTCCTGTTTCAGGCAATCAATCCCAAAGTAGCCATACAGCTATTTGCCCAAGCACCAGGTGTTTTCCCTCAATATCTATATATTAGGCTCGATCAGGAACCGACAAGTAATCCAGGTTCTGTAGCGGCTAACCAGGATTTCAAATGGCAAAATGAGGCTATTAAGGAAAAGGCTGTTGCTACTCCAAAAAGGGTACAAGTAAGCAAACCCAATCCTTCAACAAAGGCTCAATCAAAATCTGCTGATGTAATGGAAGATTCGCCATTCTCGTTAGGAGACATGAGTCTGTCTGCTGATGTACAGGCTCTCAATGAAGTAGTAGTGGTGGGGTATGCCACACAAAGAAAACAAGACTTAACTAGTGCGGTAGCTACTGTTCAATCCAGCGAATTGAATATTTTCCCATCTACAGAACTATCACAGACCTTACAGGGTCGAATATCAGGCGTGCAAATAACGCAGTCAGATGGAGCACCAGGGTCTGTATCAGGTGTTCAAATACGTGGTGTTAGTAGCATAGCCAACAGTGACCCTCTGTATGTTGTAGATGGAACACTCGTTACTACACCTGAATTTATTTCTCCAACTGATATAGCCAGCATCAGTGTACTGAAATCAGGAGAAGCAACCGCCTTATACGGCTCACGTGGGAGCAATGGCGTTATTGTTATTACCACTAAAAAGGACGTTTATTACAAACGATCTATCCCCCGCAACAAGCTTCCGATTTCTCAGGTATATATTGCCGAACGAAAATTCTCTGTAGCTCGGGAATTCTATATACCGGTCTACGATCCGAAGAAAGCAGTGGCTGAACGTACAGACTTTCGTAGTACTATTTATTGGAATCATGAAATACAGACAGATGCCAGAACAGGTACTGCCCATGTAAGCTTCTATAATTCAGATCAGGTCACTGCCTTTCGAGTTACTACAGAGGGTATGAGTACCAGCGGCCTGGCAGGTCGTGCCGAACTAACCTATGCAACCCAGTTACCTTTCAGCATCGAGGCAAAAATCCCTCCCTATCTTACTTTCGAAGACAGACTGGAAATTCCTATCTCCCTGAAGAATACTACCAGTCAGGCTATTCATGGTGAACTTACCATAAAAACACCTCCTCAACTAAAAATCACCGCTTTCAATGGGTCGGTGTATAGTCTACCAGGAGAAGCCAAAACCTTGTATTTACATGCCGAAGTGCAACCCGTAGCAGGTAAAGGCACATTGACACTTATCTTCCAGGGCGATGGTATGCAGGAGACGGTTTCACAGGAGATAGATGTACAGCCGAAGGGCTTTCCCACAGAAATGGCCTACTCTGGCAAAGAAAAAGAGGCACAGTTTTCGTTCACGATCAATGAACCTGTCAAAGGCTCTATAAAAGCAGAGTTAAAAGCTTATCCTAATCTATTGAATGAATTACTAAATGGCATTGAATCGGTATTGAGAGAACCCTATGGATGTTTTGAACAGACATCTTCCTCTACCTATCCCAATGTATTGGTATTACAATATTTACGGGAATCAGGCACGTCCAATCCCAAACTGGAGAAGCAGGCACTGGACTATATTGATAAAGGCTACAAACGCCTGATAGGGTTTGAAACCAAAGAAGATGGCTTTGAGTGGTTTGGACATACTCCTCCCCATGAAGCACTGACGGCTTTTGGTCTGGCAGAGTTTACAGAAATGAAGAAAGTGTATGATGGGGTAGACGAGAAAATGCTCAGACGGACCAAACAATGGATACTGAGTCGTCGAGACGGGAAAGGAAGCTTTATTTTGAATCCCCGACACATGTACTCTATCCCGGGCAGCGATCAGGCTATGAATGCCTATATTGTCTATGCCCTGACAGAAGCCGGAATCCAGGAAATCAGACCAGAGTATGAGAACAGTTATCAGATAGCCCTCAAAAATCAGGATCTCTACCAGATGGCACTTTTAGCCAATGCAGCTTTCAATCTGAAAGACACAGAGAAAGGAGAAAAACTCATAACAGAATGTACTCGCCAGATAAACGAAAAAGGACTTGAAAAGGCAAAAATGGCTACATCTATGACCTCTTCGTATGGACAGTCACTACAAATAGAAACGGCTTCTCTTTTATTGCAAGCCTTACTAAAGACAACCAATCCCGATGAAACTCAGGTACAGAAGCTTGTCAATAAAATTGTAAAATCCAGAAAGTATGGAGGCTTTGGATCTACTCAGGCTACTATTCTGGCACTGAAATCGCTGACTGAATATGCCAAATTTGTACGACACACATCAGAGGGAGGTAATCTGCTGGTATATATGGGGGAAGAGTTGATTGGCTCTCAGTCGTATGAAAAGGATGCACGGGAAGATATTACGATTACAGGTATAGAACGGTTTATGAAAGAAGGTAAACAACCTTTCCGGGTTGTATTTGAAAACACCAAAACAGCTCTTCCTTATTCTATGAATGTATCCTGGGCATCGCAAACTCCAAACAGTGCACCTGAGTGTAAGGTAGACGTAGAAACTCAGCTTTCACACACAGCCATTCAAACTGGACAAACGGTACGAATGACAACATCGGTAAAAAACAAAACCAGTGAGACACTCCCTATGACTGTGGCTCTGGTGGGCATTCCATCTGGATTGAGTCCACAACCCTGGCAGTTAAAGGAACTACAGGAAAAGAAGATAGTAGACTTCTATGAGGTGCGCAAAAATTATGTAGTGTTTTACTATCGCAAAGTAGCCCCTAAAGACTGGATTCAGATTCAACTTGATCTGAAAGCTGAGGTACCTGGCACCTTTACAGCACCTGCCAGTACAGCCTATCTCTACTATACCAATGAGTTTAAAGACTGGGAAGGTGGAGAGAAAATTGAGATTTTGAAATAAAGCACTGGTGATATGCATCAAGCGTTAAACCTGACTTTTGATTGTATCCTAGATACACTACATAGATGATCTGAATTTTGAAGAGAGTACAACCCAAGTCTATACTTTTGAAAAATGTAGGCTTGGGTTATTTTTTGAGCAAGCACTCTTTCTGTGTTTGTTTATTTTCCAGAATCTATCTCTTTCATCGTTTTTTTTATTCGCTCTACCTACATTTGCTTATTGTCACTTTCTTGTCTCTTCCATAAGCTTCTTCATTTTTTGCTTGCAAAAAAATCACCTTCAAGACATATCTCGTCCGACCTTCTCACCCCTCTCTGTCCTCCTGAAAGGAACTCGTGGCAAGACCGGCGACCTTTCCGACTGGAGATAATTATTTTGCTCAGAGACTAAGCATGGCTCTATTTGTCAAGAGATCCTTTCAGGAGGACACAATGGGGATATCCTTGCAGGAGACAGAAAGAGAAAAAGATCCTTTCAGAAGGATAAAATAAAAAAACCTTGCCTTAAAGTTGAGTTAGCTTCTGTTTGTATTTTTACTAGTTGTGAAAATAGCAAATTTACTCGCTAGTGAAAAAACATTTTACACCTAGGCAATGCTATTTAGTAGATAACACAGAAAAAACACTATTCACAGAAGGCTTACAACACACAACAAATCAACCTTTTACCCTTTCCACAAACAAAACCGGGCAATTCCTACGCTCATTACATCTTCTAAGATGGCACTTTTATACAATGCCTCATGTTCTACCCTTACAGAAAATTTACGCATTCGGGTATAGTTTGGAAAACAGTATAGAGTAGAGGAAAATACAGGTGGCCCCCTAGAGGTTTTGCAAAAAATTATAAAAAAAATGAAATTCTTATTAGGGTATGCACCGGGGTTTTAACTCTTATAGGCAAGAAGAGTTTTTGATTTGTTTTTATTATTGAGTCGCAGGTATGGCGTTGCCCGAAAATCAAAGTTCACAATCCTTATTTTCTTTTCAATCTGACGAAAATTCTACCAGTACTCCAGTTGACAAAGAATTTTTTATTCGCAAAACACTGGAAGAAAATGTCTCAGAAGGGATAGAATTGCTTTTTAAGAAGTATTACAAACCTTTGTGCAGCCATGCCATCCGGTTTGTTTATTCCAAACAGATTGCTGAGGATCTGGTAACTGAAGTGTTTCTTCAGTTCTGGACCAAAGAGCAGTATCTTCATGTTAAAACATCCTACAAAGCCTACCTCTTTACAGTAGTGCGTTATAGAGCATTTGCCTACTTACGTGCTGAACTTGGCAAAGCGCCGGACGAAATTACCGATGATCTGCTGCTCACGTCATCCATGCCTACAGCAGACCAGATGCTTCAATACGATGAATTGTATCTGAAACTGGATAAAATCATCAAAGAACTTCCTCCACAGATCCAGAAGGTATTCCTGTTAAGCCGCTTTGAAGGCAAAAAATATACAGAGATAGCTACCGAAATGAATCTTTCACAGAAAACAGTGGAAGCACATATTACCAAAGCACTAAAAATTATAAAGGCTGCTTTGAAAAAAGAATGGTTCATTGTGTCCATCCTGATCGCTTCTACCCTGTTCTTTTAAAAAAATCTTTCTTTTTGATTAGGGTATCCCCCTGCTATTATACTCTATTCAGCAAAGCCTACATTCATGAAAACAGAATTGACTAAAGATATCATATTTATGTTCCTGTCAGGTAATGCCAATCCTTTACAACGCAAGTTAATAGAGGAATGGCTGCAAGATGAGCGGAATCGGGAGCAATACTATGATTGGTTGGAAGAGTGGGAAGAAAAACATCCGCAGTTTATACCAGATGCCAATTCAGCTTTCGAAAAACTAGTTACACGCGCTACCAATCCAGATACAGAAACTATTTCAACAAACTATAATTCCATTCAATCGCCGTTTGTTTCCTATTCCCGTAAGCGCACATCTTGGTGGGTAGCTGCCTCTGTGGTTGCACTGTTGGGAATAGGAATATTCTGGCAGAGAGAGGCTATTCTGAACAAAACGTACCAGACGTCCTACGGCCAGATTAGAAAAGTAGCACTAGAAGATGGTACTATTGTGACCCTAAATGCAAACTCACAACTGCAACATTCTCGTTTCTTCTTTGGAAAAGGAAATCGTGAGGTATTGTTAAAGGGAGAAGCTGAATTTTCGGTAACGCATACACCAGATCATAAACGCTTTGTCGTAAAAACACCCGATAACCTGGAAGTAGAGGTACTGGGTACGGAATTCGTTGTCTTCAGTCGCCAACGTGGTTCAAAAGTAATTTTAACTAAAGGGAAGGTTCAGTTACGTACTGCAACCATTCAAAAACCTGTAGTTATCCATCCGGGAGATGTGGTAACGGTAGATTCCAAAGGATCATTTAGTCTGCAACAAAAGCAGGAAGTACAGCAATATACTTCCTGGAAAGATCATCGGTTTGTCTTTAACCGAACCTCAGTAGAAGAACTCGTTCAGTTATTATCCGAAAATTTCGGAGTCTCGGTACAGATAACAGATACAACACTTGCTTCACGTAAAATCACAGGAACCTTTCAGGCCGAAAGTGCTCAGGAACTCCTGTATGTAGTTTCTCAAGCCATGGATCTGAATGTACAAGTTCAGCAAGACACCTTTTTACTATCGCCTCAATAACACATTGTATAATCTATAATCCTTTTTAACTCAAACGATCAAACTGTTTTAGCCCATTTCGGCTACGCGGTAAAAAATTGTACTATTCACCGATTGAACATCACAAAACACAAATTAAAATCCTGTTATCACTTTTCTAAACCCTTAAATTAACATGAATCATAAAGTACCCTTGCTTCTGTCGACAATTGGGTTGACATGCTGGCTAAGTGCTTATCCAGCAACGTCTTACTCTCAGACATTAGCCTATAACCTCCAAAGGAGTCAGCAAAACGATCCAAAAACGCTGTTACTGCGTGATGCGATCCTTGAAATAAAAGAACATTACCATGTAGATATACTTTTTGAAGAAGATATTGTAGAAAACAAACGCATCGATAGCAAGCGGATAGATATGAGTCTGTCAGCAGAGAAGAATCTGCAAAATCTGCTGAAAGCATCAGGTCTGCAATTGAAGAAACTAAAGAAGAATACCTATGTGATTGTATCTGAGCAAAAGTCAACCAAACTTTCGCTGGAACCGATGCAATCTCCCAATATTCCCATGAACAATTCATCTGGCAATTCCATGACATTCACTTCGATGAATAAAATGGAGCAAGTAGCTGCTTTTCCGGTAAAAGGGAAAATCACAGATGAGAAAGGCGAAGGCCTGCCAGGTGTAAGTATAGTGATCAAAGGCACAAATCAGGGAGTAGCTACTGATGCACAAGGAAATTATAGCATCAATGTTCCGGATGAACAAGCAGTTTTGGTAATTTCTGCTATTGGCTATACTACTGAAGAAGTGACTGTAGGTGCAAGGTCGACCATTGATTTTCAGATGGTGCCTGATATCAAGTCATTGAATGAAGTAGTTGTAGTAGGATATGGTACCCAGAAAAAACCTGAACTGAGTACTTCTGTAGCGACAGTAAATTCCAAAGAACTAAGCAAACAAACCGTAGCTGGTTTTGATCAGGCTTTACAAGGTCAGGCTGCCGGGGTACAGGTAACTGCACCCACCGGAGCTCCTGGTTCTGGTATTAACATCCGTATTCGTGGCAATAACTCAATCAGTCTTACCAATTCACCTTTGTATGTGATTGATGGCGTACCTGTATTACCAAGCTACGATTCGGAAGTTAGCATTGGCAATCAGAAACCTAACCCACTGAATACCTTAAACCCAAGTGATATTGAATCGATTGATGTACTGAAAGATGGGGCGTCTGCTGCTATTTACGGTTCGCGTGCTGCCAATGGCGTTGTGGTTATCACAACCAAACGTGGGAAAGCAGGTAAACCTCAGGTGACATTCAATGCGTATTTCAGTCAGCAGGAGCTGAGAAAAAAACTAGATGTACTAAATGGTCAGCAATTTGCAACCCTCTATGATGAGGCATTGGTAAATAGTGGTCGAGCTAAGGCTTTTGGACAACCAGATACCGTTAAAACCAATACAAACTGGCAAGACCTTATCTATCGTACGGCTCCTATCAAAAGCTATCAATTGAGTGTACAGGGAGGTGGAGATAAGACCAAATACTATCTATCAGGAGCGTATTTTGATCAGGATGGCATTATCAAAAACTCGGGATTCAAAAGAATCTCGTTTAAACTGAACCTGGATCAGGAAATTACCAAACGCTTCAGAGCAGGAACTAGCCTAAACATTAGCCGGACAGACAATAACCGAAGTGTACGCAGTGAATTGGGACTAGGAAACTCAGGTGTAATCATGGGTGCATTGACTCAGATTCCTACTATACCTGTATATAAGAGTGATGGCAGCTATGGACAAAACACCTTCTCATTTAGTGATAATCCATACAGTAACTTGAACGAAACACATAACCAGGCTTTGATCTATCAGGCCATTGGCAACCTGTATGGAGAATTTGACATTCTGGATAATCTGACATTCCGTACCAATGGGGGTATTGACTTTCGTACTCAGAATGAAAATCAGTTTATATCAAGAGAATATGCAGGCACACAAAACACGGCATCCAGCGATAAAGGAAGTGGTCGAACAGGGCGAAGTGAGGAGTTAATCTGGTTATGGGAAAATACACTGACTTACAAACCCAAAATTGGTGACAATCAAAGTTTAACTTTATTGGGAGGATATTCTGCTCAGGCATCTGACCGCTTCACTTCAGGAGCTTCTGTATATGGTTATCCGTCTAATGCAGTTCCGTACCTTTCAGCGGGTACTAAATATTCACCACCTTATAGCTATCAGGAACAATGGGGACTAATCAGTTATTTTGTACGTGGTACCTATGCATATGCTGATCGCTACTATGCTACTGCCAGTATGCGTGCCGATGGATCGAGCCGTTTCAACAAATCGAATCGTTTTGGCTATTTCCCTGCCTTGTCATTGGGATGGCGTATTTCCAGCGAAGCATTCTTTCCAAAATCCAAAGCATTGTCTGATCTGAAACTCCGCTTGAGTTATGGAGCCAATGGTAATCAAAATATTGGTGTATATGACCGCTTCAGTACTTACAGTACAGGATATAACTATCAGGGTAGCAGTGGTATTGATGGGGGTATTGTACCAAACGTAATTGGAAATGATAAACTGAAATGGGAAACCACCAATCAGTATGATGCAGGTCTGGACATCGGATTACTGGATAACAGAATCACTGTTACAGCAGACGTTTATTTAAAACGCACCAATGATCTATTAGCTCAAGTACCATTGGCTTATAGTACAGGTTCTCAGAAGGGACAGGTAACCAAAAACCTGGGAACTATAGAAAACAAAGGTTTTGAACTTGGCATTACCAGTACCAATATCCGTCTGGAGAATGGATTTACCTGGACTACCCAGTTCAATATCAGCACCAATAAAAACAAAGTGATTGATATTGGAACACAAACAGATGCAACAGGTAAAGTGGTAGACAACGTTCTGATATATGAGTATTCTATCGTGAAAAAAGGCTTGCCAATGGGTTCATTTTATGGATATAAAATGGTAGGTATCTTTCAGAATCAGGATGATATTAATAAGGCAGCCAAACAACAAGACGCAAAACCTGGAGATGTTCAGTTTGCAGATACCAATGGAGATAAACAGATTAATGGAGATGATCGTGTTGTATTAGGCAATCCTAATCCTAAATTTTTTGGGGGTATCACCAACACATTCGCTTATAAAGGAATTGACCTGAGTTTCTTGTTCCAGGGAAGCTTCGGAAACGATATTTACAATGCCACACGTCAGGCACTGGAAAGCATGAGTTCTGCTACCAATGGATCTCCGGATTTGTTGAATCGCTGGACACCAACCAATACAGAGACCAACATGCCACGTGTAGTATATGGAGACCTTAATAACAACAATCGTTTCTCTAATCGTTTTATTGAGGATGGTACTTATGTACGCTTGAAAAACCTGACACTGGGTTATACATTACCAGGCAGCCTGCTTTCAAAAGCTAAAATCAGTAACCTGCGTATTTATGTAACAGGATTGAATCTGTTGACCTTTACCAAATACAGAGGTTATGATCCGGAAGTAAGTGCAGACCCCTTCTCCTCTACCAGCTTCGGAAGAGACTTTGGGGTATATCCACAGGCACGTACCTATACTGTAGGACTTAACCTCCAGTTCTAATATTACTAACGATTTAAGATTAGCTATCTATATGAAAAAAATATTCGTTTCAGCACTATTATTATCTGGTATGTTTGGTTGTAATAGCATTCTGGATAAAGAACCTCTGACAAGTATCACAGCATCGAATTACTACAAAACAGGAGATGATGCAGAATCAGCTATCACAGGAGCTTATGATGCCTTTCAGGGAGATACCTATTATGGTTCTACCATGAACATTATCGGAGAGATGCCTTCTGACAACTGCACCAGTAACAACGGCGATGTGGTTTACCTGGATAGGATAACATGGAATGCGACTTCGGGAATTGTAGGCCGAATTTATCAGATGGCATTTCAGGGTATCAATCGAGCCAACTCTATTCTGAAGTATGTACCTGGCATTGCTATGGATAAAACCCGTCAGGAGCAGATTCTGGGAGAGGCTTATTTTATCCGTGCCCTAAACTACTTTAACCTGGTTAAATTGTATGGAGGTGTTCCTTTGCGTACCGAACCGGTAGAATCAGGAGAATCTCCTTCATTGGCAGCCTCTACTGCTGAACAGATTTATGCTCAGATTGAAGCCGATCTAACAAAAGCAGAAGAAATGGCGGCAACGCAACAAGGAGGTAACAATAATGATCCACGAAATAGAGGCCGTGCTATCAAAACCACAGTAAATGCACTTCAGGCACGTGTTTATTTGACTGAACGTAAATGGGCACAGGCAGTAGAAGCGGCAAACAAAGTAATTACCAGTGGCAAGTATGGAAATACACTGACGCCTAACTTCAACGACTTATGGCCAGCTAATAACAAAACCGAATCTATTTTTGAGATTGAATATGCGGGTACTGAAGATGGTGGTTTTACATTACCAGATCTAACACTTCCACTACCTCCTGCTACCTATTCATTTCCAAAATATAATATTCCAACCAACGAATTTGTACAGTATGCAGATACAGTCAAAGACAATCGGTTTAAGTATAATGGGGTAGTAAGTGGTGGAAAAAGTTATGGCAGTATGGTTTACGGTGGTGCAGGTACTGGCAATGACAATGGCTGGTTTGTATACAAATGGAGAAACACTAACTTCTTCAACAGCAGCGATAACTATCCTGTGCTTCGCCTGGCAGAAATGTATCTGATCTATGCAGAAGCTATGAATGAACAAGGTGGTCCAAGCCAGGATGCACTGGATAAACTAAATGCTGTTTGTACGCGGGCAGGATTGACAGCTCTTACTTTGACAGATCTGGCAACCAAACAAGCCTTCCGTGATGAAGTAGACAGACAACGTCGCCTGGAACTGGCATTTGAAGGCGAACGCTGGTTTGATTTGTTGCGTTATGCAGCCCATACCAAAGCAGATCCATCGGCTGAGCATCAGGTTACGGCACTGGATATTATCAAAGCAGTCAGAGGAACAGAAGATGAACACTATCTGCTATTCCCGATTCCGCAATATGAATTAAATAATAACCCATCCATCAAACAAAATACGGGTTATTAATCACTGAAGTTGTCTGTCCGGCTTTGTTTCCAAACCTAAAGGAGCAAAGCCGGACAATATCATTCTCTGACTTTTATACAACCTTTCTCAAACCTGTTCCTGATATCTGCCGGAAATAGTATCTTCAACACACTACTTACTCATTAGTGTTTGCCATACAAAACTTCCAGCAGCGTCAGAAACAGGTTTTTATATTTTCTTCCAATCACTCCTTATGCATATACCCCATTCCCTATTTCGTGTATCAGGTATTGTCAGCCTATTTGCACTGATGGCCTGTATAGCTTGTAAAAACAACTCACAGGATCAAACTATTACTGAAACTTCCGGGAAAACAGATGTGGAAGTATGGCTTACCACTACTGATAAATCAACGTTATTCAGTAAGCAGCCCGTTTCCTACACATTCGGAACAGAAGCCACTACCCTGCCAACGATTGAGATAGACACCGCCCAGACCTTCCAAACCATGGATGGCTTTGGGTATACGCTTACAGGGGGTAGTGCCTATGTACTGCACCAAAAGCTAAATTCAGAACAACGAGCTGCATTACTCAACGAGTTGTTTGACACAAATGATAAAAACATTGGAATTAGCTATTTGCGGGTAAGCATTGGCTCTTCCGATCTGGATTCCAGTACTTTTTCCTACAACGATCTTCCGGCTGGTCAGACAGACGAAGACATGCAAAAGTTTAGCCTGACTCCTGATAAAAAAGATCTGGTTCCGGTATTGAAAGAAATCCTGGCTATTAATCCTTCTATCAAAATTCTGGGCAGCCCCTGGTCCCCTCCTGCCTGGATGAAGTCTAACAACAGCACCATTGGAGGCAAGCTAAAACCTGAATACTACGCTGCTTATGCAAAGTATTTTGTGAAGTATGTACAGGAAATGGCTAAAGAAGGCATTACAATCGATGCTATTACGGTGCAAAACGAACCTGAGAATCCTAAAAACAACCCCAGCCTGGATATGACAGCTCCTGAACAGGCGACCTTTGTTAAAAAACACCTTGGTCCTGCCTTTGAAGCTGCAGGTATCAAAACCAAGATTCAGATCTTTGATCATAACTGTGATCACCCCAACTATCCGATCTCTATCCTGAACGACAGTGAAGCAAAGAAATACATTGATGGCTCTGCCTTCCATTTATACCTGGGGTCGATCTCTGCTCTTACCGAGGTGCACAATGCGCATCCGGATAAACATGTATACTTCACAGAACAATGGACTTCATCCGAAGGACAGTTTGGTGGTGATCTGCAATGGGCTGTAAAAAATCTGATTATCGGAGCTACTCGCAACTGGAGCCGGAATGTACTGCAATGGAATCTGGCAGCAGATCCTCAGCAAAATCCACATACACCGGGTGGTTGTACTCAGTGTCTGGGAGCATTAACTATTGGGGATACAGTACGTAGAAATGTTTCTTATTATACTATTGCCCATGCTTCCAAATTTGTACGGCCAGGTTCTGTACGCATTGCATCAACTGAGCTTGCGGATCTGCCGAATGTAGCATTCAAAACACCATCTGGTAAAAAGGTATTGATTGTATTAAATGAAGGCAATACAAAAAAAGACTTTGTGATTAAAACCAATGGCAAGTCTGCCCCTGTATCTATCAATGCAGCCAGTGTAGCCACTTTTGTATTTTAATACGGCCAGCCTTGCAAGATAGAAACATCAATTGACGAGTTTTTTGGATTGTTAAATAGATACTAAAATAAAAAATAAAAAGCAGTGCAATCAAACTTGCACTGCTTTTTATTTGGTGAGAAGTCTTTTGAGGAGATAAATCTGTTTTTGTGTACAAGAAACTTGAAGTTTTATTTCTTAGATTGTAGATTATCTCACTAATCTTTTTTTGGAAGGAAGAACGGCAGAATCAATAATTAATCAAGACTTAACTTGTTAAAGCAATGAAAAAATTTCTTAATCCGATACAGATCTTCTTTTTATTATTCAGCCTACCTTTTAGTACATATTGCCTTGAGCCTCTGATTTCATTTATACTTCATTCAAGGGTTACTATTCTTCCAACAAAATACAATCCACTTAAAACTGATCCTGTTAATTTTATCTTATTTTTTTTTATTGAAATTATTCTACTTGCCTTTATACTTGGTATCAATCTCTATTACACTACTAAACTGACAAGAATAAATATAGTACTACTTATCAGTTGTATACTAATGATAATGGTTCAGGGACCTTTTGGAGTACTATTTACTTTCCTTTACTTAGTTGTTGGTGATGGAAGTTTTTTTGGTAGTTTCAGTTAACTCTTCATAGCTAAGTTTCACCAAACACAATTTTAACACTATCTATTTGTGAAGTATGTATAGGAAATGGCTAAAGAAGGTATCACGATAGATACCATTACTACAAAACGAACTTGAAAATCCTAAAATGACTTTAATCTATATATGAGAACTACTAAACAGCCACCTTTTCAGAATCTACCTCTTGGTTGATCAGATTTTGGATTACCTAATGAAACTCAAATAGAAAATACAAATACTAAGAAGTAGTTTTGTAAAGAACCTGATAAAGCCAACTTGTCCACTATTTCGTAAAACCTACGATATTTTAGTAAGCACTGTCATAAACCAATTCAGTAAACCAAAGTATACATTTCGTTGTTCTTAATTGAGAAATAGATTCTGTAATTTTCTCATAGATCATTATCTTTTCCATGATTCGGATACAATTTTATCAACAAATTCGTTATTTTACTTCATGACATAATCAATTTTGATGATATTTGACTTCGGTCACATTTATCAGAACACCTTTATCATACCGATATACTTCCCCTGGTTTCTTATAATGCAATTACCTGATCAAATACCAACACCATCAGAAAACAGCACCCATTCACAGATCATCCATGATCCGATCTTTAACGCCATACCAGGTAATCACCTGTTATTGCTACCCGATGCACCCCGATTTACCATTGCAGCCATTTCAGATGATTATCTATCTGCATTTGGGGTAAATAGGGAATCGTTACTTGGTCAGGGGGTGTTTGAGGTATTTTTTAGTGATGGTCGTGATGAGGTTATTTCCATTCAACTCCTGCAATCTCTGGCACAGGTGTTACAAACCAGGCAACCCAATATGATGTCGGATCAGTCTTATCAGCAGACTCATCCATTGACAGGTGCCACAGAGACCCGGTTCTGGCGCCCTATCAATAAGCCGGTGCTAGACAACCAGGGACAGGTATCCCATATTATTCATACAACCGAGGATGTTACTCATTCAAGGCAGCTTGTGCAAGCCAGTCAGGCCAGAGAGTACCTGCAAACTATTCTCAACCTGTGTAAAGAGCCGGTACAAGTACTGGAACCTATTTTTGAAAATGATCAGATTGTTGACTTTACTTTTGCTCTGACTAATAAGGCTTATGCTGCCTATGCAAACGCAACTCCCGAGCAACTGGAAGGAAAGCGGGTAGGTGAAGTATTTCCCGGCTATCTGGAAACGATCAGCTTTACAAACCCTGTTCAAACCTATACTACAGGTGAGCCGCTTACCTTTGAGATTCATTATGATAAGGATGGACTGGACTTGTATAACCTGATGAGCACATTCAAGCTTAACGATCAGGTGGTGATTCACTTTACGGACTTTACTAACCTGAAACACTTGCAGTTTCAGTTGGAAGATAAAATTGTTGAGCTCAAAGGTTCCAATCAGCGCCTGGAAGACTTTGCCCATGCCGCTTCCCATGATTTAAAAGAGCCTGTCCGGAAAATACAAGCGTTTTCCAAACTGTTAAAATCTACCCTTGGTGTGCGGCTGGGAGAAAGCGAAAGTGCTCTTTTTGACCGGATGCTATTGGCTACGGACCGTATGAATACACTAATTGAAGCTCTGTTAGCCTATTCAGAAGTAGATCAGCAAGGGGTGTTACCAGAAATGTTCTCATTCAATGAGGTAGTTGCTCAGGTACTTACAGATCTGGATTTTCAGGTGGATCAAGCCAAAGCCACTATTCAGGTGGGTGTGTTGTGTGAGATAAAAGGCTATCGAAGCCAATGGGAGCAAGCTTTTCAGAATTTGCTTAGCAATGCACTCAAGTACATTCGCTCTGATGTGGAGCCATTGATTGATATAGATTGCATTAGTGTATCAGGAAAAGAGGTAACCTTCCCTATTGCCGAAAGCAAGAGAGGAAAAGACTTTTATATGCTACGTATTGCTGATAATGGAATTGGCTTTGAACAAGCAGATGCAGAACGCATTTTCAACGTGTTTACCCGCCTGCACGGTGTTTCTGAGTATAAAGGCTCAGGCATAGGTTTAGCAACAGTCAAAAAAGTAGTAACTACACATGGTGGTTACATCTGGGCTGATAGTAAACCTAATGAGGGTGCAACCTTCTATATACTATTACCTAAAAATTAAAAGGGTATACTCAACACAATCATATATATTGTTCTTAGCGGCGAAAAGATCGGATTTTCACTCCCCAAGTTGGTGTTATCACCAACTTGCATCATAGGAAAGTGGTCGTTGGTGATAACACCAACGACGGGCAGAAAAACTCTCTTTTTACCATCCCGCCCTTTTTGTCCTCCTGAAAGGAACCCGTGACAAGACCGGCGGCCTTTGGATGCTGAATAAATCTCTTTCACTCCGAAACCAAGCATGGCTCTATTTGTCACGCCTGTCCCGCTACAGCCTTGTAGTGGGCGGGATGGTCCTTTCAAGAGGACAGAGAGGTGTTTTTCCCTTATTTACAGACCTCATTTCCAGAAAAGAAAATGCTTACAACAATACCTCACAGTTAGGTAGTAACTCCTTAAAGTTTTCCGGTAACTTTACTATCGACTTTTCGCCATCTTTAAATACACTATCGTTATTGTAACGAAGATCCAGCCACTCCAGATTCGTTAGTTTCAGAATACCGGTAGGTAAGGAATCGAAGCGGTTTAAAGACAGATCCAACCGTTTTAATTTAGTTAACTTCCCAATCTCCTCAGGCAGGCTTTTCAAACTATTGGCTGAGCAGTCCAGTTCTTCCAGATTCTCAAATACAGCAATCTCTTTAGGTATAGTTGCAAACTTGGTATTGTGTAGATTCATAATCCGGATCTTTGCCGCTTCCGGATGGTCAAACGGAAACTTAACTCCGGTTTTGACAGGAGACAAGATCACACTCTCTGGCTTTTCCAATTTCCAGTTATTATACCCTACTCCTATATGAAAATCAAAATGATCGCCTTGTGTCAAAGCTTTTAGGGCTTTAATCCGTTGGGGGCCTCCTTGTTTGAAATGTACCAGAATATATGATAAGCCTTTCTGATAATGAGAAAAAAGCAATAACCCAAACTCTGCAACCCGTTCTCTGCTCACAGACTTAGCCATCTTTTCCAACTTGGTACGAACATCTTTCTCTTTCGTCGTTTCCAGATTGGTAAAGCTTTGTTTATCATTCAGTACTTGCACCCACTCCACTGAACCCTGTGTCAGCAGAAGCTTTTTTGCCTCTGCACGTACTTTCGCATCAGAGCTGGTCTTTTGTACAAGGAGTAATTCATCAATTATATTGGAAGGAACACCTCCTGTTTTCAGCATTTCCAGCCCCAGTAATACCGAAGAATCATCTTTGCTGGTTAGCAGCTTACGAAGGCTATCAGCCATCTGCTGCCCTCCGGTAACTTCTTCCTGAACCAGAAACTTTTCTTCTGAATCTACTTCCTTCAGTACCTGATATAACTGAGATTCCAGCAAAAACTGATAGGAATTACCCTTGAATATAGCCCCGAGGTCTGTCGGCTTTTTACCTAATGCAATATGGGTTACATCTACATCAAACTGTGTAGTAAGAGGTACAGCTATCTTGCCAAGCTTTTCTTTTATCGCTGTTTTCTTCTCTGTAAAATCACCACAAAGCCATACTTTGCCAGCCTGCATAGCCTTAACAGAGTCATTGTTCAGCTTGTGATCCAGTAACTTTTGCTGTAACTTATCCAATAATCGTTTATGTGGAATACAAAGCCCCTGAAACATTCTGTAGATAGGCCATACATCAGGAACATGTAAAACCCTTTGCTGATCTATTTCTATCATGAACCATTTTTTATCCTCACGATCCAGGTCACTTTTTGCTATAGCTTTATAAAAAGTGATTTTATCTTCCAGGTTAAACCCTTTTACAAAAACAGATGACCAGAAAGAGCCATACATGCTGATAGGGAGTGCTTTTTTTGCATCCAGTATAAACCACTGATCACGTATAGGATTGTTGCTTATTACCACCCCTTGTAATTCAGGTATTGAGAAGGTAAAATGAAAGTCTTCTATTTGATTATTGTCCAAACTCACACTTTCCAGCTTGGTCATTTTGCTCCAATCAGCGGGTACATGTTTAAGACTGGTATATGAGATAGAAAGCTTTCTCAGATTGGCTAAAGAGCAAAACCAGTCAGACAATGAAGTAATTGTTCCTTTATAGATAGAAAGAGACTCAAGCACTTGACAATCCTTCAAATCATCCGGAATACCATCTATTTGTGAGATAGACAAATCTGTCAGTTTCTGGCATGATCCAATACCAGTAAGCCAGTTTTGCTGGCAATCAGTTCCTATATGTAGACTTCGTAAATTTGGTAGCTGACTAAATACGGGTCCATATCCACCAATCTTGTTCTGTGTAATATGCACTGTTTGTAAGGAACCAGGCCAGCATTTGGGATTTGACCAGTCATCGATACGAGTATCTTTTAAGGATAGATAGGTCAACTTATTGTTTACTTGTAATTCAGGCAATGTCTTTAATGGAGCTTCCAGAGTCATACTGGTTAAAGCTGACATTTTATTTAAAACATGACCTGGTAAAGTATTCAATGTATCTGACCAAATCTGTAATGATTGAATAGTAGGTGTAATAAAATAAGAAGGAAACTCCGTTAAATCTTTGATTCCCAAATATAAGTTCTGCAGTTTAGGCAAGTCTTCTTTTGCACTACCTGTTATAGCAGGCAAAGGGTCAGCCAGAAAGGTAAAGTCGACCAATTCTCTACATTTCTTGAGTATATCCAGATTGGTAAGAGTGGTAATTTCAATCCTCAGGCTATGTAACTTCTTCAGAGAAGGCAGATTGTCAGGCAACTCTTCCAGCATCATTTTCTGAAATATCAGTGTACTTACCTGTGGCGCTTTGTCCAGGATTTCTTCTACCTGCTTTTTGGTTGCTTTCCGATCTGCAATAGTCAGGTAAGAGGTATATGAAAGCTGCTCAAAATCTCTTTCCTGTAGCTGATCAATATTTTCAATATACATAGCTGTATAAAAGTTAGCTGAATACGAGTTACTGCAAACAAAAATAAACTATTTCACACATTCAGCAGGTCAAAAGAAACAAGAAAAGCAATAGCATTATTACGTCTGCATGGTTTAGAGATGTTATAGTAGCTTATACTAGAAAACTCTCTGAATCTCTGTTATTTACCTTTATCAAATAAATGTGACTAACTTACGTTATTCTACACACAACTACTTACTCTCAGATATAAAACCATGAAATACTTACTGCTGGCCTGTGTGTTTTGCTTTACCTCCTGTGCTGTTGAATATGCACCACATTGCAAACCACCCAAGAACAAAAGTGCCAAGGCATTGTATAAACATCCTTATTCTGCCGGAAGATAAGAGGTCCTGAATGCCTCCCGGTTATGGTATAGGAGTGCTTATTCTGATACATTCTTTATCTGATTCACACAGTTTGTCTTGTATTGCCATAAGCTATATAGAACAAAACATGACTCATCATAAATTTTAGATGTGAGCTTATTTTACAAAATCAGCGCCTATTCCTAACTTGGTTTATTGTCTCTTACATCACTCTTCTTGTGGCCTCTTACTTTCTTGCTTGCTCAAAAACAGGGCACCAAATGAGAATTTGGTGAGCCAGATTGGTGTGTTAGCAAAAAAGGGCACTTTTCTCCGATCCTCCCCCACACAGGCCAAAGGCCAACCTCGCGGAGAAAAGATTACCATCGCATCTACAACACTGCCACACACGATTGAAGGAATCGCAACTCTCTTTGTAACTACGTTGTTTCTTTTTTAAATTTGGAATGAGTCATATTGCGTTTTTAGGCAGTAAAGTTCTTATCTAGATTAGATGCCCGAAAGAATAGATGTCTGTGTAATTGGTAGAAAAATCTCAAACACAGCTCCTTCATTCTCTACTCCACTTGCTCGTATATGTCCACTATGATTCTCCACAATTCTTTTGCAGATGGTCAGTCCAATTCCATTACCCTCAAATCCAGCATCCGGATTAAGCCGCTGGAAGATAGTAAAGATTCGTTCGGCATGTTCTGAATCAAAGCCAATTCCATTATCAATCAGAACAATGTGGGCATAGGCAATATCTGTCTGTAGAAATCCATAGACTTCTGCGTCTTCTTCGGCTATATAGTGGTATTGTATTTCTACTGTAGGCTTCTGCCTGGTAAACTTCAATGCATTCCCAAGCAGATTATAAAAAAGCTGATTCATCTGTAAAGGGACAGCTTCAATAACAGGTAACGGGTCAACAGAAACTACAGCCTCTTTCTCTGCAATTAAAAGTTCAAAATCTGCCAGGACTTCCTGCACAATCGTATTCAGATCTGTCTGTTCAAAGGTTAACTCTATGTGGGCTACTTTTGAATACTTCAGAATATCATTCACCAACTGTGACATACGATTTGCAGAAGCAATCACTCTGTCAGCATACACCTGGCTTTCTTCATCTTCCAGCGAAAGTCTCTTGCGTATCAGTTTAGTAAAGACCTGAATTTTCCGGAGTGGTTCCTGCAAATCGTGACTGGCAATGTAGGCAAACTGTTCGAGTTCGGCATTGGTCTTTATCAGTTGCTCATTGATATTTTTCAGTTCGAATGTTCTGATAGCTACACGATCTTCCAGTATTTCCTCCACTGTTTTCTGATCATGAATATCTGTGCTCGTCATAATCCAGCTATCCATTTGTCCATGCCTTCCCCGTAAGGCCGTGCCCCTGGTCAAATGCCATCTGTATTCACCATCATACCGTTGGTAGCGATGTTCATAAATAAAATCTTTCCCGGTTTGCAGAGAGTATTTCCAATGCATCATACTCTCCTCTTTTTCATCCGGATGCACAAGATCCAGTAACATATACTGAGTTAGTGACTGTTCCAAATGTCCAAAATAGGTATGAGCAAAAGCATTGTAAAAGTGATTGTTACTCTCTGTATCCAGACTCCACACTAACAGTGGCATGCTGTTGGCCAATAAACGGAAACGTTGTTCACTTTCCCGAATCTGTTCCAGTGCGGTAGATAGCTCAGTTACATTGCTGGCAACCATCATTACCTTAGTCACAATACCATTGTGTTCCTGTAACGGCTCCAAGGCCAGGGTAATGTATAGTTTTTCTAAGGTATCTGCGCGTTTGATTTCCACTGGCCATTGATCTACTACACGTCCTATCCCACTCTGCAACACCTCTCTAACCATAGTCTCAAATCCATCATCTGAAATCTCTGTAAATGCAGAAAGATACGGTAGTCCTATAACCTGTTCACTTGTCTTATTCCAGTAATTGAGCAGCATGGTATTGGCTACTTCAATAATCAGGTCCTGACCACGGAAAATTCCTATTGCAACAGGAGCCTGACGGAAAATACTTCGCAGCTCTTCTTCTGTCTTTTTCCGGCCCTGATGAATTTTAATCAGTGCACTCACCTTGGTAAGTAATTCCTTTGCAGAAAATGGCTTAACCAGATAATCGTCTGCCCCCCAGTCCATGCCTTCCAGACGCGATTCCTGCCCAGCTCTGGCCGATAGTAAAATAACCGGAATCTGATAACCACTCCGTAATCGGATTTGCTGTAACATCTCTCGCCCATCCATGACAGGCATCATAATATCACTGACAATCAAATCAGGAGTTCGAATTTCTATTTTATCAATGGCCTCTTGTCCATTTGTAGCAAACTCAAGAGAAAAATAAGGTAAAAGCATTCGTTGCAGGTATTGTCGCATATCAGCATTGTCATCCACAATCAGCACATGAATGTGCTTCTGAACTGCAATAGGCTCTATCTGACTATTGTCAAATGGATTATCCAGTATTTGATCAGAAGCTGACGTACTTTCCCAACTCTCTTCTGCTATGTTCTGTGTTCCCAGAAGGCTCATAGCCTCCAGAATAAATGTTTGTTTCTGAGAAACGACTTTTGGCAGGTTTTTACCTTCAGAAAGTTGCTCTATAGAAAGATGGTCTTTACCTGTTGGAATAGACACCGTAAAAGTAGTGCCTTCTCCAAACACACTGGAAATTTGAATCTGTCCATGATGTAAATTCACCAGCTCATACACTAATGAGAGACCAATCCCTGTACCTTCATGGGTCCGTCCCTGTGAATTTTCGACCCGGTGAAAACGTTCAAACATATGCGGCAGTTCTTTTTCTTCAATACCAACCCCAGTATCTGCAACCTGTACTACTGCCTGACCGTCTTTTTCAAATACAGAAACTGTTACTCTACCCTGTAGGGTATATTTAAATGCATTGGAGAGCAGGTTTAATACAATCTTCTCCCACATATCCCTATCTACATATACAGGCATCGCCTCAGCAGGCCTTCTGACTTGTAGTTCCAAGCCAGCACTCTCCATGACCGATCGAAAGGTAGAAGCCAGATCTTCAGTCACTTCTCCTAAATCCACTTTTTCAAAGCTGGCTTTTACCCTCCCTGCTTCCACCCGGCTAAAATCAAGCAAGTTATTAACCAGTTTCAGAAGTCTCAGCGCATTCCGATGCATAGATTCAATATCCAACATGGTAAGTGTATTCCGGGACTTTTCAATCTGTTCCTCCAATGGCCCAAGTAACAGTGTAAGAGGTGTACGAAACTCATGGCTCACATTGCTAAAGAAAGCAGTTTTCGCTTTGTCAATTTCAGCCAACTGTTGTGCCCGCTTTTGTTGCTGCTGATAGGCATCTACGCTTGAGAAAGCAGTGGAGATTGCATTCGAAAGCAACTCAAAAAAGTTTTGGTATTCCTGATCCAGGGCACGTCCTCTACTTACACCTGCGACCATAAACCCATATGGCTTTTCCTGTCCGGGAATTTGAATAGGAAAAATGAATGCAGTGTGGGGTGGTTGTTCAAAGGGGCCAGACTGGAAGGAGCCAAAACGTTCCTCCAGGTTACTAACCAGTACAAAGTCCTGGCTTTCTAGTACCAGGTCAAATGGCCAATGCGTTTCATCGGACGTCTGAGTGTCTATCTGCGGAAATTCAAGTGCTCCCTGACTGGTTCCTGAAGACATCTGAAGAGTTGCCAGACCTGTTTTGGAATCCAGTTCATAAAGCTGGATGAAGGGCAAATCATAGGTTAATGAAGGATGAATAGTTGTTAGCTCTCTTACCACCTCACTGTTAGTCCGGGCTTTACCGATATGGACAGCTACATCACGTAAAACCTGTGTCCGTCTGGCACTCAGAATCTGTTCTGTTGTCTCTGTGATGGGGTGAAAAATGCCTCCCACATTTCCAGATTCATCCCGGATAGGCGCAAAAGAGAATGTCATGAATGCCTCTTCCAGGTAACCATACCGATCCAAAAGCATCTGCTGATCCTTAATATATGTCCCCTCTCCAGCCAGACCGCGATCAAAAGCACCTCCCACAACAGGCAATGCCGTTTCCCAGCATATTTTAAAGTTTTGCCCCATCGACTCCGGATGCTTAGCACCGCAGATAGGCCGATAACTGTCATTGTAAATCTGAATCAGCTCTGGCCCCCAGGCAATCAGTATGGGAAAGGTTGACGAAAGACAAAGACTTACAGTAGTCTTTAAACTCTGAGGCCAGTCTTCAAACGGACCAAGTGGTGTCTTTGACCAATCCATTGAACGTATCAACGCCCCCATCTCTCCGCCTCCTGATATAAAAGAATGGCTAGATGCTAAGTCCTGCATGCTATTTCCCGAAATTTAGTTTGATTGTAAGCTATTTATCTTCCGGCCCTTCCCTAAAATCATCGTACCTGCTTTATTTTCCAAAACAGTGTAGAAGATCTGTTCAAACTCCATTGCTACTATCTAAAATAACGACAGGAGAAAAAAATATTGTTCTGCTTTTTTATAAAGCAGCTAAAAGGCTGAATAAGAAGGACAAAGCAAAAATAAGGATTGTTATACTTATTTTTTTGTAAAAATAACAGAAAAAAGGATGTGGCTATTATTTTATATTTTCAGACAGGCAACTCATTTCCAGCAATCAATAGACAAACAAAAGCAGCCAACTACTATAATTAACCAAATATATTCTATCGACTCTGGGAAACAGGCACCAATTCAGACAAACCGGAAAATATGTCTATCATTTCTTCCAGATCACACGGTTTCTGAAAATAAGCTGTTCCACCTGCCTGCATAAAGGTATGTACACCCTGTATAGTTTTTGATGTAGAATAAGCAACGATAGGCAACTGAGTATAATCGTGACACCTTCTTAAGGCGATCAATGTCTCTACACCATCTTTAATAGGCATATTGATATCAAGCATGATCAGTGAAACAGGAGGTAAATCCAGAGGCCTATTTGTCAGATAATCCAGTAATAGTTGTCCATTGTTAGCAACATAATATTGCCAGTGGGGGAAATTTTCTTTGAGTACCATACGCAACATGTCTCTATCATCAGGATCATCCTCAGCAATTAAAAGAAAGAAAGTATTTTGCTTCATGTGGGTATGGTGTAAAGCCATTTTAGAGTAAACGGTTTGCTCAGGCCAAAAATACATAGAAAAGAAGAGTATATCTAATAGTCATACCTATTCCTGAGAGGTATTTTCAGGATATACTGCAAATTAGTTACTGACAGCACTTACGGATAAGGATTATCTATATCTATGTAAGCAAAAACCAGGTTGTTTATGAGTAACATTCATAAACAACCTGGCTATATTTTATCCAGAAAGACTATATACTATTTGCTTTCAAAAAGTTTGCTTCTTATCCAGTTCAGGTAAGGCATCATCAATTCGTTTGGCTAGTTCTGGTAACTTTATTGTAGGTACAGCAGGAAACAGATGGTGTTCCAGATGGTAAAACATACTGAATGTTAGTTTATTCTTCCATGTTCCTCTCTGTGTTCTGGCAATTTCTGGTGAGTCATGTGTGTCATGGTGTACAGTCCATACGGCAAAAAACGCCATCAGAAATTCGCCTATCAGCATCACAATGAAATGATAGATCAGAAATGTAATATTAAAATAGAAGATAATACTCACAAAAACTGCCACAGAGAAAAGCTCAAGTAACACATTGCGTACATACTTTTTATTTGCCAGTTGCAAAGTTACTTTGTGTATTAGAAACATATGTACAGGACCATACAGAATAGCTCCATACCATGTCATACCTGCCGATTTCCCTTCATAATCTTCTTCAGACAAGCAATACTTATGATGCCTGATATGGTTATACTTTACCGCATGAATAGAAACCATCATTAGTATGCTATTGATATATAATGACAGCCAGGTGAGTGTTTTGTTGGTTCCCAAAGAATTATGAAATCCATTGTGTACCTGTCGCAAAGCTGTTAAAAAGAAAAAAGCTGAGAAAGGCAATGCCAGCATATAATAGTCATAAAAGACAAACAACCATGAAATCAATGCCCAGGGAATAGTCAGATTATTCTCGATCAGCATCTCCCGAATAGATAGCTGCTGCAGGTCTTTCCATTTTACGGTACGAAGTATTTCTGTGTGAGTCATAGGTATACAGGTTAGTTTTTCTGTGCTTCAATGTAGTATTTATACCCTTGTTTTCAAGCAAGGTAACTTACAATTGAACAGCTTTTATTCACACTTCATGATACAATTCTGCCAATACATTCACTGTGGGAAATATATCCTGTTTACCTCTCATTGATACTACCGACTAACAATATGACAGTCAATAATTTATCAGAAAGATTACGCATCCTTTCCCACCTGGTTGAATTTTAGTTATCCATTACTACCTAAACGTACACTCACCTATGAAATCAGTCATTATTTGTTTACTTCTGCTAACAAGCAGCTATGTTTTTGCACAAAACGAAAATACACTCAGTGTGCAGATCGATGGCAAGGAATTTAAAACCGCTCCCCGTCGCATTCGGATGGGCTCTATATGGTATATCACTGCCAATGCGGTAAAACCCGATAAGTCCTTACGTTTCTGGTTTGCTAACTTTAACAAAACCGAACTTCCCGAAGTAGGTCAATACCTGATTGTGGAGGAAAACTACAGCAACAAAGAGATCAAACAACTGGCAGCAGAAGGCAAATACAAAGGAATTGCATTTGTCAAATATGTGGAAGAAACGAAAACGCCCCGTATGGAATACCATGTAGGCAAGTCACGCCATACAAATGGCGGAGTTATTGAGGTCACCACCTCTAATACCAATGTGATTGAAGGAAAATTCACAGCTAATCTGGATGGCACTCATTTCAAAGAAAAAGCAACTGCAACCGCATTTGGTGGAGTAGGTCGTATCATCAATAAGATGGAAGACAAAGCGGTAACTAGTGCAACCGGTTATGATTCAGACATTGATCCGGAGGGAAATGGATATAAAAGAACAGACCAGAAAGATGAACTGGTACTGACTAGTGGTGTATTTAGGCTGCAACTCACCAAAACAGAACCAGCTAAGTAGAATACTTCAAACAGGTGTATATAAGAGTTGTTCAGGGGATGGATCTACAAATCTCCTGACACTCCTTTTTACTTTGAGTTGTTTTTTAATTTTGTTGTTTTATATTCCATTATTCTTTCAGAGGCTTATTTCTTTTTTTGCCTTCTTCCAATCGTTATTCCATATTCCTTAGCTTTGTTCTACTTGCGGCCTGTTACTTTTTTGCTTGTCCAAAAAAATAACCCAAAAAGGACAAAAAATTCCAAAGCTTCGCCCTACAGGGCTAACGCTAGGCTCGCGGAATTTTTTCAATTTTGCAGGTTTTAGGGGACAATCTTTTTTTTGTGCCTCTCACTTTTCCCTGCCTTCTTACCTTTTTTGTCCTCCTGAAAGGATCTATCTCCTTCCTGTCCTTCTGGAAGAAACTCGTGGCAAGACCGGCGGCTTTTCCGACAGGAGATAATTTTTTCTCTCCAAATCCAAACGCCACTCTATTTGTCACAAGATTCTTTCAGAAGGACAGAGAGTGGATGTTCCTTTCAGAAGGATAGGGAGAGTGTTTTTTCTTTATTTACAAATCTCTTTTCCAGAAAAGTTATGGGACACAATAAGGGTTAACGCTAGGTCCGTAGACTTTTTATTCCCACGCACCTACACGACCTTCCGCGATTGAGGTCATCACGACTCTCTTTGTACCTTTTTTAGCTTTCTCTATAGTTCCCTCACCTCAGATAATCGGCACGGATTGTTCTACAAATCGCTTATAGACACTGGTTAGTATTTCGCTTTTTACAACTTGTTCCTTCCGTATATTGCTAATCCAGAACAAAACTTTAATCTCAAAGCTTTTTTCGGAAATTCCACTAAGTAGTATGTCAGGAGGCGTTGTGGACAGGATGTTCGGGTTTTTCATAATCTCTTCCTGCAAATACGATTTCACTGTTTCCAGATCTACCCCTGTGCCTACCTTAAATATCATTTCTATACGCACATGATTGTTGTTCAATGTCCAGTTCACCACGTGACCTGATAGCAAGTCTCCATTGGGCACAATAATCTCAGAACCTTCTGCAGTAATAAGTCGGCTGGAACGGATACCAATGTCTTTTACACGTCCTTTTTTACTGGCTACCTCAATCGAATCACCGATTTCGAACGGACGTTCGAAAATAAGGATCACGCCCGATACCAGGTTATTAACGATATTCTGTAAACCCAAACCAATACCGACACCCAAAGCCCCCAGAATAATAGTGATTTTATCAATAGGTAACCCGGATGCGGCAATGGCCAGTAAGAATCCTAGTAACAACAGAATCAGGCGCATCACTACCAGACGAGAACCTTTTTTGTCTGGAATAGTTTCATCATCAGTCTCACCAAAGAAAAGTCCAATGTTCTTTTGCAATAAGTTGGAAATATAGATAATGGCAAAGAACAACAGAACATTCCCTAAGGTAAAGGAAGTGTTCCCTAATGACCGTGGACGAGTAAGCAGGCGTTCCAGTGAGCCAAACACCATGCTATACATATTGAGATTGATAGTAAAGATGACCACCCAGAACACAATAGCTATGATCAAAAGCCCTTTGTTAAGCACCTTCTGTATCTTCTCCTGATCAAATCGGGAAGCGATGCCTTTGGAAAGCTGGCTTTTCTTTAAATGCAATTGTATAGCTTCTGTTAACAATTGAATAAACACAGCCAATCCTATGATTTGAGTAATACCAAAAATAGCAGTCATGCTATAGGTCTTGGCCAGACTCAGTCGTCCAAATAAGTTGAGCAGAATGGAGAGAACGTTAAATACAATGTAGATAATAGATACGACACGAATAAAACGTAAGATTGACAATGCCTTGCGTATACGGGAGAAGAACAATAACCCAAATACCACAGAGGCCACATTCAATGCCAGTAACAAAAGTCTTGGCCCTAGTGTTGGAGCAAGGAAGTTGTTGGTAATCAGGAATAGAACATAGAATACAATGATTGCCAGCCAGTAATAAAACAGATTCGTTGGCCAGTTACGCCAGATAAATACTGTAAGCGTAATGAGCAAAAAGAACTGCATCATATCCACATAGGCAGAAGGTGGATGCAGATCAATAAATGGTGCCAGGATCAGAATGACTACTAGTGTGGAAATGACAGGGATACGTTTCAGGTATTGAATTTTTATATCCGAAAGTGCTTCAGTTGCCTGTAGTTTGTCAATCTTCCGGAAGTTAGAAAACACCCACCAGAAGAATAATCCTCCCAGAGCCAGTATACCTAAACGGCTACTCCCGTTTTTATCGATATAGTATTTTAAGATTTTTCGTTGTCCTTCATATGATTTGCGGGCCATCTGTGGAATGGCATCGTCCTGTTTTACAGAACCTGGTGTTTCCCATAAAAAATCATATTCTTTCCCGGCAGTCTTTGCGGCAGACTGCCGCAACATATCCCGTACTTCGTTCTGAAGTTCTATACTTTCAAAGTAGTTGTCCGAAACTACAGCCTGAAGATGATTTATTTTAGCTATATTCTCACTGGTAGCTTTGCGGGACTTTACCCATTTTTCTTTTAATTCTTTTAATTCTGTTGTATACAGATGACTCACACTGGTATCAGAAGTCTGCTGGATTCGCAGGTTAAAGTCACGAGAAAGCTCAACTAGTTGTTGATTCATTTCTTTCAGATCTTTACTATGCTGAATCAGCGTTTTACGCCACTCTTCCAGATCATTCTTCATGTCTTTCAGCAATACAGACATGGTTTCCAGGTTCTTGATATTTATTACCTGTTTGTAAAGTGCCAGATTCTCGCGTATAATCTGAATGTTAGACTTAACCTCAGGCAGATACTGATCGATCTCTCTGGTTGCAAAACCACGCCGGTTACGAAAATTGATACGGTTTAGCGTAGTATACATAGACTCAATCTGACTGACCAGACTATCTACGGTTATAGAAGGACCTTTTGTATTTTCCCTCGGTTTGGCAACGACTGCCTCCGCTCTTTTCGGAAATACCTGCAAGGTCAGACAAACCAAAATCAAGAGAAAATAGGGATATCTCTTCCTGTGTCTTACCTGCTGAAAGGTATTGGCAGAGATTGTATAGTCTGGGATAACCCCCATCTGTTTTGATCGAAATGTTACAATAACTAAAGAATCACTTCTATCCTTTTTTTTCACAAATTGATAAATAAAATCCAGTGCTATACAGATAAACTGCTGAATCAGGATTTTTGTCATACTCCAGTATGGAGATTTAGAGTGTAAACGACGCATTGATTGTCAATAAGTTGAATAAGAAAGCACATATATTCAATTTATCCATAAACGTATGTATGCTGATAGCTGGTTACGAATGGACTTTAAGGTAAAATTCAGCAGCCTATGATTTAAGGCAAATAGCATATCCAACGGATTACTTACCTTATCTATAAAAACTCATATTTCAGCAGATTTTCATTTCGTCCATTTTCGCTAAAAACAGAAGCCCTGCTACTTATTGTATTATAAGACATACAATAAGTAGCAGGGTTGTTTACAAGTAAATTTCAGAATGACGGATTACATAAATTTATAGCTAAAATCAGCTGCGTTTATAGGTCTTGGCTGTATCAGAAGCTTCTTCATTTTTTTCAGTTCTTTAAAGCTCTCAGGCGCAACAAGAGGTTCTTTGCTATGCAGGATTATTTCTTTCAGATACTTTAGTCGTGGCAAAAAGTCGGGGATCTCTTTTAGCTTATCTCCATGAATGGTAATCTTTTGCAATCGGGATAGACCTTCCAGAGCTGATGGTATTACTTCTTCCTTTGTAGTAAAAGAAATTTCCTGCAATTTCTCCGAATGAAGCAACAGCGAATCCTTGATAGCTTCTATATTGCAGGTAGGTAATACCAGACGAGCTAGCCACCCTCTCAGAGGTTCCATCTTTAAAATGGTATTAATCTCTTCATCTGTGAATTGCCACCCATTAAAATAAACATAATGAGACTTTACCGTCAATTCCGCAGCTGCCACCTGAAATAACTCTGTCCGATAGCTATTGGTCAAACTACTTTTTAAATCGAAGAAATCTCTCAAAAATTTGCCTGTACGTTTATAATGACAGACAGCCATCTGAGCTACATCAAAATCGGGAGCCACTCTCTCATACTGTAAATAAGGACAACGTCCCAAACCCAGATTTACCGGGTTTGATAAGATCTGCAATGCGCCTTTGGAAAGCTTAGGAGCCAGCAACTTCCGCAAATTATCCTTAATCTTTTTTTCTCTCGTTGTTTTTGCCACAATCAGCAGATCCGGGACAAACTCATCCGGAATTCCTCCTCCTTTAAGCATCTCCAACACCAGTTCTTCATTCACTGGGTCATTGGACCAAACCAATTTTCGTAAATTTTCAAGTTCCGGTTGTTCCAGTGCAGTCATAAAACCAGGCTGCTCCTGATCCAGAAAAGTATCCAGCTCTGTTTCTGACAGAAAACGATGCGGGTATTTCCAGAAATCAGGAGGCAGGGTTATCTCATCACCTACTACTATCCACTGGGTATCTGCACTTAATTTTTGCTGATAGGTAAAACCACTGGCTTTCAGTTTTTCTTTGTAATAGGTTTTAGCCCGCTTTGTACTGCCAGATATAGAGACCGATAAAGCCCTCTGTTTGTCAGATACAGGTATAGTATCATTCAAAACTGACAGATTATCCCAAACCAACTGCCGGATCTGTGAATTTTTCCTGTTAACCAGACTTACCAACAGATCTTTCACATTGGGAAAAGATGCTAAGGCTTGCTTTCCAGCGAAGATTATAGTTCCTATCAGCTTTCGTTGCTCAGCTGTACACCCTGTTTCCTGTAACAAGTGAGGTAAATCATGAACATAGGATCTATAGTGGGCAGGGATACACTTTTCCTCAATCCAGCTTTCTCGTAAGGAAGGCCAAACGGCCACCACTCCGGGTATAGACTGAAGATGAACATTTTCATAACTTTGGATTTCTGCTAACTGACTCATATGTTGCCAGCTATCAGAAAACTGGCGAAGTCCTGTCCGGCGAATCTCCAATTTTGCCAGGACAGGACAATCATCCCAGGAATCTGGTAATGCAGTTAGCTTTGGCAAATTGAAAATTCGTATTTCATTCAGACAAAGATTTTCTTTTCCCAGATCAGAAAGTTTCTCTAAGTTGAGACAATCTTTGATACTCAAAAAAACAAGCCTTGACAATTGACTCCATGACTCGGGTAAAGTAGACAATTTTGGTAAATTAGTAAGTTCTATCCGGTCCAGAGAAGTATTCTCTTTTCCCAAACTGGGAAGTATTTCCAGATCCGTACAATTCTTAATGGCAACAGAGGTAAGCTTTGTCAGTTGGGCCCAGCACTCAGGTAATGATTTCAGGGACAGTTCTTCCAGATGCAGATCCTCTAGTAAAGGATGAGCTAAAGAGTCTGGTAGTGTTTCAACTCCTGTTCTTCGTATATACAAAGCAGTCAACTGATCAAACTGTTTTATTTCTTCCGGCCATTTTGTCAACTGAGTTAACCCTTCCAATTTCAGCCATTTAAGTTGTCGACTTTGAAAAAGATAGGCAGGCAACGTAGAAATAGGCATATACTCAAAATCTACACGTGTCAAAGCAGGCATGTTCCCAAATGGATTTTCTGCAAAATGACTGGCAAACACCTCCAGATGTGTCAGAGCATCAAGTTGGGTGAAATTGAATATTACAGGAGTCTTTTCATTGGCAATATTTGATAGCTTTAACTCTGTCAACTGTTGCAAATTATCCCAACCACCAGGCATCTGTACTAATGTAGGTAATTTATAAAAATAACATTCTTTTAGGCCTGTTAGTCTCGTCAGATCCGGAAGCACTTCCAGACTATCAGAATTACCAATAGATAAATACGCTAACTGATGTAAAGCCGTAAAGTCAATTGGCAGGGATGGATGCTTATAATTACCAATTTGAAGTCTTTTAAGATTAACAGCTTTATCTACACCTTCTAGTCCTCTCTGAACCCCTGTTACGTTGACTTCCTGTAACACAGGCGATGAAAATAGATTGGGGCTAACCGTAGTATCTTCTCCATTGATCACAAGTTTTTCCAGCACTAATATAGCATCATCCGGAACATAAATAGATTTTAGTTCTGAAGCATATTCTATTTGCAGCAATTCCAATGGGTGCGTCCAGAGAACTTCCGGAATCGTTGTAATACGGCTCCGGTCAATCTTTAATTCTTGTAACGAAAATGCCTGTAACAGTTCCAGTAAATACTCATCGTGATTGATTCGGGAAGGTTTGAACTCTGTCTTATCAAACTCCAGATGAATTCCTTTTATATTAGGTACTCGTGTTTTTAATTCAGAAACAGGGACAGGCTTCGACAGGTAAATAGCTTTCACCTCTTGCCCACTTCCCCACAGATAATAATAATATTGATATTCCAGTTCGAGAGACATAGTTTACATTTTCTTTAGTAATAACCGACTTACTTCCGGATCTGCCATTACCATCTTCAGTGTAGAATTAGGTGATTGCACCAGATCCTGTAACAGTGAAAGACGCAGGTCATTGGGCAGAAAATCTATCTTGATAAACTCCTGTATATTCTTCACCTGCTCAGGTTTTAACTTTATATTCTGAATGGTCAGGTGGTTGATCAAACGGGTACAGATAGTAGCCATAATATCGACACGAAACACATCCTGGTCCACACACTTTTTAACCGGAAGGTATACCTGTCTGGCAAAATCTTTGGCTTCATAAATCTCCTCTGGCGAAATCAGTTCACTCAGATTCTGTTGTACATAGGAAATAAAAGAGGTAACGGTTTCTTCGTCCAGACAGGAAGATGCCAGCATCTGAATCAGCGGCAATTCGTCAGACAAGCTTTTGATGCTGCTGATACTATCAAAAAACTGTACAAGGGATCGAGGCGTAGTTCGGCTACCATGTGCAACTTCCGGATAGGTAAGCACAAAGTTGATCCCTCTCGGGTCTACGCCTGCTTTCTCTGCCCAGAATGCCCATACCTTGCTATCAAACTTCATGGTGATGTGCATCATACGGGTAAGCATGGCATCATCCATAGGTGTTACCGAGTAATTGCCTCCATCAGGATTGGCAGTCAACACAATCTGCCACTGATACGGTAATTTCCAGCTTACCAGTTCGTAATTCTGCAACAATTGCATAATACCTCGCAGAATCCGGTCATCAGCCCGGTTCACGTCATCAATCAATAAGACTCCCGGTCCTGGTTGTGTAGGCACCCATTCCGGTGCACGGAATACGGTTTTCCCATTTTCAATGGCAGGCATTCCAATCAGGTCACCCATTTCCTCAAACTGAGCCGGAGCAATATAGACAAACTGGTAGTTATTATCTTTGGCAATCTGCTGAACCACTTCTGTTTTTCCAATCCCATGCGTCCCCCAGATACAAACAGGTGTTTTCTTGTGTCCTTTCTCTTCTGCTGCCAGATTGGCTCTCAATATATGTTCAGTAAATTTGCGTACTTCCTGCGAAGTAGATTCTACTCCATAGAAAACGTACCCATTAGAAGCTGCCATGTGTGATCAATCGATTTAATAATAGAAAATAGTACGTATGGTTACTTTATTACTTACAAGTTGGTATTTAGTTAATTCATTTGAATTACCCGTTCATCTTTGGCTCTGTATTGGGTTGAGCCATCTGCTGAAATAATCCAAAGAGCCGGCATACGAGGTTTTATATCAGGTGTAGACACGTGTCCATCTGTAAAATAGATCAGGCCATCCGGCATAGTCTTGTTTGCCAGTTCTACAGCTTCTGTATAGTCATTCCCTCCTCTTCCTTGAAAATCAGCAGGAAACTTTCCTTTGAATTCGTACTGCCGATGAATTTTAGCATCACATTCTACTATGGTAATACTACAGCCTTGCCTCCAGATATGATAGATTTCCTGAAAGAAACTTTGTACCTCTTCCAGGTTTATACTGCCAGATGTATCAATAGCTATTAGTAGTTCCTGTCGGCGTTTCAGTTTAATTCCGGGTACTGTTCCATACCGTTTGGATGCCCGACGAATGGTATTTTTCACATAGGTGCTATTGCTGGAGGCAGCGAAAAGCCGTAGAGCCCTTTTCCAGTTTATTTTGGGTTCTTCCAATACAATCTGCTGCAATACCTCAACCAGATCCATAGGCAGCCCACCCCAGTTTTTGGGCTTCACTCTATCCAATGTAGTCTTGGTTAATCGCTTTAGTTGATGCTCCATTACTTTCAGTTCACCACTTTCCAGTTCCCGAAATTCATCCCAGTAAGAGTGTTTGTCCAGTTCGTCATTGTCTTCATTAAAAATAGTGAAGATAGGATCTGAACAGCCTTCACCAGAGGAATTAACAGAGTGCATCAGTTTAGCCAACTGCTGATAGTAGTAATCCACCCCCTGCTTCTTTTCCAGTGTAATGCCATATTTAGACAACAGGGGTTGAAACATCTCCAGGGTTAGTCCACCTTCTGGTAATTGTTCAGACTGAATATATTGGTTGATAACCAAGTCTGCTGCGATGTTAAATAATCGCTTCTGAGGAAAGCTTTTTTGCAGAATCAGGTGCCGCAACACAATATGCAGAACTTCATGTTTGATCAATCCGTACTGGTGAATCTCTGAAAGGGAATTCCAAAACTCAGCATTGACCATTAGTTTGATCATCTGTTTTTTATAGAGCGCCACTGCCGCAGTTTTTATCTTATCAGAGAATTCTTTGGGAATCCCCATAAGAAAGTGCCCATAAAAGGGTTCTTTCAATAGAAGCTGTATGCAGATTCGGGATATATCTCCTACTGGAGGGCTTTGTGCCATAGCTAATTAAAAACAGAATAATGCAATAATTCCGGGCAATCTACAAAAGTCTTGTAGATAAACAGGCAATAAAATCATCCGTATATTACATAGGTAGTGTGATAAAATCCTTTCATTCGGGAAATTCTCATACCTAGTATCTTATTACTGTTACTTTATCGATTGAGGCCTTGGCTATCAGGAAAAAGGGAATCATCTACCTTAAAAAGCAGCCTGTCTAGTATAATCTGATAAGAGCAGTTCTTAGATAATAGTACTCATATCTACATTGGCTCTGGTAAACAGGAAAGTAGAAATAAATCAGGAATAGTGAAAAAAAAGGAATGCAGAGAAATGGGGAAAATACGTATTGAAAAATGCCAGTTATGCCCAGTCACTAACTTCAGCAAATATAAAGATTTCGAATGTGATCGAAAACAATCAGTTTTTAAAAAGCAACAATATGGTTACTTATATGTTCCAGAGGAAGAACTTTATCAACTGCGTTTAATTTGATGGCCTCTTTAGGCATACCAAATACTACAGAGGTTTTTTCATCCTGTGCAATGGTCAACGCGCCTGCTGTTTTCATTTCCAGTAATCCCTGTGCCCCATCAGCTCCCATGCCTGTCATAATGATACCTACACTGTTTTTGCCTGCATACTGAGCCACAGATCGAAACAATACATCCACTGAAGGACGATGGCGGTTTACCAGTGGTCCATCTTTTACTTCTACATAATATCGGGCTCCACTTCGGTTTAGCATCAGATGCTTATTGCCTGGCGCAATCAATGCTCTACCCCGAATTACACTATCTCCATTTTCCGCTTCCTTTACTGAGATTTTACAGAGTGTGTTAAGGCGGTTAGCAAACGACTTGGTAAATAATTCGGGCATATGTTGTACAATAATAATTGGAGGAGCATCCAGAGGAAGTGCTTTCAGGAAAACCATTAATGCCTCTGTACCACCTGTAGAAGCACCTACAGCAACAACTTTTTCCGTTGTCTGAATCATACTCCGATTCACAACAGGCTTTATCATGGCATCAGCAGTTAGCTTAGGCGTAACGGCGATCTCTGACAAGCTACGGCGTTTAGGCTGTACTTTGGCAGCTGTTTTTATGATATCACAAATGCGGATTTGTTCCTCACCGTCTGCATTGACCTCAAGCTGAGACTTGGAAATAATTTCTACTGCTCCATACTCCAATGCCTTCAGCGCTGTTTCTGTACCTTTTGTAGTAAGACTGGAAATAATAACGACCGGAATAGGATGTTGGGACATAATCTTTCGTAGAAAGGTGATCCCATCCATACGGGGCATTTCAATATCGAGTGTAATGACATCAGGTATTTCATTGCTGATTTTGCTTGCGGCGATATAGGGATCGGCAGCTGTTCCCATTATTTCTATATCCGAATCACTAGCCAGTGTACGGCTTAACAATTGCCTTACAACAGCCGAATCATCTATAATCAGTACTCTAATTTTTTTCCGCATAAGCATCTTACAATGAGTAAATACTATAACTAGTATTTTATCTTATTCATACTTGAGTCATCCTTCTCTTTCCGCTCCAATTTATATCATCCCTACCATTATCCTTTCCCCTTTCGTCTGCCTGAAAGGTTCATCCGCTATCTGCCATTCTGAAAGGAACATCCTTTAATTGTCCTCCTGAAAAGATTCCTCCCTTTCTGTCCTTCTGAAAGAATCTTGTGACAAATAGAGCCATGCCTAGGTTCTGAGAGAAAAAATATACTCCAGTCGGAAAGGCCGCCGGTCTTGTCACGGGTTCCTTTCAGGAAGACAGAGAGTGTGTACTCCTTTCAGGCTGACAGGAAGAGTGTATTTCTTTCAGAAGGACAGCAAGGATACTTTTTCCTTATTTACATAATTTACATACCTATTTCCCAGTCTTTAGAGTTGGAAGGCACAGGTATACTCTTATTATTTTTTCATAAATCGTTTACCGGGCACGTCTACCTGAAAGGTTTCCAGGCAGCCTCTATCCTGTAAAGTTACAAAAGCTGTTTTTCCAGATTTGCCACCAAATATGATATTACTTACATTTTTACCTTTTAATGGAATTTCGCGCAATTGTTTGCCATCTGGTGAAAAAACTACGACATTACCAGTACCCCAGCGTGAAATATACAGATTTCCCGCTGCATCACACTTCATTCCATCCATACCCCCATCAGCAAATTGAGTGAAGAGTTGTTTGTTGTAAATGTTTCCTACAGAATCCACATTATACTTCCATACCTTACGTTGCACACTTTCATTGACATACAATGTTCTATCATCCGGACTTAACTCAATCCCGTTGGTAGTGCCCATGTCTTTTTCCAGCAATGTTGCTTTGCCATCAGTATCAATGCGCCAGATCTGGCCTTTACTTTCTTTCCAGTTCGGATCTGAGGCAAACAACTGGTTTTTACGGTTGATAGTAATATCATTAGGCTGGTTAAAGCTATCATTATGGCAATGGACCGTTACTTTTTTTGTTTTAGGGTCAACCTTAAGTACATTGTGTCCTGAAAAGTCAGCCAGGAACATAGCTCCTTTGCTATCAAACTGTATGGCATTGGCAGTGCTTCCTGCAGGCAGTTCTACAAAAAGAGAAGTTTCTCCATTGGGCTTTACCAATCCAATGGTCCCATCTTTTTGGTAATTTACTACATATAGGTTCCCTTTTTTATCGACCATAGGCCCTTCAATATTCACAGTAAATTGTTTCTCAGCAGTAAGATCTTTTGCCACAAATAGCTCCTGTGCAAAAGATGTATTAATCAAAAGTAAGGTGGCGACTGTGCCCAAAAGAGATTTCATACGGTAAGTGGAATTTGAAAATTAAATTAAACTATTGTTCTATCAATACCATTCCAGCAGGAACGGTTTACTTTTTTCATCCAGATTGGATTGTCGAAGAAACTGATACAATTTTTGATCCAGAAAGATAACTTCATAGCTATATTCTCCTTCTATAGCATATAACCGTTCTTCTACTTTTAATTCTTTCTGTAAAATCACATTGATAAAGTCAATAAAATCGATATCAGGAGAATTATAAGGAGAAGGAGTAAGATCAAATTCAAGATCCTTCACATACAAAGTATAGGTATTCTGCTCTGTCAGAGTTTGCTCAATCCGGTCTACAACAAATCCTAGCTTCTCCAGTGTCCGACCTAGTCTCAAAAACTCTGATTTTGCCCCACCATGATATATAGTCTCAGGATCTAAATAATAGACCCGATAATCCAGAGAAGCGTTATTTTCATCACTAAGTGTATAAAAAGTTTGCTCTTCAGCGTAATACTTAGCAATATGAGTCTTTACTTTTTTAAGGTCTTCTGGCGCTGTCCATTTAAAATATCCCAGTTCGTCTAATCTTTTCACAAACTGTTTGGCCTCTTTCCTCCGTTCATTTTCATCCGGAATAAAGGCTGGTTCAGTTTTCTTTTCTTTCACTTTTGGATACACACTTCTGGGGTATCTGACATCATCACCCATCAAGCGAACCCATTTAATCGCCAAAAGCAGAAAGCCTATTGCAACTCCTATAAAAATCATAGTTATTCTATTATCTTCTTTTCTAAAAGTACCGGATTAAACTCATGTTCACTTTTGGCAATCACCACAGTAGCTACCGCATTGCCAATCAGGTTTGTAATGGAGCGGGCTTCGGACATAAACCGGTCTACACCCAGTAGTAAACCTAAACCTTCAATAGGAATTTGCGGAAAAGAAGCGAGTGTAGAGGCTAATACAATGAATCCACTCCCTGTTACACCCGCAGCCCCTTTGGAGGTTAAAATCAACACTCCTATAATTCCAAGTTGTTCCCCAAGGCTTAAGTTTACATGAAAGACCTGAGCCAGAAACAGCACCGACATAGACAGATAGATACTTGTCCCATCCAGATTAAAAGAATATCCGGTTGGGATCACCAATCCGGCAGCCTGAGCGGAACAGCCATACCGTTCCATCTTTTCAATCATTCGGGGCAAGACAGACTCAGAAGAGGATGTACCCAATACAATCAGAATTTCTTCTTTGATATAGCCTAACAGATGCCAGAGGCTAATGCCTACGCTCCGACATATCAGATTGAGCACAACAAAAATAAACACGATCATCGTCAGATAAACGGATAACATCAGCTTTCCTAATGGGATGAGTGTCTCTAATCCATATTTGCCAATTGTATAGGCCATCCCCCCAAAAGCGCCGATAGGGGCTAAAACCATAATCATCCCGAGCACTTTAAACAACGCATGTAGAATCTTCTCGAAGGTATGCACCAGCGACTGTCCTGCCTCTCCCATTTTTGAAACAGCCACACCAAACAAGATAGAGAAAAACAATACCTGCAAAAGATTGCCTTCAGCAAAAGCACCTACTACATTGGGAGGGACGATCTCTGTAATATGGTCGACCCAGGATTTTTCTTTGCTCTTCTCTACATATTGAGAGACATCTTCTTTTTTCATTTTCTCAGGATCAATACCCGATCCTGGTTTAATAATATTAGCTGTTAACACCCCAATACACAAAGCGACAGTGGTCACAATCAGAAAGTACCCCAACGCCTTCCCTCCTATTCTGCCAAACTTCTTCATATTTTGCACCTTCCCGATTCCGATTACAATAGTCAGGAAAATAATAGGTGCTATCAGCATTTTGATCATGTTAATGAACGTCTTGCCAATAGCCTCCACTTTCTTTAAAACACCCGGATCAATTGTTTTTTGCTGAATATGCTCATGCAGATAGTACCCCACCAGAATCCCGATTGTAATGGCAACCAATACCTGAAAAGTCAGATAGTGATAGAGTTTTTTTCGCGGTGTTTTTTCCATGAATGTAGATTGCGTAGACAGAAGGTTGTAAATCTCGTAAATCCTACTCAAATTCACCAGCAATTCACATAAAGTTCGAAAATGCTACCAAACCTTCCGTTTTGTAATTAAACACATACAAAGGTTTGTGTATTAGAACTTCAAACAAAACACTGTTATCTAACTTTAAACGCACACCTTTACTGTATGAGCATGCTACAAACCTGGCGTTGGTTTGGCCCTAAAGACCCAGTATCTCTTACTGATATTCGACAAGCCGGAGCAACGGGCATCGTAACAGCCCTTCACCATATACCCAATGGGGAAGTATGGACTGTGGAAGAGATAGAAAAACGAAAAAATGAAATAGAACAAGCGGGTCTGGTTTGGTCCGTAGTGGAAAGTGTACCTGTACACGAACACATCAAACGCGGTATGCCTGATCGTCAGAAATATATTGATGTGTATAAAGAGTGTATCCATAATCTGGGTCAGTGTGGCATTCAGACTATCTGTTACAACTTTATGCCTATCCTGGACTGGACCCGTACAGATCTGCACTATGTAGTAGACGATGGATCAGAAGCTCTTCGCTTTGATTCAGTTGCCTTTGCTGCCTTTGAAATCTTTATCTTAAAACGTCCCGGAGCAGCCACAACCTATCCGGAAACCTTTGTGCATCAGGCGCAGAAATACCATGAGGCACTAGATGAAGCGGGCATTCAAAAGCTTACCCGTAATATTATTGCCGGTCTTCCCGGATCTGAGGAAAGTTTTACTGTGGAACAATTTCAGGAGGCATTGAACGCATATAAACATATTGGCGACAAAGAGCTGAGAGAAAACCTGTATTACTTCCTCTCTGAAATTATTCCTGTAGCCGAACAAGCCGGTATTCGTATGGCTATCCACCCGGATGACCCTCCCCGCCCTATTTTAGGCTTACCACGAGTAGTAAGTACAGAACATGATATTATACAGTTACTGGCAGTGAAAGATTCTCCATCTAATGGCTTTACTATGTGTACAGGCTCTTTTGGAGCCAGAGCAGACAATGATCTGGCAGGTATAGTAAGTCGCCTGGGAACAAAGATTAACTTCCTGCATCTGCGCAGTGTACAGATTGAAACAGAACCTCAGCCACTGGAGTCTTTCCATGAAGCCAATCACCTGGAAGGAAGTGCCAACATGTATGGGGTAGTCAAAGCTATTGTGGAAGAGCAAAAGAAGCGTCGTGAAGTAGGTCGCAATGATCATCAGATTCCAATGCGTCCGGATCATGGCCACCGTATGCTTGATGATTTGAAAAAATCAGGCAGTAACCCAGGGTATACAGCGATTGGTCGTCTGCGTGGACTAGCCGAACTTCGCGGACTGGAAATGGGTATCGAAAAAACACTTTTCCCATAATTCTTTTTCAGGTCACTATACCCGCTGAATTGAATAACCCGCCGTGAACTCAGCACAAAATAAATTTTGAACTGAGTTCACGGCAAAAATCCCTGCGGTTAATTCAACGCAAAATTCTCTGACCGAAAAAAATACTCCTACTCTCATCCATATTGTCAATGCGTTGAATTTACCGCAAAAAAGTTTTTGCATAGAATAAACCGCAACATTGATGCTTGAGCGGAAAAAACCGCACGCTGAATATTTGACCGGAATTCACGGCAAAAAGTTTCATGCGCATAATTCAGATCAACAACCTCTTTTGCAGTTTTGAACTGAAAAAACTCTGTTTTTTGCGCCTCTTAATCTTTTTTCTTCCTGAAAGGATCTCTCCTTTTGTCCGAAAGGTCCATTCCCTTTCTGTTTTTACTATAAGAATCTCACCCTTTCTGTCCTTCTGAAAGAATCTTGTGACAAATAGAGCCATCGCTAGTTTCTGGAAGAAAAGATACGCTATAAATCCACAGGCCGCCGGTCTTGCCACGAGATCCCAAAGGGAGGACAAAAAAGAGGGTTTACCATCTGTATATTTTCTTTATTTTTAAACCACTTTTACAGGAAGCCACATGACAATAAACCTATTAAATGCGGGTCAGAAGGGTAAGAAGCGGGTCGGTTGCGGGTCAGATGTAAAGCCCTGATAATCAGTTAGGGTAAGAAGGGGTAAGAATATTTCCTATACTACGTGTGTTATATATATAATATAAAAAGAAAATAATAAATATAGCATATACTAACCCTTTCTGTTGCTATTCTTCTGCTACCGTTTCGCTCTAAACATCTTACCCTTCTTACCCCTATTGATTATCAACTACTTAGATCTAGCCCACAACTGACCCGCATCCGACCCTTCTTACCCCTTAAGTGATATCTCTTAGATTAGTATGCGTTATGGTTACATTTTCCGGCAAGCTGCTACATAGCAAAAGGAAGTTTTTTAAATAAAAGCTGGATCTTTCCTTAAAAACCATTAAAATAGTTCAACTTTTTAAAGGTAAAATAAAAGGTTACTTTTAGATTCCTGTTTATAAACACTTCATGTATTATGCGTTTTATCTCTTCACTTTTAGTCTTTCTTTTTTCACTAATCACCTTTGCCCAAATTAAGGTAAGTGATAATCATCGTTATCTTGCCACTACAGATGGACAACCTTTTTTCTGGCTGGGAGATACAGATTGGGAAATCTTTCATCGTCTGACCAGAGAAGAAGCGGAAGAATTTCTGGAAATTCGTCGCCAGCAGGGATTCAATGTCATTCAGGCAGTGGCACTGGCGGAGTTTGAAGGTATCCGGCAGCCTAACCGCTATGGTGACTTTCCGCTTATCAATGCTGATCCTACGAAACTAGCCATTACACCCGGCTCCAGTCCAACCAATGCAGACGAATATGACTATTGGGATAATGTAGATTTTGTTATCAATAAGGCAGCTGAAAAAGGGCTATATATCGGCTTATTGCCTACCTGGGGAGATAAAGTAGCAGATCTCTGGGGAGATGGACCCAGAATTTTTAATCCTGAAAAGGCCAAAGCTTATGCAATTACCCTCGCTAAACGATATGGCAAACAATGGAATGTGGTATGGATACTGGGGGGAGATCGTCCGGCTGTGTATCAGGGAAATGACAAAGCTATTCATGATGACCGACCTGTATGGGAAGCTATGGCGCAAGGCATACAGGAAGTGTTAGGGAAGGATGTATTCATTACCTATCACCCATCAGGAGGTAATAGTTCCAGCAAATTCGTTCATTTAAGAGACTGGCTGGATATGAATGCGTTTCAATCTGGACATGGAGCAAGAGAAACTGATGTTTGGAACTGGGTAACTCACGACTTATCTCTGGAACCACTAAAGCCAACACTGGATATGGAGCCTTGTTATGAAGATCATCCTGTCAATCCCTGGGATGGCAAATGGACACGTCAGCGCGGATATTTTACAGCGTATGACGTTCGTGTGCGTATCTACCGAGGTGTATTTGCAGGAACCTGTGGGGTAACCTACGGACATCATCAGATCTGGCAGTTTCTCAATAAAGATCTGTATGCACCTATTAATCCGGGTGATACCATTATAGGCTGGCAAAAGGCAGCCAAAGCAGAAGGTGCCTACCAAATGCAATACCTGAAAAATCTTATGCTTTCGCGTCCCTATTTTACCCGAATTCCAGACCAGTCACTGATCACCTCAGATAAAGGCAGCACCTATGTTGATCTGGTACAAGCCACCCGTGATGAACAAGGTACCTATGCCCTGATTTATTTGCCACAAAGTAAACCTGTTACCATTGATTTAAGCAAAATAACAGGCAAATCAAAGAATATCTGGTGGTTTGATCCCCGCACTGGAAAGGCAACAAAAAGTGGCTCCATAAAAGATACAGCCTCTCAGACCTTTACTCCACCTCCCAATGGAACGGACTGGATATTAGTCATAGACGATGCCTCCAAAAAATTTAAAGCCCCGGGTCTGATTAACTAAACACAGCTTTTACACGATACTCCACTAACCATGAGAAAACTTTTATTCAGCTTTCTTCTATGGGTTTCCTTTGCCCCGACCATTGCCCAGTACTCCAGTAAACCCCAGAAACTGGTTGTGGCGAAAACACCGGAAGCAGCAGGGATATCCTCTGAGCGTCTGCAACGACTAGACCACTCTCTACAACAGTTTATTGACCAGCATAAATTACCTGGTCTGGTGGCAATTGTCATTCGGAATGGGCAGATCGTATACCATAAAGCACTGGGGAAAGCAGATGTACAGGCAGGGCGAAATATGAAAACGGATGACATTTTTCGGATTGCCTCTATGACTAAGGCGTTGACATCTACAGCAGCAATGATGCTGTATGAAGAAGGTAAGTTCGGACTGGATGACCCGGTTTCGCTCTATATTCCGGAATTCAAAAACCCACAAGTCCTGAAATCTTTTCACTGGAAAGACTCAACCTATACCACAGAGCCAGCCAAATCCGAGATCACCATACGGCATCTGCTTACACAAACGTCTGGAATCAGTTATGGTATTATCTCAGGAGATGAACGCTTTCATGCTATCAATGCTAAAGCTGGTATTGTTGATTTATTCACGACGCAACCTGTCAAGCTATCTGATAACATCAGAAAGCTGGCAAAGTTACCACTACAGCATAATCCGGGTGAGAAATGGACCTATGGATTGAATACTGATGTATTAGGCTACCTTATAGAAATCTGGTCAGGAATGCCCTTTGACCTGTTTTTACGTACCCGCTTGTTTGAGCCCCTGGGAATGAATGATACTTATTTCTATCTGCCAGATACCAAAAAAGATCGGTTGGTTCCTGTTCAGAAACCGGACGCTAATCAGCAATGGATTAAGTATCCTGTTACATTTTATGATCCGGAGTATCCCATTAAAGGAGCAAAAACATTTCTTTCAGGAGGTGCAGGCTTGTCCAGTACCGCTAAGGACTATGCAACTTTTCTGCAAATGTTGCTCAATGATGGTACTTTTAACGGCAAACGATTCCTTAGCCGACCTACAGTGGAATTATTGACTGTCTCCGATCAGATAGGTAATCTATTTGGAGAAGATGGATTTCATTTCAGCATGGGTTTTCGGGTAGTGAATCAACAGGGACACAACAAAGGGCAAGGTAGCGTAAACCGCTTTGCATGGGGAGGGTATTTCAATACCAACTACTTTGCAGATCCACAGGAAAAAATAGTAGCCGTACTGATGAAGCAAACCCAGGGAGCCATCGGAGATAACTCTGAAGCTCTTTTTGTCCGAATGATCTATCAGGCTATAAATGATTAATGGATTTTCCTCTATTTTAGTACCATTTACGGAGCCCATTTTCTTCCATGTATTTTATCAGAATTATGAAAGAAAATGGGCTTATGCATCATATAGCATACCTAGTATAACTCAGGTAATACAAGCAAAGGGACATCTCCATGAAGCGCCATACTACGTGTTTTACTGAAATGAAATAATCCTTTCAGGAATCCTCTGTCATGTGCAATCATAACTAGCAAAGACGCACTATCCTGTTTCATACAATCCAGTAAAGCCTTTTCTACATCCTCTTCACAGGTGTAATCAAAACAAATTTTAAGATTTTCAAATAAGCGTTCCAGTTGCTCTTCACCTGCATAGTCTAAATCCTCATGACCAGGTACAAAGCTTGCATTCAGGATATGTATATGAGATCCAAACGACTTTGCCAGGTCTAGCATAGGACGTAGCGTTTCTGGGTTTCGGATTTCCGTATAATCGGTTCCAAAAACAATCGTATTAAAATTTCCAATATTACTAGTAGGTACAGCCAGGACGGGTACTGTATGTCTCTCTATTACAGCCGATGTAACACTGCCCAACACATTTCCTAAAACTCCATTTGCACCCCGTGTCCCCATTATCACTATATCCGCTCGTTTGGCCTGAAATTCTGCAATAATCACATCTGCTGCCAATCCCATCTTTGTCTCAAAAAAACAAGGTACCTCAATAAGATCTGCAACACGCTTTGCATATTCATTCATTATAGACTGTGCCTGTTTTGCCATATTGTCAATTGCCGTTTCATACATACTTTGTGAAAACAGAGGATCTGCAGACAAAAAGTGATAGGCATGTACAACCACAATTTCTGCCTTTGTTACCTTAGCAATCTTTGCGGCATACAGCAATGCCTGGTGTGCATGATCCGAAAAATCAGTTGGTACAAGTATTTTTTTCATGGCCTCTATAGTCTAGTAGTTCAATACAATAATTCCGACAGACAAACCTACTCAGACTTTTCCGGGTAATGTATGATAACCCTCAATACAACGCCTGATATATCTCAATCAGCGCCTTATTAGCTGCTTCAAAATAGCATCTATATCTTTTAATCACCTTTTAATTCGGCCTTAATACCCGTTTAATCCAACTCTCAGACATTTGTCCCAAGCAAAATGATTATAAATTATGTCCAATTTGAATAAGAAATGGATAGTAGCATCCATCCTATGGATCTGCATATTGGGAAGTGCATGGAGTCAAACCCCTTCTCTGACAAGTGATACATTAACTCTATCTTTACAAGAGGCCGAAAATATCTTTCTCACTAAGAACTACCTTCTATTAGCTCAAAAGTATAATATCAATATTGCGGAAGCCAATATCCGTCAATCCAAACTCTGGGCCAATCCAAACTTTTTTGTAGAAAGTAATTTTTATAACCCTCAAACAGGAAAATTCTTTCAGTATGGCAAGAATTCGGCTGCAGACATAGCAGCCTCACAATACAATAAAGGATCTATCACACTTCAGTTGCAACAACTGATTTATACAGCAGGCAAACGCAGTAAGTTAGTTCAACTGGCCGAAAGCAATAAAAATTTACAATCTCTGGCATTCGAAGATTTACTACGCAACCTACGTTATCAGCTTCATTCCAGCTATGCCAGTCTGTATTTTGATATGCAATCGTATACTCTACTCCGCAATGAAGAAAAGCAGCAGAAATCACTGGTCAATGTGATGCAACAACTTTTGAGTAAAGGAGGTATCTCAGCGTATGAAGTGACACGGCTCGAAGCTGAACTCAGGAGCATTCAGTCAGACATATTAAATCTGCAAGGTCGCATCTCAGATGAAGAGACTACGCTTCGTACATTTTTAGCTCAAAAAGATATAGTATTTATCAAGCCAACAGAAGTGGTGCCTTCAGTTATTACCTTGCCACAACTGAAAACCGTTATGGACTCAGCACTGACCAACCGACCGGATGTCAGTCTGACTCAGGAACAGGTAAACAATGCACATCAGAGTCTGATGTATGAAAAAGCCCGTCGTACCCCAGATCTGGTAGCAGGACTTACCTTTGATAAGTATGCGAGTGCGTTTATGAACTATACTGGATTAAGTGTAGCTATGGATCTGCCCGTTTTCAACAGAAATCAGGGAAATGTTCAGGTAGCCCAACTCCAACTGGAAAGTGCAAAAAAGTCTGTTGAAAGTCAGCAGATAACGGTACAAAACGAGGTTATGAATGCGTATGAGAAGTTTGTTCAGATAAACCAGCTAAATGAGGAAATCTCAGTCACCTATCGGGAAAGTCTGAAAAATATCAGTGCAGAGGCAACTAAAAACTACAATCAGCGCACCATTAACCTGCTAGACTACCTGGATAAGATCCGGACATACAAGCAAGCAAGCCTTAAACTGATTGACCTGCAAAATACAGTTTTTCAGTCTCAACAGTATCTCAACTTTGTAACCAATACCAAAGTTTTCTAAACCACTTATTTATAACTCTGGTTCAATCCTGATTTTATCCATCCTACCTATATGAAAAAATATTTCATTTTTGTGTCAATGCTAGTGTTAGCTGCTTGTAGTAAGCCTCAAGCACCACAGCAAACAGAAAAAGATACAGATGAACAAACAACCAGTACCATTTATAAGACAGCAGTGGTTAGTTACACCAATGCGGAAGCAGAACTGGTATTGAATGGTGAAATTTCCTTTGACGAAAGTAATGTCGTACGTGTATTCCCGCTGGTTAGTGGCAATGTAGAAACTGTAAAGCCTCAACTTGGCATGTATGTGCAGCAGGGACAGGAACTGGCAGTGATTAAAAGCGCCGATGTGACCAATTACATAAAAGATTATGAAGTAGATAAAGCCAATCTGGAATTAGCTCAGAAAAGCCTTCAAAATGCAGAAACATTATACAAGTCAGGTTTTGCTTCTGAAACAGATTATCTGACAGCTAAAAAGGAAAAAGAAAAAGCAGAGCAGGAAGCCTCCCGTAGTCGCGAAGTTCTTCGCATTTATGGAGGAGCTACCAAGTCAGATAAACCTTATTTCATTGTAAAAGCTCCTATAGGCGGTTATATCGTAGAGAAAAATGTGAATACGGGTCAGGAATTACGACCAGATAATTCTGAGCCTTTGTTTGTTATCTCTAATTTGAAAAAGGTATGGGTACTTGCCAATGTATATGAAACCGACATTGCCTCTGTGAAGCAGGGACAGGAAGTTACCATCAAAACATTATCCTATCCGGATAAAACCTTCACAGGAAAAATATCCAATATTTCCAATGTACTGGATCAGAGTTCACGGGTGATGAAAGTACGCGTTGAGATTGAGAATACTGACGGTCTGCTGAAACCTGATATGTTTGCTACTGTGCACCTTCAACTCACACAAGATGAAAAAATGCTTGCCGTGCCGTTAAAAGCTGTTGTCTTTGACAACGACGATTATTTCGTCATTATTACCAAAGATGGCAAATATGAAAAACGCAAAGTAGAGATACTAAAAAACACTTCCCAAAAAGCCTTTCTGAAAGGAGATATCAAACCAGGCGATACAATCGTAACTGAAGGCAGTCTACTGCTCTTTAACGAATTAAACAGCTAGCTATCAATCAAATAATTCATTTTCATTGATTGAATAATTAATGAGCCTGGAGGCTCCCTTCTAGGCTCATGCCTTTTCTGAACACACATTACTGTTTTATAGTAGTTGATGTGTCTCAAATTAGTCAAGGTTTCATCTATCTATACACATACATTCCATGCTGAAGTATGAATAAGTTCATCAAAGGAGTTATCAAGTTCTCCCTCAAAAATAAGTTTTTTGTCATTTTTGCTACCCTTCTGCTCATTGTAGGTGGAGTGGTCAGCTTTGTCAATACTCCCATTGAAGCTTTCCCTGATGTCACCAATACCAACGTTATCATTATCACCCAGTGGAGAGGAAGAAGCTCTGAGGAAGTAGAACGATTTGTGACTATACCCATAGAAACAGAGATGAATGTGATTCCCAAAAAGACATCTCTTCGTTCTATTTCTCTATTCGGTCTCTCGGTTGTTACCCTGATTTTTGAAGATGGCGTAGACAACTTCAATGCGCGTGTAGAGGTAGCCAATCGACTTGCCAACGTAGACTTGCCTGCTGGAGCAGATTCAGAAATACAACCCCCATCTGGTCCTACTGGTGAGATTTATCGTTATACACTGGAAAGTAAAACCAAAGATATTACAGAACTGAAAACCATTCAGGACTGGACGCTCGACAAACAATTTAAATCAGTACCTGGCATCGCAGATGTGGTAAGCTTTGGAGGTCGGGTAAAAACTATTGAGGTGAGTGTAAATCCTAAGTTACTTGCCAACTATGGATTCTCTGCACTGGATGTTTTCGATGCCTTAGGCAAAAGCAATATCAACGTAGGTGGTGATGTAATCAAACGAGGTAATCAGGCATTTGTGGTACGGAGTATTGGTCTGTTAACCAAAATTGAGGATGTAGAAAATGTGATCATAGACAACGTCAACAATGCCCCTATCAAAATAAAAGATGTTGCCACTGTCAAAGAAAGCTATCAGCCCCGCCTAGGTATGGCAGGGCGTGACACCAAAGATGATGTACTGGAAGGAATCATTCTTATGCGTAAGGGTGAAAATCCTGGGGAAGTACTACAGGCCTTGCACGAAAAGATTGATGAACTGAACAATTATGTATTGCCCAAAGATGTTAAAATCAACGTTTTCTACGATCGTACTACGCTGAATAACCATACCATGCACACTGTTTCGGAAAACGTGGTAGTGGGTATTTTGCTGGTAACGTTTATTCTGCTCATCTTCCTGGCCGACTGGCGTACCACCGTCACAGTAGCCATTGTCATTCCGTTAGCCCTTTTATTTGCCTTCATCTGTATGCGCATCAAGGGTATGAGTGCCAATTTGCTCTCAATTGGAGCAATTGACTTTGGGATTATCATTGATGGAGCTGTGGTAATGGTAGAAGGAATCTTTGTTATGCTGGCTCATAAATCGCATGAACTTGGCAAAGAAGCCTTCAACAAGCGCGCTAAGATGGGCTGGATTTCCAAGACAGCAACTGAGATGGGAAAATCCATCTTTATTGCCAAGCTGATTATCATTACAGCCTTATTGCCCATATTCTCTTTCCAGAAAGTGGAAGGTAAGATGTTTTCGCCTCTTGCTTATACCCTGGGTTTTGCCTTACTGGGTGCATTGATTATCAGTCTCACCCTTATTCCCATGCTAACCCATGTGCTTTTGAATAAGAATGTCCGGGAGAAAAATAATCCGTTTGTTAACTTTCTGAATCGGCTTTATGTTCCAGCTCTGGACAAAGTTTTAAAATTCCCTAAGCGAAGCATTTCCATCGCTGTAGTTATTCTGGCAACCTCATTATTCCTGTTCCGCTTTGTCGGCTCTGAATTTTTGCCCCACCTCAATGAAGGATCTGTATATGTACGTGCCAGTATGCCATTATCCATCAATCTGGACGATAGCTATCACTTTACCCGTCAGATACGCCAGATATTTAAAAGTTTTCCGGAAGTACGTGGTGTAATGAGTCAGACAGGACGCCCTAATGATGGTACAGACCCAACCGGGTTCTTTAATGCGGAATTCTTTGTAGACCTGTATCCCAAAGAAGAATGGAAACGGGACATTACCAAAGATGAACTCGTAGCTCAGATGCAGGATAAGCTAAAATCCTATAAAGGTGTTACTTTTGGTTTCTCTCAACCTATTTCCGATAACGTAGAAGAAGCGGTATCAGGTGTAAAAGGCTCTATGGCTGTTAAGATTATCGGCAATGACCTTAAGTACTTAGACACTCAAGCAAAAAATGTTTTTGACATTCTGGCAAAAGTTCCGGGTGTAGAAGATCTGGGTATTGTCAAAAACCTAGGGCAGCCTGAATTCAGAATCGAGTTGGATCAGCAAAAAATGGCCCTTTATAATGTCAGTACAGAAGCTTGTCAGTCCGTAATAGAAATGGCTGTAGGTGGTAAAACAGTCAGCACGTTCTATGAGGATGAAAAACGCTTTGATATAAAAGTACGATATGATGAAGCCTATCGTTTTTCAGAAGAAAAGATTGAAGATCTATTGGTACCAACCCGTACCGGATCAAAAATCCCTATTAAAGAAATCTCCCATCTGCGCAATGTAGCCGGACCAGCCTTTGTGTATCGGGAAAGCAATGCCCGGTTTATCGCTGTCAAATTTTCTGTTCGGGGCAGAGATTTAGGAAGTACCATTGCTGATGCGCAACAACGCGTAGCACAGCAAATAAAGCTTCCCCAAGGCTATAAAGTAAAATGGGCTGGAGAATTTGAAAACCAGCAACGAGCTACCAAACGGTTATCTGTGGTGGTACCGATTTCCATAGTTATGATTTTCATGATCCTCTTCTTCGCCTTTGGCAGTACTACAGATGCAACCGTTATTTTGTTAAACGTTCCCTTCGCATTGATTGGTGGAATTCTTGCATTACTTTTGACAGGAATTAACTTTAGTATCTCGGCAGGTGTTGGATTTATTGCGTTATTTGGAGTCTCGGTGCAGAATGGCGTAATTCTTGTGAATATCTTCCATGAAAATCTGAAAAATGGTATGCTCCTCAAAGATGCAGTTCGCGAAGGAGCTATTAGTCGGCTCAGACCTGTAGTAATGACAGCACTGATGGCAAGTCTAGGTCTTTTACCGGCAGCAATTTCTACAGGGATTGGTTCTGAGACCCAAAAACCACTTGCCGTAGTTGTAATCGGAGGTCTGATATCAGCAACCATCCTGGTACTGCTTATATTACCAGCAATATTTAATCTGATCTATGGGCGAAAAATTCGCAAGAAAGAAGAAAAGAAACAGCTTAGACAAGTCTGATTTATCACTTCAAGGTAAAGGCTGGATATAGGAGAAGATTGCCTGTATCCAGTTTTTATTTGTATACAATTTTATCTGTAGAATGTCGATGAAGGTTCCCTGTTTACTATATATGGTTTGTCTGTTAAGTTCTCTCACCTATGCACAGCAAGATTCCTGCACTTACGCGTCTAGCCAACCCTCTCTTACTGAATTTAAGTATGATCTTATGCAGTTAAGTGCAGTCGACAAACAACAGATACCCGAGTTATTTATCCCTTCACAAAAAAAATTTAAACCTCGTTCTACTAACCCTCGAATTATTTTCCGTGTTGGGTGGAAAAGTCCTCATAGAAGTCTACCAGAACGAACTACAATGGTTGGCAATTTGCTGCAAAAGATCTTTGCAGTACGATTACGTATTTTTAACAGGAAATTTGAATAATTCAGGCAACATCAGATATTACATAGAACCTATTCTATTATTTATCAGATTTACACTTATTATTTTGTACTCATTTATTCTGTATGAAGCCTACTACCAGCCATTGTCAGCTTACAGGGAAGAATCTACCTATTGAAAAACTGGCGTCTGTCCACTCTATACATCCTAACATACTCAAACTCATACAGGAAAAACACCCCGATTGGTTACCCAAAGGATATATTGCAGTTGAAGAGCTCAACAAATACAGAAATCAATACATTCGCCAGCTATTAGCCGATGAAAAAGGGAGGCTAAACAAACTGGATGAAAAGGTAATTGAGAGTATACGTAATACGGAAGTTCTTTCAAGAAATGTAGATGTAGAAAGCGATCAGCAACTGACTCTGGGAGATAAGATTGCGGACAAAGTAGCAGATTTTGGAGGAAGCTGGACGTTTATCATCATTTTCTTCTCGTTTCTGTTTATATGGATGGGAGTTAACGTTTTTGTTTTATATAACAAACCATTTGATCCCTATCCATTCATCCTGTTAAATCTGATATTATCCTGTCTGGCAGCTATTCAGGCTCCAATAATCATGATGAGTCAAAACAGACAGGAAGCAAAAGACAGATTACGATCTCAATATGATTATCAGGTGAATTTAAAGGCAGAACTGGAGATACGGCTCTTGCATGAAAAAGTAGATCATCTGCTCATGCATCAGGGTCAAAAACTATTAGAATTGCAGCAGTTTCAGGTAGAGATGCTGGAGCAATTAATGAAAAAGAAGAGTACAGATTAAAAAAAGCTGTACTCAAATTGAGTACAGCTCTGTAGACTTTATTTATGTCTTTTGATTATTTAGACATCTTCTGAGCCATTTTTAAAGCCTCGTACGCATTTACAATTCCTCCTGTCTTACTCAAATCCGACAAATTTGCTGTTTGCCCTTCTGAGCCAGGAACCTGTACTTTCTCTTTATAAGGAAGAGCTGATTTCATCAAAATTTCTTTAACCTGAGCCGCTTTTAATTTAGGATAGTAAGCCCGAATCAAAGCAGCCACACCTGAAACTACTGGTGCAGCCATACTTGTACCGTTATGATCAGCATACTTAGATCCAGGAGTAGTGGAATGAATAGCTACACCAGGTGCAAATACGTCTACGGAATTTTTTCCATAATTACTAAAATTACCTATTCCCTGCTCACCAGGTTTCCAGGAAGAAGCTCCTACTTCAACCCAGTTATTCACAATTTCCTTGGCGTTATCATCTTCGTCATTCGGAAAGTTATCTGCCTCATCATTATTCTGCGCATCATTACCGGCAGCATGGATTAGCAATACATCTTTGGATGCAGCATATTTTACAGCTTCGTCTACCACACCTTTATTCCAGGAATAACTTTTCCCAAAACTCATATTAATTACTTTAGCACCATTATCAGCAGCATACCGGATTGAATTAGCTACATCCTTGTCTCTTTCATCTCCATTTGGAACTACTCGAAGAACCATGATTTTAGTAGCATTTGAAACCCCTTTAATTCCCAGGTTATTGTCCCGAACAGCTGCAATAATACCCGCTACGTGTGTCCCATGGTCTGGATCAGGGCCTACGACATCATTATTACCATATATTTTTTCTTTTGCATCTGAATAATTGTCCCCTACAATACTACGCGGATCATATTCAAGATTAGTATAATAACTTGCTTGAGCTTCAGTTTCTTTTATTCCTTCTTTAATCATCTCCATAAAATCATTAAAAGTTGCTCCATTAGCCATTTCATTTTCCACCATAAACTTTATTTGCCCTAGTATAGAACCAGTTGGTCTGTATGCCTGAATATCAGTTAATGTGATGGTTTCTTTGCCTATTTTATCTTTTATTTTTTCCAATCCATCCAGCAGTATCTGATAGTTTGCATAGCCTCCTTTTAATTTCTGATCCTCTTCCTCATATGCAATACTAATCTCTTTGAAACGTGCGTATTCTTTCTTATCGGCCTCAGAAAACTTGGTAGTATCAGCTTTCTCAAATTTAGGTAACATAGAACGGTATATACGTGTCACCTCCAGGTTGTCATAATGTACACTGCTGTCTTTCCCTCCAATGAAATCCCATCCGTATACATCATCTATATAGCCATTTTTGTCATCATCTTTTCCATTGTTTGGTATTTCTTTAGGATTTGTCCAGATTACCGATTTTAAATCCTCATGGTTTATATCCACTCCCCCATCAATTACAGCAACAATCACGGGCTTTGCTTTACGCCCTTTCAAAAGTTCCTGATATACTTTTTCTGTACTTACACCATATACCTTATCTGCAGTAGGATCCAGATTGAACCAGTTCTCAGGAGCTTTTTTTGGGGTATCTGCTGATTGTGCAAACCCAGAGCCACTAAGTAAAGCTGCCAAAATGATAGGTTGAGCAACTCTCCGGATGTTTATTCTTATCATATAATAGAAAATAATTAATGATACATAATTTTAGTTATAAACAAATCTCATGCGAATGCATTCTTCAAAGAAGCAAAACTGACAAAAAATCTTATTCAAGGAAAAACAAAGGTAATGCTTTTAGATTACACCCATACAGTTTGTCCTATACGATGCAGAAATTCACTTAGTTACAAAAGACACACTAACCCTGCTACTGAATTCAACAATGAAATAAGTTATGAAAACATAGCATAATGAAATAATTTTAGCAACTTGCCGGAAATGAAATAAAAAAAGCCCTTCATGCTGTTGCATAAAGGGCTTACTAAATCTAGTAGCGAGGACGGGAGTTGAACCCGTGGCCTCAGGGTTATGAATCCTGTGCTCTAACCAACTGAGCTACCTCGCCGAATTGGGTCACAAAGGTATGAAGTTTTTATTTTAATTTACAAATTTTTTTTTCAATATTTGCAATAATACCTGGCACTAAACCTTTTACAAATGGAGAAATTTAAATTCTCAGTTGAGTATGAAATGAAGGCATCTCCCAAAATGCTTTTTTCCTACTTTACTACCCCTGCCGGTTTGGCTCAATGGTTTGCTGATGATGTTTCCATAGATGGTGAAAAAGTATTCAGCTTTCAGTGGGACAATCGCCCTCATTACGCAAAAATTGCTGCCCAACGTTTAAACCGTTATGTTAAGTTTGAGTTTTTGGATGATGATGGAAAAGAATCTACAGACCCTAACTACATTGAGTTTAAATTTGATCAGAATGAATTGACTCAATCATCCTTTGTAAAGATCACAGACTATTCAGAGATGGCTGAGGAAGAAGATCTTCAGGAGCTTTGGGAAAATCTGATAGCCTCATTAAAAGAAACTGTGGGAGGCTAAATAGTAGTTGATTTTCCAATCTTTTATTGTTCGGTTACTAAATAATGACGTGCGAAGTATAGTTTTTACAAATCATTAGATATTATTTTGCTTTTCAAACTCAGGTACAGTTTTTGAGGAAACTCTAAAAACTATTTCCTGTGTAAAAACTATCCCGTCTAAAATCCTGCAGAACAGTAAAAGCATAGTAGTTATGAAGAAGATACACATTTTGGTATTAAAAGCGTTTCTGGGTCCTTTTGTACTTACCTTTGCTGTAGTTGTTTTTATATTTGTAACTCAGACGTTAGTCAAGTATTTTGATGAGATTGTAGGCAAGGGATTGTCGTTTCTTGTTTATATAAAACTTCTCTTTTATTTCAGCATTAACACTTCAACAGTTGCCTTTCCTCTTTCGATTCTCCTTTCCTCGTTGATTGCTTTTGGAAACCTGGGTGAATATAATGAGTTAACAGCTATTAAAAGTTCAGGTATTTCTTTGCTACGTGCCTTACAACCTGTATTTATTTTTGCAGTAGGATTAACTTTATTCGCGTTCTGGTTTAACAATAACATTGTACCCAAAGCCAATCTCAGAGCCTATAGCCTGTTATACGATATACGACAAAAGAAGCCCTCTCTATCTATCAAAGAAGGGATTTTCTATAGTGGATTAGAAGGAGTAAGTATAAAAGCCAATAAGAAATTTCCAGATGGTAAAAGCATGAAAGGACTTATGATTTATGATCATAGTCAAGGACATGGAAACTCGCGTTTAATTCTTGCAGATTCAGCACAAATGTACAATATGATGAATGGCAAGTATCTTGTTTTTGAGTTGTTCAATGGTACAATTTATGATGATCAGGGAGCCAGCAATCGACGTGATCAAAAAGCACAGTTTATACGCAATGTCTTCAAACGAACCAAGATGGTCTTTAGTTTGGCATCGTTTGAAATGGACACAACACCTACCTCCTTGTTCAAGTATGATCGCTTGATGAAAAACTTCACAGAACTACGGGAATCCGCAGATTCTTTGAATAAAAAACTCGAAAAAGAAATTCATAATACAGAGACAGGAGTTTCTCAATATTATTATCATCATTTAAAACAAATCAATTCAAATGTTGCTCAAAAGATAAAAATAACAAATGGATCTAACAATTGGGCGGATTCAACAGAGCGTGCCCATCTGCAAGACCCACCTTATAAAAAGGTAAGTATTATTGAAACAGCTATTAATCAGGCACGTAATGTAAAAAGCAATCTGGATGGAGGGAAATACCAACAAGAAAGCGCACTAAAAGAATACAGGATTTTTGCGATCGAACGGCATCGCCGTTTTACACAATCGGTAGCGTGTCTGGCAATGTTTCTTATTGGTGCTCCTTTAGGATCAATCATTCGAAAAGGAGGTTTAGGAGTTCCTGTTCTTGTTTCTATTGGGTTCTTTATTTTATTTTACGTATTAACACTAATGGGTGAAAAATGGGCACGGGAAGGTGTGATGGAAATAGTATATGGAGCATGGCTGGCAGACTTTGTTCTATTTATGATTGGTTTGTTTTTCCTGAGACAAGCACGCAATGACTCGAGGCTATTCGATGCAGATGTCTACAAAATTGCGTTTAACAAATTTATCTCACGTTTCAAAAAAACAAACAAATCATCTCTGCCTCAACCAAAAGCAGAGGCAAAAAATGAAGAGGTTCCTCAATTATAGGCTTTTTTCTTATAAATTATTTTGTATTATCCTTTGTATTTACATTACGATATTCCTATCTTTGCCGTCTGTTTTGGCATAGGCATTCTTTGTTAAAAAATTATAAGTATTTTAAGCAAAAACAAAATGTATTTAACTTTAGAAAAAAAACAAGAACTGTTTGCGCAGTACGGACAAGCGAAGAAGACAACTGACACCGGTTCTCCAGAAGCACAAATCGCACTGTTTACTTATCGTATCAATCACCTGACCGAGCACCTGAAGACTCACAAAAAAGACTACGATACTCGTCTGGGTTTATTGAAATTGGTTGGTAAAAGAAGAAGATTATTAGATTATCTTCAAAAAGTAGATATCGAAAGATATCGTGCTATCATTGGTGAGCTAAATATAAGAAAATAAGCCATCAAAGGGAACTTACCAAAGGGCAGTTCCCTTTTTTCGTTCTTTTGCTATTGGGAAATCAATGGTTAGTCTATGTCCAGACACAACAGAAGCAGCCATAAAATTTAAAGCGGAATAATATCAATAAAATAGTTAATATCTCACCGACTTGATTGTCTCTCTCCCATCGGTGCCACTCCAAACCTGCCTTTCAATGGCAGATTTTTTTATAAAATATAATGAAGGAACAATCTACTTTTCTCAATAATAGGAAGTTATGATTAGTTTCAGTATTTATACACACAATAGTTGCAAATATTTTGAATTTTGATTTGATAATGCATATGTATCCCAACGTAATCACCAAGACATTTGAAATGCCCAACGGGCAAAAAATAACAATAGAAACTGGTAAACTCGCAAAACAAGCTGATGGTTCAGTCGTTGTACGACAAGGTAACACCATGTTACTAGCAACCGTTGTTGCTAATCAGGAAGCAAAGGCTGGCGTTGATTTTTTACCCCTTTCTGTTGATTATCAAGAAAAGTTTGCCTCAGCAGGTAAAATTCCTGGTGGTTTCTTACGTCGTGAAGGAAAATTATCTGACAATGAAATCTTAATCAGCCGTCTAGTAGACCGGGCAATCCGGCCAATGTTTCCGGATGACTTTCATGCAGATGTCCAAATAAATATATTTTTAATTTCTGCAGATTCTGAAGTACAACCTGATGCTTTGGCTGGTCTGGCAGCATCTGCAGCACTAGCCGTATCAGATATTCCTTTCAATGGTCCTATTTCCGAAGTACGGGTAGCCAAGGTTGATGGCCAATATTTAATCAATCCAACCAGCACTCAGTTAAAGAACGCTCGTATGGATCTGATAGTAGCGGCTTCGGCAAGAGATATTTTAATGGTAGAAGGATCATGTGAAGAGGTGTCGGAAGAAGAAATTCTGGAAGGCTTAAAGGTAGCTCATGATGCTATTAGAATACAAATTCAGGCTCAGAAAGAACTGGAAGCAGAAGTTGGCAAGACTGAAAAACGCACATACTCTCATGAGGTAAATGATCCTGAACTCAAAGCTAAACTTTATGAGTTATTGTATGATAAAGTGTATGCAGTGGCTCAGTCAGGTAATGCAAACAAACATGGTAGAAGTGACGCATTTAAAGCCATAAAGGATGAGTATATTGCTTCTTTACCTGAAGATCATACTATTGATCTGGCGTTAGTTGGAAAATATTATCACGATATCGAGAAAGATGCAGCCCGAAATCTGGCATTAAACGAAAACAAGCGTCTGGATGGTCGTAAACCTGACGAAATTCGTCCTATCTGGTGCGAAGTTGATTATCTTCCCTCCCCTCATGGTTCATCTGTCTTTACACGTGGAGAAACACAATCTCTGACAACAGTAACACTTGGAACTAAATTAGATGAACAAATTATTGATAGTGTAATGTTGTCTGGTTACCAGAAATTCATGTTACACTATAACTTCCCTGGTTTCTCTACTGGTGAAGTAAAACCTAACAGAGCACCGGGACGACGTGAAGTTGGACATGGTAATCTTGCATTCCGTGCATTAAAGCAGGTGTTGCCTCCAGATGATGAAAACCCATATACTATACGTGTTGTTTCTGATATTCTGGAATCGAATGGATCATCCTCAATGGCTACAGTATGTGCTGGTAGTTTAGCTCTTATGGATGCAGGTGTAAAAATCAAAGGGCCTGTTTCTGGTATTGCAATGGGTATGATCTCTGATAGCAAGACAGGAAAATATACTGTACTTTCTGATATTCTGGGAGATGAAGACCACCTGGGAGATATGGACTTTAAAGTAACTGGCACAGCAGAAGGGATCACCGCTTGTCAGATGGATATCAAAGTAGACGGACTTTCTTATGAAGTTTTAGCTCAGGCGCTGTCTCAGGCGAAAAAAGGGCGGTTACATATTCTCGGAATAATGAATCAAGTTATTAGCGAGCCTCGTCCGGAAATGAAACCACACGCACCTCGTTCTGTAACTATCAGAATCGAGCAAAACCAGATAGGTGCAGTTATTGGACCAGGAGGTAAGGTAGTACAGGAAATTCAAAAAGAATCAGGAGCGACCGTAGTTATTGAAGAAAAAGACAATGCCGGCTACGTTAATATCTTCGCAACAAATGACGAGTCGATGAAAAAAGCGGTTAGTCGTGTAAAAGGTATTGTTGCAGTTCCTGAAATCGGAGAAGTATATGATGGAAAGGTAAAAACTATTATGCCATTCGGCGCATTTGTTGAATTTTTACCTGGTAAAGATGGCCTGTTGCATATATCTGAAATTAAATGGGATCGACTGGAATCAATGGAAGGCGTAATGGAAGTTGGCGAAGAAGTGAAAGTTAAGTTGGTAGAGATTGATAAAAAAACGGGTAAATATCGTTTGTCCCGAAAAGTTTTGTTACCAAAACCTGAAGGAAAGCCAGCTCAGTCATAAAAAATTTTAGTATAATGGAGACACAAAATATTTTCTTTAAATAGCAACACAGAATGCCTGTTTTTATTTATATACTAAGAAATTATGCAATACTGTTTTTTCTTAGTATATAGATGAATGTAGAGTGATAATATGATCATCAGAAAATAGTTGAAAGTTCTTTTGGTTAAGAAGTTCTAGTTCTATAGTCTGTAAATATATTTTATTTTGTGTTTCCTTATAAAAGGATTCCATACTAATCAAATAAGGATGTATATTGATTGTAAATCATACATATACCCTCAAAATAAATACTACTAAAAACGGAACTTTTGGCTTAGGTCAGACGTTTAAAAATCAGGTAATTTAACGCAGGCTACTTAAAAATATACAATTTCAGAATGAGACAGCTAAAAATTAGCAAGCAAATTACAAACCGCGAAAGCCAATCTTTGGATAAATATCTACAAGAGATTGGTAAAGTGGATTTGCTTACCCCAGACGAGGAAGTTGAATTGGCAAAACGTATTCGGGAAGGCGATCAATTAGCCTTAGAAAAACTTACGAAAGCCAACTTACGTTTCGTAGTTTCAGTAGCAAAACAATACCAGAATCAAGGCTTATCACTAGGCGATTTGATTAATGAAGGAAACCTGGGCCTTATTAAGGCAGCACAACGTTTCGATGAAACCCGTGGTTTTAAATTTATTTCGTATGCCGTATGGTGGATACGACAGTCTATTTTACAGGCACTTGCAGAACAATCACGGATTGTTCGTTTACCATTAAATCGTGTAGGTTCTTTAAATAAGATATCTAAAACATTCTCTGAATTAGAACAGAAATACGAACGTGAACCTTCACCAGAAGAATTAGCTGAAGTATTGGAAGTACCAACCAATGAAGTTATTGATACACTGAAGATAAGTGGTCGCCATGTATCCATGGATGCGCCATTTGTACAAGGTGAAGAAAATAGCCTATTAGATGTTCTGGAAAACGATAGTGAAGATACTCCAGATGCAGGTTTGATTAATGATTCATTACGTCGAGAAGTACAAAGAGCTTTATCTACTCTAACTCAACGTGAAGCGGATGTAATTACACTTTACTTTGGATTAAATGGTGAGCATTCTATGACACTGGAAGAAATTGGTGAGAAATTTAATTTAACGCGGGAACGTGTACGTCAGATTAAAGAAAAAGCAATTCGTCGTTTGCGTCATACATCACGCAGCAAAGCATTGAAACCATATCTGGGTTAAAAAGCACAGTAGCAGATTGAAAATCAACCCTACTGTCACTCTTACATAAAACAGAAAACCTCCATATTGGAGGTTTTCTGTTTTATAGAGATACTATTTTTGCACATCTCCTCTGTTTTATGCAACTTTGGTGCTCGTTTTTGTTATCGAATTAACAAAAACAGTCATTTACACTTATGGATAATACTACTATTGAAAAAGTACAATGCCTGATTATAGGCTCCGGCCCTGCCGGATATACAGCCGCCATTTATGCTGCCCGTGCTGGTCTTAAACCGGTATTATATCAAGGACTGCAGCCTGGTGGACAATTGATGATTACCAATGATGTCGAAAACTTCCCAGGTTATCCGGATGGAATCATGGGTCCAACAATGATGGATGATTTTCAGAAACAAGCTGCTCGTTTTGGAACAGATATTCGTTTTGGCCTCGCTACAAGTGTTGACTTTTCTAATAGCACAAGAAAGGTCATTATAGATGATACGCATACCCTAGAAGCAGAAACTATTATTATTTCGACAGGAGCATCCGCTAAATGGTTGGGACTCCCTTCTGAAAAAAGATTAAATGGCTTTGGAGTCTCTGCTTGTGCTGTATGTGATGGCTTCTTTTACCGGGGACTGGATGTAGCTATTATTGGAGCAGGAGATACTGCCTGTGAAGAAGCTACTTATTTGGCTAAAATCTGTAGTAAAGTGTATATGCTGATTCGCAAAGATCAAATGCGGGCATCTGTAATCATGCAGGAGAAAGTTAAAAACACTCCCAATATTGAAATCTTATGGAATACAGAAACGGAGGAGATTTTAGGAGAACATGCAGTCGAAGCGGTTCGCGTTAAGAATGTAAAAACCGGAGAACTGAAAGATATAGCTATTAAGGGCTTTTTTGTAGCAATAGGACATCAACCCAACTCTGATATATTCAAGCCTTATTTGGAAATGGATGAGAGTGGGTATATCATTACGGAGAAAGGAAGTACACGTACTAATATAGAAGGTGTATTTGCCTGTGGGGATGTACAAGATAATATATACAGACAGGCTGTTACGGCTGCGGGAACGGGCTGTATGGCAGCACTGGATGCGGAACGTTACCTTGTTTCAAAAGGTTTGTAATAGTATGATTAGAAAATCATACTATTACTGTATTACAGTCAGGAAATAAAGTATATTCTTTGAGACTATATGTCTAAAGGAGCTAATTAATTTGTTAAGTATAAAATACTATTGCGATTCTTTTTTCGTTTTTAGCAGGTTCACTATTCATTCATTGAAACAAGCTCAGCTTGCTATATTTACAAGCTGCTTCTATATATCATGCGTTTTTTCATTAGTTTTCTTTTTACTCTATTCTGTATTTCGTGGGCATTGGCACAAGAAGGTGATAAGTTTACCAAACCTCTCAACAAGAAAGCGCCCACAGAAAAAAAAGATACAGTAAAAGATATCCCTTCTGAAATCCAGGAAGCTCCAGCTAAACACCATCCTGGCTTTGACCCACAACGCAGGCCGACTGTAGTCAGTGAGGATACCACAGATATAGATGAAGGTGAATTGAGTGTAGTAGAAGTGACGGAAGAAGTACGGGTAGATTCCTCATGGATTAAAATAGCAGAATACTATTCCGTCTGGGATTCCCGAAATGTAGATCCTTATGGCATTGATCCAAAAGATTTTGATGATAGCGTAGAGATACAATTGTATGACGAAGCACAGAACCAGCTCTGGGCATTACCACTCACTCATACAAAAGTCAATTCGAACTTTGGATCCAGAGGGTATAGATGGCATTATGGGACGGATCTGGACTTAAATACAGGTGATACGATCCGGGCTGCATTTGATGGCATTGTACGAATTGTACGTTATGAAGCAGGTGGTTGGGGGTACTTCGTCTTATTGCGTCATTACAATGGATTAGAGACCCTTTACGGTCACATGAGTAAACAATTGGTAGAAGTAGGTCAGTTAGTCAAAGCAGGAGATATAATTGGTCTGGGAGGAAGTACAGGAAGAAGTTCTGGCCCTCATCTTCACTATGAAGTACGCTATCAGGGAAACGCATTTAATTCTGATGCATTATATGATTATCTGGGAGAAAAATTGAGACAGCAATATTTTTATTTACTGCCTCAGCATTTCTCTTATATAGGTCAGAAAAAGTCAGCAATGGTAAGGAGGCTTGTTTACTACAGAGTGCGAAGAGGAGATACATTGGGGGGAATAGCAAGTCGTCATGGAACAACCGTCTCCAAACTAATGAAACTAAACCGACTGCGGAGCAAAACAATACGAGCAGGGCAGCGATTAAGAGTACGATAAAGACATAACATCCCAGGAAAATATAAGAAGCGCAAGTAGATTACTTTATGAAAATTGATATTCTGGCAATAGTAGCTCATCCCGATGATGCAGAACTTGCCTGTTCCGGAACGTTATTAGCTCATGCAGCCTTAGGCAAAAAAATAGGTATTGTAGACTTGACCAGAGGCGAGCTAGGAACTCGGGGTACCCCGGAAATACGCAAACAAGAAGCAGCAGCATCTGCAGCTATTCTGCAACTGGATGTACGAGAAAATCTGGGATTACCAGACGGCTTTTTTGAAAATACCAAAGAATATCAACTAGAAGTTATTCGAGCTATACGGAAATATCAACCAGAAATTGTACTTACCAATGCTATTACAGATAGACATTGTGATCATGGAAGAGCAGCACAACTAGTACGAGATAGTTGCTTTCTGTCTGGATTAGCCAAAGTCGAAACAGTTGACAATGGTATTTCTCAATCGGCATGGCGCCCAAAGGTTGTTTACCACGTTATTCAGGATACGTATATTGAACCGGATATCATTGTTGATATTACCCCCTACTGGGATAAAAAAGAAGCTTCTATAAAAGCATTTGGCACTCAATTTTTTAATCCTTCAAGTAGCGAGCCTATTACACATATTTCCAAACCTGAGTTTCTGGATTTTCAGAAAGCCAGAGCAATAGAATTTGGACATAGAATAGGCGTACTATACGGAGAAGGATTTACCACACATCGGACACCAGGGGTAGCTAATCTCTTTGATTTAAAGTAACATAAGCTAAAAATAGATCTGTTAATGACTACTCCCAAGGTAAGTTTTGTACTACCTTGGGAGTTTTCGTATTATGGATTACCTGGCATTATACCAGCAGGAGGCGCCATTCCCATATCCTGAGGCATATTTTTCTTTTTCTTCTGATAGGTTTCCCATTGCTCTGCTGTAAAAACACCCTTCAGCGTTGCCTCTTTTTCCTGCTCTAACTTCTGGTCTTCTTCTCTTATTTTTTGCATTGCCTCCTGTGAAGGCATTTCTCTTGATTGAGATTGCGCCTGCCCCATTCGTGCTGACATTTTTTCAGAACGGATAGTAGCATAAATCAGGTTTAAGGCATTTACTTTTTCATACTGCTCCTTGCTTAGGTTCAGTTTCTTTTTCATCCATTTACTTTCCTGTTCAGCCATTTCTGTTGGCGTTGGAGGCTGGTTCATCTCCATATCCGGAGGAGGGCCAAACCCTCCTGGTGCCTGTGCAAAGCCAACCATAATATTCATGAAAAAGAATGGGACTAAAAGAAATTGGAAACATCGTTTTGTTATCATATCAGTAGGTGTTATAGAAGAGACATTACTTATATCCTAAAAATAACACTCAAAATGATTGATGCTTTTAAGAATAGACATACCCTACAATAGTGCAGACATTTACATAGAAAGTATAGACTAACCCAACTGACATCAGGAAAGAGATTATTCTCTATAATTGTCACTATGGGAAGTATACTTGTAAAGCGACAGAAACTGTTACACCCGCATATTGTGCAGTATTCCGATTGTATACATCATAGCTTACCTGTGGTTCCAGGGCAACATGTTTATTAAGGAAAGCAGCTAATCCCGCTCCAAATCCTACAGAAAGATCATCATACTGATTGATTCGACGATCTGTAGGAACATCTCTTGCAGTGAAATGCTCCAGTCCGAATCGTCCTTCTAAAAACAATTTTAGTTGAGATCCTCCCAGATAAAAACGCCCAAAAGGTTTAAGTCCAATAGAAGAGATACGGGTATTTCCAGTACGATTGATTGTCACAGGTAATATACCTCCAATTGCCACATTATTGGCTACAAAAAAGCCAATTCTGGGATTGAACTCCATAGTGAAATTATCAGAATTTCTTGGAAAGAAAAGCCTAAGGCCACCTCCTGCCATTGCAGCACCACGACCTGTCTGACCACATATAGTATTAATTGTAAAGAGAGTAAACAGCCCAATTGTCCATACTAGTTTTTTCATAAAATAACAGCGGTTAGTTACTGCCATTGCTACGAAAAAGAAGGGGTAAAGTTGCAATTACAGTCTAACTAAGCGAGTAATTACCTGACTGTCTGAATTATATATTTTCACGATATACAACCCCATTCTAAATATATCAGGAGAGATTCGTACTATATTTTCGGGTATTGGGCTAGAAATTGTGTGCGCATAAACCTTTCGCCCCTGTATATCAAAAAACTCGATAATTACTGGCTTACCCAGATGAGTTATATTTACTCTCAGCATAACTTCATTTGAAGTAACGGGATTAGGAGATAAATATCCGATAGGTGCATTAGGGTCGGTTTCTTTTCGGATTAATTCTGAGACAATAGTAAAATCTGGAACTCCATAACCTAACAATGTATCTGGTCGTTCTGCCTGGCTTCCCGAGCGCTGAATAAAATCCAGCAATTGCATATTAGTCAGATCAGGAAATGCTTGCCATAATCCTGCAGCCAGTCCTGTAATGAGTGGTGTTGCCAGTGAAGTTCCATTATCAGTACCAAGAGAGTTTGAAGGTGTCATCACCACTGTACCGACTCCTTGAGCTGCTACATTGGGTTTGATAGTACTCCCCCCTATTATTTTTCCTATCGAACTGAAAGAAGCACGCAACTCCGAATTATCCACAGCAGCTACTGCCAAGACAGAATCAGCATCTGCCGGAGCAGATAAAGTTCTCCACCAGGATGAGCCTTCATTACCAGCACTTACAACAACCAGCATTCCAGTGGCAGCTGCCATATTTGCAGCACGGGTGATTAACGCTGTTTTGCCATCCATCTGTTCAGGAAGATAATCCATGGAAGCATCATCAAAATAGTTATAGCCCAAGGATGTATTAATAATATCGACGCCTACACTATCTGCAAATTCGGCTGCAATCAACCAATTTACTTCCTCGATCCTATACTCACTATCTTCATTTTCTGTTCTAAGCAACCAGAATGAAGCATCATAGGCAGGCCCGACCATCATTCCTGGACTATTGGCGGCTATTACTGATAATACTTCTGAACCATGGCTACTCCGGTCATACACATTCGCCTGCTTTCTAACAAAATCATATGTACCCAATAGTTGCCGATTCTCATACAAAGGTTCAAATACATTCATTGCATTTGCCTGATAAAATCCTCCATCCATTACTGCAATGTGTATATCTTTTCCTGTAAACCCAGCTTCATGCATTTTATCAATACCTAGCATTCTATTCTGACGAGTTGCACTTCCATAATCTATGGTAGCAGTTTGTTTTGTCGCTTGCATTTTTCTATCATAGTTTTCCGGTAAAACCAAACGAGTATTCAAGCGGTTTTGATCTGTAACAGGCTTTACAAATGCCAATTTTGTTATCTGATCCAAAGTTGTTGGATCTGCTTCCAGTAATACGCCATTCATCCACCTGGAAGGATACCAGATTACAGCTCCTAGTTGACGTATCTGCTGTATATAAGCAGGATTAACAGGAAGGTCCCGTTCTGATAACACAATGTTCTGACGTTCTCTTCGATCAATAGACCTCTGACTAAGAAATTCCGAAGGCTTTGAAAGAGAATACGGTGAATTTTTCTTGTCTGTAAATTCTATAAAATATTTTTTTTGCTGAGAGAAGCCCTCAATACCAATAAAAAATTGACAACAAAAAAAGTACAGGACTATATATCTGAATAACATAAAGACAAAACAAGCAAAAGGATAAATAAAATTACTCACTTTATAAAAGTACTAAAAAGAACCATACACTATTCTATCTACAAGCTCAACTCAGGATTTTAGCCAAATATTTACGTAAAGACCTTTTTAATTCTGCTTCCAGCTTCATCAATAAAAAATGTAAAACTTTACTCTGCAAAATAAATACATATTGAAAATGTAAATTATTTTAATAAATTTTGCAGGTTACTATGTTCACTTTCTATTGGATTAATTATTAATGTAAGTTTTCTACTTTCAATCCTTACAGATAATTGCTTTGAGCAATTGTATAACGAACTTCTACACCACCCACTCGTACATTTAAACTTCAATCAATAATTTATGAAACACCGTTTTTTTGTTCAATGCCTTTGGTATGTTGCAATTTCAATTTTCTCAATTCATCAGGCATTTTCACAGGCTGATCCTATAAAATTTGGGAAGGTAGAGCTGGCAGATCTTCAAATGAAATCGTATGATAAAGATACCAGTGCAGATGCTGTTGTATTGTGCGACTATGGGAAAGCTTATTTTAATACTAATCTACAAATTCAATTTGAGCGAACTGTAAGAATCAAGATCTTAAAGAAATCAGGATATAGTTGGGCAGATGGTATAATACCATTCCTGAAAAACACAGGAGCAGAGTTAAGAATTACAGATCTGAAAGGAATTACCTATAACTTACAAAACGGCCAAATCATAAAAGAGAAAATGAATAAAGAGGCTGTCTTTACAGAAAAGAAAAGCAAGAATATATATTTCCAGAAATTTACACTACCCAATGTTAAGGAAGGCTCTGTAATTGAATATACCTATACAACAATTTCTGACTTTTGGTATGAATTTCATAATTGGACCTTCCAAAAAGAAATTCCTGTAATTTGGAGTGAATATCGGGCATCCATTCCTGAATATTTGTCTTATAAATTACAAATGTCTGGTTACGAAGCCCCACACATTTCAAAGATAGAACCAGCAAATGTGTCTTTTGGTACAACAAATGTATCAGGGAAAAACTATCGCTGGGTATTCAAGGATGTTCCCGCTCTCAAAGAAGAGCCATATATAACCACTATAGATGATTATGTTTCCAAAATAGAGTTTGAGTTATCAAATATTTCGGTTCCTGGTATATCCTATAAATCATTCTCTAACAATTGGACCACCATATGTGAAAATATGTTGACAGATGAAAGCTTTGGAGGACAAATCAAAAAAACCGGGTTTATAAAAGAATTTATCACTAAAATCAAGAGTGAAAATAAAGAACCTTTAGCCCAAGCCATTGCTAGCTACGACTTTGTACGAAAATCTATCAAATGGAATGAGGTAGAAGAAGTGTATAGTGATGCAACTAAAAAAGCGTATGAAACTCATAGTGGTACCACGGCTGATATTAATCTGTTGTTGATTGCTATGCTAAAAGAAATTGGTTTAGATGCTAAACCCGTTTTACTTAGCACCAGGGAAAATGGAAAAGTGCTTCCATTTTATGCAACAACAACTAAGTTTAATTATGTAATAGCACATGTAAAAATTGGAGAAAATACAATTTTGCTAGATGCTACAGATGAACATATATCTCCAGGAATGCTACCTACCAGATGTTTGAATGGTATAGGGAGGCTTATAGATGCAACAGGTGGAGATTGGATTGTCCTAGATCCTAAAGAAAGAGCATCACAGCTTATTAATGTTCAAATGGCAATCAATGAAGACGGTGAGTTGAGTGGAAAGATAGAGAAATCATTAGCTGGCTATGATGCATGGACACACCGCAAAGAGATAATTGCTGTTGGGAAAGATAAGCATACTGAAAATCTAAAAAAAGAGCATCCAACCTGGCAAATATCTAAAATTGATCTTATCAACTTAGATAAATATACAGAAGCATTCAGTGAAAAATATGAATTAACAATGGGAGATGCCAGTCAAAAAGCTGGGAATATTATCTATTTAAAACCACTACTTAGTGAAGCTCTGACTGATAATCCATTTAAACATCAGGAAAGAAAATTTCCAGTGGACTTTGCAACTGCAATGGATAGAACATATGTAGCAACTATTACTGTTCCTGAAGGTTTTAAAGTGGAGGAAATGCCTAAAAATGCCATAATGTCACTACCTGAAAATGCAGGACGCTTTTCATTTATGGTTGCTGTTAACGGAAATACAATTCAGGTAAGTAGCAAAATCTCGATAAGAAAACCTATATTCTATGCAGATGAATATGGCGCACTCAGAGAGTTGTATGCTCAGATTGTAAGCAAACATGCAGAGCAGATTGTATTGAAGAAAATTTAATCAAAGAAAATAGTACAATGAAAAGACACCTCCTATTGATCACCCTCGTATTTTTAGGTATGTATCAGAGTTATGCAGAGATAATATATCCTGTGAGTACCATCTCTGAGACCCTTAAGAAAGATGCTCATGCAGTAATTCGTCTTCATGAGACGATCTTCACAATCAAGTCTGTTGGCGAAGCTGTTGAAAGAACACATTATGTAATCACTATTCTGGATGAGCAAGGCGAAGCCATGGCACGTAATTTTCAGTATTATGACAAGATGAATCGAATTACTGAATTTGACGGTATACTCTATGATGCATTGGGTAGTAAAGTAAAAACCTTAAAAAAAACGGATATTCGTGATATCAGTGCAGCAGATGGGTTTTCACTATATACGGATATGAAATTCAAGATAGCATCTTTTACCTATGCACAATATCCTTATACAGTAGAATTTACCTCTGAGGTAGTTACAACCAATTTAATGTATTATCCTCAATGGTTCCCTCAAAATGATGAAGATGTCTCACTTGAAAAAGCAACTCTGACTGTTTTATGCCCTAAGAATATCACATTACGATACAAAGAGCAAAAAATGAGCAGCCCTGCACAAGTACAGACAACAGGAGAAGTTTCTACCTATAAATGGACACTAGAAAATCTTCCTGCACTTACAGATGAGCCCAATGCACCCTCTAATAATGAAATCATCTCTGGAGTATATCTCTCACCTTCTGACTTTGAAGTATCAGGTTATAAAGGCAATATGACTTCCTGGGAAAACTTAGGACGTTTCCAAAGTACATTACTTGCTGGCAGAGACGAACTTCCTGAGAATGTAAAACAGCAGATTACTCAAATTACAGCTAAAGAAACGAATAAAATAGACAAGATAAAAAAGGTTTACGAATACCTGCAAGCCAATACACGCTATGTGAGTATTCAGATGGGAATTGGTGGCTGGCAGCCTTTTGATGCTAAAACAGTAGCCCAAAATGGTTATGGAGATTGTAAGGCATTGTCAAATTATACCAAAGCAATGCTTAAAGCAATTGGTATTGAATCCTATTATACAATTATTGGTGCTGGCCCTACACAATCAGATTTACTGATTGATTTCTCATCCCGTGTTAACTTTAATCATGCTATATTATGTGTTCCTGTTGAAAAAGATACAATCTGGCTGGAATGTACCAGTCAAACAAATCCATTTGGTTATCAAGGTAGTTTTACAGGTAATAGACATGCTCTTTTAATTACTCCTGATGGTGGAAAACTGGTAAAAACCACACAGTATACAGCTAAAGATAATCTTGCAAGCAGAAAAGTTCTGATTAATCTTGATGTTAATGGAGATGCAAATGTGGAAGCATTATCTACCTATTATGGAGAACAACAGGAAGACCTTAGCTATATCCTCAATACTAAAAATCAAGAAGAACAAAAAAAAGCTCTTTATAAGAAGATTAATGTACCTAGCTACGAGATCAATCAATTTTCTTTGACAGAGAAAAAAGCTCGTATCCCATCTGTTACGGAAAAACTATCATTGACAGTACGTAAATGTGGATCTAAAAGTGGTACACGCATGTTCATCACTCCCAATGTCATGAATGCATCTTCTTATATTCCACCTAAAACAGAAAACAGAAAGAATGAGATTGTACTTCGCATGGCCTATCAAGACATAGACACAGTTATCTATCAATTGCCTAAAGGCTATGGGATAGAGTTTGTACCGGAAACAATAAAAATAGAATCGAAATTTGGTACATATCAGTCTTCTTTACAAACCAAAGAAGGGGAAATTACCTATATACGCAGTGTGACTGTTAATCGGGGTAAATATCCGGCTAGTGCCTATAATGAGTGGGTAGATTTTAGAAAGAAAATCGTAAAAGCAGATAAAACTCAAATGGTCCTTGTAAACAAGGGTTCCTGATATAACATAAAATACAATCTTAAAAAGGTGTTTGTTATATTGCAAACGCCTTTTTTTGTGCAAAATTTATTGTACAAAATCGAAATACTTGATTCTTGGAATTCATAAAGCGCTGTGTCTCTGTATATAACTTCTACACACTCATTTTATTAGTTATTTATACAAACCTATGTAAGATAAATTAGAAGTTTACATATTGCCGTTTTTTATTATTAATTATAAAATTCCAGAAGCTAGCCTCCATAATTATATAGTTGAATACGCCGGTCTAATCCCTTTTCATGTTTCATACAAAATCTATACACCCTATGAATCACACCGTTACTGAAATTGGCAGCTTTGTACAATCAAACGCATTACAAAAACGCTTTAACGAAATTATACCTGGTGGTAGTCATACCTATGCCAAAGGAGATGATCAGTATCCGGAAACATCTTTGCCTTATATAGTCAAAGGTAAAGGATGCCATATCTGGGATGTGGATGGCAATGAATTTATTGAGTATGCTATGGGACTCCGTTCCGTTACATTAGGGCATGCGTTTACCCCTATTAATGAGGCCGCCAAACAAGCAATGGATCTGGGGATTAATTTTAATCGTCCTGCTACTATCGAACTGGAGTGTGCCGAGATGGTGCTGGATATAATCAAAGGCCAGGAAATGGTTAAGTTTGCCAAGAATGGCTCTGATGCAACTTCAGCAGCAGTGTTATTAGCTCGGGCCTATACAGGACGTGATATGATTGCTATCTGTGGAGATCATCCGTTTTTCTCAGTAGAAGGCTGGTTTATCGGAACTACAGCTGTCAACTCTGGTATTCCAAAAGCGATTCAGAACATGACTGTAAAGTTCAAATACAATGACCTGCAAAGTCTGAAAGATCTATTTGCTCAATATCCTAATCAAATAGCCTGTATCATTCTGGAAGCGGAAAAAGATGTCCCTCCTGCTCCCCATTATTTTAAAGAATTAAAAAAACTCTGTCACGATAATGGTGCAGTATTCATACTGGATGAAATCATTACAGGATTCCGCTGGCACAATGGTGGAGCTCAGACCATGTATGACATCCAGCCTGATCTGGCAAGTTTTGGTAAAGCCATTGCCAATGGATTTGCCTTATCAGCTTTGGTAGGAAAAAAAGAGATCATGCAATTGGGTGGTTTGCAGCATGATAAAGATAGGGTGTTCTTAATGTCCACTACTTATGGAGCAGAAAGTCATGCATTAGCAGCAGCAATGGCTACTATTAAAGTATATCAGCAGGAACCTGTTATTCAACATTTATACACACAGGGAGCAAAGTTGAGAAAAGGTATTGAACAATCTGTTCAGGAATTAAACCTTGAAGGACACTTTGGCGTTTCTGGAAAAGACTGTGCTTTGGTGTATTATACCAAAGATCAGCAAAAACAACCTTCTCAACCTTACAGAACTCTATTTCTGCAGGAAACAATGAAACGTGGCTTATTGGCTCCATCACTGATTGTAAGTTACTCCCATTCTGATCAGGATGTGGCTCAAACACTTGACATTATTCATGAATCGTTACAAGTATATAGGAAGGCATTGGATGAAGGAATTGAAAAATACCTGCTTGGTCGTCCAGTAAAACCTGTGTATAGAAAGAAGAATTAATCACTTCATAAAAGAGAAGCCGGATATTATCTAATCCGGCTTTTTTATTTTATTACCCACTACAATTTTACCTGTTTTCCGGAACGGGCAGCCTGATAAATAGCCTCAACAACTCTAATATCCCGTAAACCTTCTTCTCCCGGTACTAAAAAAGCTCGATTAGCTAAAATAGTTTCTGCATCATCATCCATCTGTTTTGCCTGTTGGTTAGCCAATGGAAATTGAATCACTCCCTGCGAACTTGATCCCTGATTTCCACTATATGCAGAAAACGGCTCCATCTTGAAAAAACCTTTCTCACAGTTAGCCTGAAGATAGTTCATATTGATACCAAAACTAGTATGACAGGTAGCAACAGCACCACTTGGAAATTGCAATTGAAATAATGTAGTTTCATCTACATCTTTATAAATCTCTGGTCTGGTAGTGAAATGCTGAGCTGTTACAGCTATAGGCTCCTCTCCGGTAGCTAATCTGGCACCCTGTAATGCATACACTCCCATATCATACATTACACCACCTCCTAATGCCTTCTTTTGTTTCCAGTGATCTGTTCTCGGATCAAAGTATCCAGCTCCACATGCCACCATTTGAACCTTTCCAAAGGTTTTTTCTTTAGCAAAGCGCATGTATTCACGTGTATTCGGATCATGCTGGCAACGATACCCGATAGCCAGCTTTACTTTGTTATCCTTACAAGCTTTAATCATGGATTCACATTCGGCAACTGTCATTGCCATAGGCTTTTCACAAAATACATGTTTGCCAGCTTTTGCTGCTCTGATAGTATATTCAGCATGCATAGAAGGAGGCAATACCACATATACTACATCAATATCCGGATTATTGGCTATCTGATCAAAATTCTGATAGTTGTATATATTCTTATCCGGAATCTTATACTGTTTCTTCCATTTTTCGGCCTTTTCCGGAGTTCCGGTCACAATTCCAGCCAGATAACATTTTTTTGTCAATTGTAGAGCAGGTGCAAGCAAATCTGTACTATAATATCCCAATCCCACTAACACAATTCCCAATCGGGACTTTTGAATACGATTTGTACATGCAAGAAGTGAATGAGAGGAAAAAACTGTAGAAGCTGCCCCACTCATCATCATTACCTGAAGAAAATTTCGGCGTGAGAATGTTTTCATGTAAATGGTTGTCTGGTGAAAAACAGAATTGATTAAGTTTCTATCGTATATGATTTACAAATGCAAAAGGAGTAGAGATAACACACAATTTATTTGAGTTAATGGATAGATGCAATAGGGATGAAATGTATGTCTTCCATAAAATCAAACCTACATTTAGTATAAGGATAATCTTTTAGGAATTACAAAACAAGGAAAAGCACTTGTAAACAATAGAGCCTGGTCTGTTAATAAAGATGAATCCCGCCTTGTATTAGAGAATATATCGTGTATTATTGATAATCTCACTAAATCTACTTTGATTGTCAGCTATCCATATACCCAAACAAACTCTATAAAAAATAACAAATATAAATACACCTTCACCGAAACCTGGAGATCAGAAGAATAACTATACAGTATGTTATTCCTCTGATCTCCAACCACCCGTTTACTAAATCAATTATCTGCAGACTACCAGTTTTACTATTGGCAGCTTTTTTTTTCGCTAAAATTCCTGCAATTTTCGGCATGGATCAAGATATTATCGGATTAATTCCTGCGGGAGGTAAGGCAACCCGCATTTCACCACTGCCCTGCAGCAAAGAATTATTTCCATTAGGGTTATACCCAACTTCTGATGGAGGACTTCGTCCCAAAGCTGTCGCAACCTATTTACTGGAAGATATGCGTGCAGGAGGTGCTGATAAAGCGTTTATCGTTATTCGACAAGGAAAATGGGACATTCCTGCTTATTATGGAGATGGTGCAATGTTAAACATGCATATAGGATATTTGTTAATGAATGTCCCTTATGGTCCGCCTTACACACTGGATCAAGCCTATCCATTTGTACAAAATAGTATTATAGTAATGGGCTTCCCTGACATCCTGATTACTCCACGAGATGCATTTAAAGACATAGTGTCTGAGTTAAAATCTACATCTGCAGATGTGGTATTGGGGCTTTTCCCAACTGAATTCCCGCATAAATGGGACCCTGTAGACCTGGCAACAGACGGACGAATCGTTAAAGTAGAAATTAAACCTACTCAAACTTCTCTTAAATATGTATGGGCAATTGCCGCCTGGTCTCCTGCTTTTACGCAGTTTATGCATACATATCTGGAACACAGACGACCTGAATTTGAAACAGGCAATGCCCGTGAAATCATTTTCAGTGACATCATGCAAGCTGCTATTGACAATGGTCTCCATGTACGCGGGGTCTTGTTTGAAGACGGCAGCTGTCTGGATGTGGGAACTCCCAATGACTTGCAGAAAGCACTTCAGACACTCTATTCTGCCTGATTTGGCTATTCTGTACAAATGCAGCAAAGTAATACCAGCGTTTTTTACTATTTTGCGAACCTAACCAACATTCTATATACCAAAACCTGTTGCTAATGAAAAAAAGCTTTATTCTCTCTTCACTCCTTATTCTCCTCTCTTCAACGATTCTGCAGGCAGCCCCTAAATTATCGTATTTCCTGAGTATGGATGAACCTCACACCCACTACTTTACAGTTAAAATTACCGTTAGTGGTCTTAAACAATCTACTATTGATTTTAAATTACCAGTCTGGACACCTGGTTCATACCTGGTGCGTGAGTATGCCCGCAATGTAGAAGGGTTCACTGCAGTGAGTGGGAAGAGTAGTTCGCTAAAAAGCGAAAAAGTATCTAAAAATGCATGGAGAGTGTATAGTAACAATGCTGAAGAAGTCACTGTAGAGTACAAAGTATACGCATTTGAAGTAAGTGTTCGTACACCTTATCTGGATGCGTCTCATGGCTATGTACAACCAGCAGCCGTATTCATGTATATTGATAAACAACAGGAACTCCCTTCTACAGTAACTGTTAAACCCTACAAAGACTGGACTCAGATTTCTACAGGTTTATCTGCTACCGGAAAAGATAAATGGACATTGGCAGTTCCCAATTATGATATTCTGGTTGATTCCCCTATCGAAGTTGGTAATCAGAAGATATTTGAATTCACAGCCTTGGGTATTCCTCACAAAGTAGCTATGTATGGAATTGGCAACTATGAGGAAGGGAAACTAGCTGACGACATGAAAAAAATTGTAGAAGAGGCTGGTAAAGTAGTAGGCGAAAATCCCAATAAAGATTACACATTCATTGTGCATAATCTGCAAAATGGTGGTGGTGGTCTGGAACACCTGAATTCAACTACTCTGCAAACTACTCGCTGGAGTTATGAAAATAACTATGTAGGGTTCTTAACTCTGGTTGCACATGAGTATTTCCATTTATGGAATGTAAAACGTATACGCCCACAAGTATTAGGACCTTTTGATTATGACAATGAGAACTACACACATATGTTGTGGGTATCAGAAGGATTTACTAGTTACTATGAAGATCTGATCGCACATCGCGCAGGTTTTATGGATGCAAGTCAGTTTATAACAACCATTGCAAACGGAATTGGTAGCACAGAAAATCAACCTGGAAACAAAGTTCAATCAGCAGCAGAGTCAAGCTGGGATGCATGGATTAAATATTATCGTCCGGATGAAAACTCTCGCAACTCAACTATTTCCTACTATACAAAAGGAGGAGTAATTGCCCCTATGCTGGATCTGGAAATCATTCATAGTACCAATGGACAAAAATCACTCGATGATGTGATGAAATTCCTATATGAAGAATACTATAAAAAACAGAAACGTGGTTTTACAGATGCAGAGTTTCAACAAACCGTGGAGAAGATAGCAGGACACAGCATGGATGATTTCTTCAAAAACAATATCTACGATGCCAAAACAATTGATTACAATAAATTCCTGGGTTATGCAGGATTACGTTTAGGAGAATACAAATCAAATCCACAAGCAGCATTTCTGGGAGCTACAACTTCATTCTCATCAGGAAAACTAACCATCAATGGTGTATCCAAAGGTACTCCTGCCTATGAGTATGGATTAAATGTAAACGATGAGATTATCGCCATTGACAACTTCCGTCTGGGAGATGATTTACAACAGTGGCTTGGAAGAAAAAAAGCGGGAGATAAAGTAGTATTTACTATTAGCCGTGGTGGAATTCTTCAAACTATTAATGTTGTTTTAAGCAGCAATCCTGCGATTAGTTATCGCATTGAGAAAATATCCAATCCATCTTCTCAACAGGATGTGGTATTGAAAAAATGGGTTAAACTATAATAACTAATCTATTATAATAAAACAAAAGGAGGAGTCTGTCAGACTCCTCCTTTTGTTTTATAGGATCCGGAAGACAGGATAACGTAGATGAGATGGTTCGTAATAAGGAGAATTTTTATATACAAAATCCAGTTGTGCTCTCGGATTATTACGAAACTTTTCATCTGAAGCCTTTTGATCTTCCAGCTTTTTCCGTAGTTCAGGTTTTTCATTGAGTAGTTTCTCAGCCAAGTCTTCAAACACATAATCAGAGTATCCCTCCTTTTGCTGTAGAATACTATCAAAAAAATTCCAGTTAAAGAATGAATCTGTCGCTTGTGGCTCCAAAGTCTCTACAATATACCGATTGGCAGTCTGGTTGCAAGGGACTATATAATCTCCAGCCCGAAATACCAGAGTTTGCTTTTCTTTACGAAGTTTCACGTCTGAATGCGGATAATGACCTTCAAAAGCTCGTCCGGAAGTCTTGTAATCTGCAATGTAATACACTTCTACTTCCACACTTGTATCACGGGACACCTGCTGCAACTCTACTTTATTGATTTTCAGTCTTGTAATAATACTCTCCCACTGTTGTGGAATAAGATAGGCTTGGGGCTTTTGAATAGTAGTTTTGGGTATAAACGTATTGTAGTAAGGAATCTCTTTTGTGTAAGGCTTTGTTCTGTCATAAAATAGCCGTTTTCCTGTAGTAACCTTGCTGGGTATCATTCTACCCTCATATCCTTTGAAAACAATCTTTTCAGAAACAGATTTATCCAGTTGCCACTCCACCACAAAATCGGTTTGTGTTTTTATCTTTTCAATATCCTTCTGTTTCAAAGTCTGTATGTTTTGTCCAGCTGTTTGTAACATAGTCAACATACTCAGCATAAACTGGTAAGTACCTTCCACACGTTGAGCAAAAGATTTTAACATATGCGTTTCAGGCATGAACCCTATGGTTTGAAATAATGCTGTATATCCGGTAGAATAACGGGCAGTTTCCAGGAACCCTGCGATACCAGCAGAATCAGGAGTAATCGCAAATTCATTGACATATGGAGTCATCTCAAACTTTGCCTCTTTCATTTGTCGCTTTAGTTCAGGAACCAATCTGGTGTCCAGATACTTCCCCAGCTCTCCTCCTAGTTTATTTTTCTGAGGGGCAATGTAAGTCATTATATACTGATAGTCTGCCCCGTTACTCACATGGTTATCGATAAATAAATCGGGTTGCCACTCTCTGAAGATAGAAACAAAGGTTTGTGCGTTTTTTGTATCATTTTTAATAAAGTCCCGATTCAGATCATAATTTCGGGAATTTCCTCTGAATCCATACTCGGCAGGTCCGTTCTGATTAGCACGACTGTATTTGCCACGGTTCAATATACCATCTACATTATAAAAAGGAATCACACAAATGACTGTATTCTGAATCAAAGGCTGCAGTTTTTTATTCTGCAATAGATTACGCAACAGCATCAGACTCGCATCTACCCCATCAGGCTCTCCAGGATGAATTCCATTGTTAACAAGCAATATACTTCGTCCTGACTTTCTGATGGCAACCGGGTCAAAACTTTGTTGACCATCCAATATAGCAAGGTGCAGAGGCTTGCCTATGTCTGTTGTGCCATAGGTTACTAGTTTGAGCTTGTCATACTCGAGATCCAGCTTTTCCAGAAATTCAATACCTTCCTGGTATGTAACCGTTTCTGTTCCTTTGGTATGTTCAAACTTGGTTTGAAATTCGTTTTTTTGTGCCTGAGAGGAGATGTATACTGATAGAGTTAGGATTAGTAAGAAATTCTTCATATCGTAATTGGTTTGTTGGTCTGACTTGTCGGATGCAAGATCATCTCAAAAACTTGAACAACCAATATTCTATCACGAAAAGTATCCCCATATACACCACTAGCCACAGCTAAAGCTATGGCTAGTGGTAATCTGTCCTTACGTAGAACAAAATCAATTATCAGGGTTATTGTTTCACGATTTTAAATTGTTCAATCTTTCCATCATTACCTTTTACCCGGATAAGGTACATTCCAGGCTGTAATCCATTACCGTTTATCTGAATCTGACTATTACCCTGAGCATTGTATTGGTTTATGATTCTGCCATCTATAGAAATCACCTCAACTATAGCTTTATTGTAACCACTGTGTAGCTGAAGTTTAAAATCGGTTACAGATGGATTAGGAGAAACTATAGAATGTAAAGAAGACTCTATATTTTCAGACAAAACTTTTCTGGCAGCAGAGGAACAACCACTGGTAAATAACGTAAAGTACTGCTGAGCAATTAACCCACCTGAAGAAGTCTGTGTTTTTACTTCTATCAGATACTGACCAGAGGCATTCAACTGTTGAAAGAGATCCGGTACAGCAATAGTTTTTGTTGCGGCCATAGCATCTGAAAGCTGATAGCTGTATTCACGTAGTAATTGTCTTGGATCATTTCTGAATACCTTTATAGAGAGCATTCGTGCATTGTCATTGTTTGCATTAAACAATGCATTCGTACTATCACAAACACGAACAGTTGCATTATTTGCTGGCCAAAGCAACAATGGATTCGAACCTTGTGCTGGTGCTGTTGTAAAGAGAATAGTTGTATCTAAACGAAGATAAGGTCTACTATCTAAAGCCCCAATAATCAGATAACTCAGTTTCATCTGGTAAGTAGTACCTGCTTGCAAACTATCAATCTGCCAGGTAGGTGTCACGCCTACAGGAAAATTGGTTGAGAGCATCTGCTTTCTGAAATCACTTCCCTGCCAGTCTGCCGGGTACCGATCTATCAGATAGTATTCATAGGAAATGTCTATATCTGTGAAAGGAGAAAATGTTGGCTCCTGTATTCTAACCTGAACAGGAAGCGCTACATTATTTTGTCCAGGTGTTGGCGATAGAAAAGTTAAGGGTAGATCTTTACCTAATGGACGAGGGAGAATTTTTATAGGGTATGAGACAGAGTCCAGTCTTGTATGAAGTGAATCATAGGTAATCATATCTACTCTCGCATCAAATAGTTTCCCCGTATTGGGTGTGCTGATATATAAAGTTCTGGTTACATCACTGGTAGCTTGCTGAGCATTAGCAAAATAAAATAATGATACGGGTTCAGACCTTACATAATCTATTCTTTGACCTGTTTGTGTGTTATAAAAGCGTACATCCATAGATCTGGCTATTGTGTTGTTAGCATTTACAACATAACTTCCCATACTCAAACCAAAAACACCTCTCTGAGACAGAACCATTACTGAATCAGGTTTAGGTGAAAGTAGCAAAGGTTTACCGCTACTTATCACAGGCCTAGTCGTAAAGGTGATGATTGTATCCAGATTGACGTATGGGTCGGCATCCAAGGTATTGAAAACTGTGTAGTTCAATTTTAGCTGATAGGTTGTACCAGGTTGCAGGCTATCTATGTCCCAAGAACCAATTGATCCGGAAAAATACCTTTTCACAGTAGTATTTTTTCTAAAATCGCTCCCTTGCCAATCCGCAGGATACTGATCAATCTCATAACCGGAATAAACAAACTCTATGTCTGTAAAAGGAGTTGTATCTGGATGCTTGATTCGAACCTGAACAGGAAGCGCTACATTACTTTGTCCGGGGGTAGGTGAAAGCAACTGTATAGGTATATCCTTAGAAAATGGTCTGGGTATAACTGTGATTGGATAAGAAGCAGAATCCAATAGTACATGTAGTGAATCGTAGGTAATAATAGATACTTTTCCACCAAAAGGTTTACCTGTAATTCCTTCACTGATACTTCCTTCATAAATAAATTGTGTACGACTCACATTGCTGGTAGCAGCTTGTGCATCTTGTAAATAAATTTCGGATACCGGCCCTCCTCTTACATAATTAATCTGTTCTCCAGTCTTGGCATTCAAAACCTTTACATTCATAGATCGAGCGAGCGGATTATTAGCATTTACAGTATATGTTCCCATGCTTTTATAAAATACTCCTCTCTCGGATAATACTAATGCAGAGTCAGGCTTAGGTGATATTAATAAAGGCTTACTGCTGCTTACACCTGGTTGAGTAGTAAACGTAACTGTTGCTTCTTTTCCTGTACTCGGATTAGTACCAGGTGCACCCAAAACCACATAGTTTACTTTCAGGACATAACGAGTACCTGCCTTCAGATTAGGTAACTGCCAGCTGGTAATACTTGTGGTATTACTTAATGCTTCAGAATGATAATCTTCTCCTTGCCAGTCTGCCGGATATGTGTCTATCATATAATGGGCAACAGCTACTGAGATCTGAAACAAAAGCAGGCTATCTGGCCGTTGTATCTGAGCTATAGGAGAAAGTGAAACATTGGTCTGTCCTTCAGAAGGTGAAACAATAGCAATAGATACATTTTCAGCCAGCGGACGTGGGTGAATCACAATATCATACTCGCCTTGTCCAATAACATTTCCCAGGGAATCTTTTGTGACCAAAACCATACGTGCAGGATAAGGAACACGATTAAGAGGCTGAATGAATGCAGACATCTCAGTATTACTCAAAGCGGTTTGCGCTGTTAATAATTTAACAGTTGATGCTCCATTCCGTTGATAATTAACCAATTGTCCGGAGGCCTTATCAAATATCTCAGCAGTAATATAACGGGCAGCAGCATTGTTGGCATTGATCGTCCAGGACATTCCATCTGAATTAAAGACAAATGATACTGTATAAAAATCATGTAATGAATTATTGGTAATCAGTAATGGTTTGGGAACTTCTAAAGGTGTTGAAGAAGTAAAAAAAGTAAAATATAACTGCTTGAGCAGCCCACCATTGGCATTGAGTGTTTTTAGTTCTATCAAATATTGCTGTGAAGGTTTTAGTAAACTCTTGTCCCACGAATTAAAAATAACAGGCTGAGTTGCTTCAGTTGCTGTAAGGTTCTTAGCATCTTCAAATATCAGAGTACGCGGATCATTAAGCCAAACCCGAATAGAAATATATCGGGCAGTGGGTTCTTTCGGATTAACCGTAAATCCAGAAAGATCTTTAAGACTAACTGTAGAGTTTGCCTGCGGGAAAATTAATACAGGCGACTGAATCGCATAGCTGGTTGTGACAATGTTGCCGAAGAGTATCAGCAACCAATAAAAATGTTTCATAGCTTAGGCGTTTTTTAATGGATAAATGAATAAGTGTTAAAAAGTAGAGAGTTCTGCTTGCTTGCGTATTAAACAATTGGCTCTCAATCTATTAATTCTATTTTCCTGGCAGGATAAACAATTGATATGGTATTTTTTCTATAAATATTTATACATAATTCAATATCTACTCTCAGACTATCCTCGCTGAATCCTTCTGACAAAAAATTCACTATATTGTTCATCAGGATTTCTGACCACTTCACATCAAAACATAGTAATCTATGATTGAAATGGCGATAAAATTTGTTGAACTATAATTTCTGGAGCTTCTTCTTGGGGAAAATGGCCAACAGCATTCAAACGTATTACTTTTGCCTGTGGGCAGGATGTAATCCACTGCTCCAGGTCTGTTGGTCGAAAGGCAATATCCTTCATACCCCAAATAATAGTAGTTGGAATATGATTAATTTTTTCACGCTGAGCCCATAGAGTTTTGAGCCATTCAGAGGAACCTACAATCTCTTTTGGAAAAACAGTGCATCCCTTTCTATCACTTTTTTTCTCCAAATGTTGGTAATAATGTCTGTGTATTTCAGAAGTTAGTTTGCGTTTATCTCCTACAGCTTGCCTTACTACCACTTTTCCAAAAATGTTAAAATGTGTAATGAGAAATCTTCCGACCTCTCCTCCCATCATTTTACTGAATCGAACAAAATGAGGATCTTGATCAACTGGCCATAACCATGTATTGAGCAAAATTATTTTTTTAATTTTTTGTGGATAACGGATGGCATACGATAAGCCTATTGGCCCACCCCAATCATTTACTACCAGCGTTATTTTGGAGAGGTTTAAAGAGTCGAGAAATAATTCTATGTTGCTTGCATGTTCCTCTGGAAGGTAACTCCAATTAAAAGGTTTGTCAGAAAGACCAAAACCTATCAGATCAGGAACTATACAACGCATAGAAAAGGAAACATGCTTAATTACATTGCGGTATTCAAACGACCAGCCAGGATTGCCATGCAACATAACAACAGGTTCACCCTCTCCTTGATCTACATAATGCATCCTTCCTACTGGAAGAGTAAAGTAATTTGACTTAAATGGATACTCCTGGCGATTTAGCCAATTAGGATACGATGGGGCTGTTAGTGAAATAGTTGACATAAAACGTCTATGATTACAGTTTGTTTTCATCTTAGACGTTTCAACTCTGCAAAACGGTCGAAATTGTTAGTCAGAGGCTATTGCTTCATTTAAAATCCGCATAATTGTGTCTTCCAGCAATGCACCATTATCTGTTAGTGGATTAATTTTTGAGATTAGAGAGAAACGTTTCCGAAAATGTCCCTGTAAGTCAGAAGGAAGCTTTAGGTTGTCCAGCTTCTGAAAAGAATCTGCCGCAGGGCTTAAATAGTCATTCAATTCGGCACATTGATAACATGGACCATTCTTATTAATCAAAGCACAACGTTTTTCATACTTTTCCTGTAGTTCTTTTCGTGCTTCAAATAAAAGATGTTTCACCACACCTTCTGTCATTTGCAAGATAGAAGCAATCTCATTTCGTTTAAACTGATAGATCTCCTTTAAAATCAAGGCAATTTGTTGTTGAAGAGTAAGGTTTTTAGCCATACAGGTGAAACAATAGTTCATATGCTCTACTATATCAAAAGATGGTTCTGACTGACTTTCAAAAGCACTGATAATCCGATCATGTTTTTCCACGTCAGATTCTGTGGCATTGCGACACAAATCCTGTGCATTGAGTGGCCACCGTTTTTGAACACGATAATTATCTTTGGCCAGATTTGTTGCAATGGCGAATACCCATGTCTTAAAAGTTGAATTACCTTTAAAGGAATCAAAATTCGATACTGCTTTCAGGTATGTATCATGCACTAGGTCTTTTGCATCCTCACGATTGCCACACAATCTATATAAATAGGATTCAAGGGTGCTACGATGTTGTAAAAACTCTTCCTGAACATTGTATTCGTTTTGATGAATATTCATCTTAGAGACAAAACTTATTGTAGATCTCATGTTTAATTTGTGTTTATGATTTGCCGGATTGTCTCCAGATGCATTGTTTTCAACAAAATAAGTCCATTCCATTTGATAGCTGTAAATCACATACATTGGCCTCATTCGTATGTCTGTCTATATGTCACTATGATACAATTCTTTTTTAACTTTTCACAGATGTTTGTTAGAATCTTTATATCACATACTAATTCCAGTTAGCTAAGACAGTTATCTGGCCAATAAAATTCTATTGTAAAAAACAAAACATAGATACAACGAAAAAAGACAATCAGTAAATAACCATCTCCTCTTGTTTTGTAATCTTTTTCACAAACAGCCTATTTATTTTAACCCTATTATCTCATTAAGCATACTTACAACTGAAAATAATACCTCATCTTACACAGACTTGGGCAAAAAATAGTATCTTCAAAACCGGAAGGTATCTAAAACTAAGAAAAGTACCATTCCAGACAAAAAACAAGCTAAGAATCTTTATTCACTTTACAATCTTCATGAAAAAAACACTAGTATCTGTTTTTACAACCTTTTTCATTGCCTGTGTAGGGTATTGCCAATCAGCAATCTATTATAGGGTTTCTTTTCCCAATGCCATCCACCACGAAGCAGAGATTACAGCCAACTTCTCAGGCCTGTCTAGTCAGCCACTTATAGTCCGAATGAGCCGATCTTCTCCAGGCCGTTATGCAACACATGAGTTTGGTAAGAACATTTATAATCTGAAGGCAACAGATGCCAATGGAAATTATATCCCTGTAAACCGCCTGGAGTCCGATGTATGGGAAATTCCGAAACATGGCACCACAGTCAATATTCTGTATACATTATTTGGGAATCTGGTCGATGGTACATATGCGGGCATTGATGAAACACATGCCCATTTGAATATTCCTGCTTCTTTTTTATGGGCCAAAGGTTTAGAGAGTGCTCCCATCAGTATTACATTTGATATTCCAGATGGTTCAAACTGGAAAGTGGCCACCCAACTTAAAGCAGCTACTGAGCCAAATACTTTTTCAGCACCGAATCTGCAATACTTTATGGATTCACCAACTGAGCTAAGCAACTTTACACTGAAAGAATGGACTGTCACCAACACAGATAAAAAGCCTATCACCGTTCGTCTTGCATTACATCATGATGGTACAGATGAAAATGTAACTACCTATGCTCCTATGGTACAAAAAGTAGTACAGGAAGCCGGAGGTGTTTTTGGCGAATGGCCTTCCTATGACTATGGTACCTACACCTTTATCCAGGATGTATTTCCAGATAATGATGGGGATGGTATGGAACACCGCAATTCGACATTCATCACAGATGCAGCTTCTTTTAAAGGAAATCCGAAAGACTTCCTGGGTACCGTTTCCCACGAATTTTTCCACTGCTGGAACGTAGAACGGATTCGTCCCAAGTCATTAGAACCATTCAATTTTGAGCATTCCAATATGAGCAGTGAACTTTGGTTTGCCGAAGGATTTACCAGCTACTATGGTGAGCTAATTTTACGAAGAGCAGGATTTTATGACAATGACCAATATGTACAAAGTCTGTCAGGTCAGTTAAGCTATGTACTTAACTCTCCAGGTACGTATCGATTTTCTCCTGTTGAGATGAGTCAGCAGGCTCCGTTTGTAGATGCGTCCAGTTATGTAGATCCGGTCAATTTTGCGAACACCTATACTTCTTATTATCCTTATGGATGTGTAGTTGGCTTGGCTCTTGACTTATCTCTGAGGACAAAATTTAAAAACCTGACACTGGATGATTTTATGAAAGCAGTTTGGCAGGCTCAGGGGAAACCCGAAAAACCCTATACTGTTCCGGATCTCCAAACCATTCTTGGACAGGTTACCAAGGATACTACATTTGCCAATACCTTTTTCCGTAAATATGTAACTGGTCATGAAGTAGCAGATTACCAGACTCTATTAGGTAAAATGGGATTCCTGCTTCGGAAAGCAAGACCTAATGAGGCTTTCTTTGGAAGAAATTTAAAAGGAGAACAGGGACAGATCATTGTCAGAACAGGAACACAAATCAATACCCCGCTTTACAATGCAGGTATTGATCAAGGAGATATCATTCTGTCAGTTGAAAATACAACTGTGACAGATACCAAAAATCTGGATGATCTTATAAAGAAACATAAACCAGGTGATGTAGTACCAGTACAATATAGCCACAAAGGCACTGTCAAAACCACTCTGGTGACACTAAGCGAGAATCCTCAGTTAGAAGTAGTTACCTATGAGAAAGTGGGGATGAAAACAACAAAGGAAATACTGACTTTACGTGACAACTGGTTAAAAAGCAAAGCTTTACCCTAATCATAATTCCTCCTGCCAGAGAAATCTCTGGCAGGTAAACCATACAAACTACCATGCAAACCATTACAGAAACACAACCTAAACTAAAAAAAGAGATAAACACCATACAGTTATGGTCGCTGGCAGTTGGAATGGTCATATCCGGAGAGTACTTTGGCTGGAATTATGGTTGGCAAACCTCAGGTACCATTGGGTTTCTTTTTTCGACCCTTCTGGTTACGCTGATGTATGTCACCTTTATTTTCAGCTATACAGAGCTTACAGCGGCTATCCCTAAAGCCGGAGGCCCATTTTCTTTTGCCACACGTGCGTTTGGACCTATTGGTGGCTTTATTGCGGGTTTTGCTACGCTGGTCGACTTCTTATTAGCCATGCCAGCCATTGCCTATGCCTTAGGTGCCTACATACATTTCCTGATTCCTCAAATTCCTGTTGAGCAGACAGCAATCAGTATGTATGTAATCTTCATTGCTGTTAACTGGTTTGGGATCAAAGAAGGTGCCCGTATTTCTTTGATTGTAACGTTACTTTCTGTGGGCGAAATTCTGTTATTTATGGGATTAATTGTTTTCCATTTTAAATCGGACAACTTTTTTGCTCATAATCCTCCAACCGTTTCTTTCGGTTCCATATTTGCTGGTATTCCATTTGCTATCTGGTTCTTTGTTGCTATCGAAGGTGTTGCTATGGTAGCTGAAGAGGTCAAAAATCCTCATAAAACGATTCCAAGAGGATACATCTCTGCTATCATTACACTTGTTATTTTAGCACTAGGTATTATGATTCTGAGTGCGGGTGTGGGAGACTGGAGAAAACTCCAACAGATAGATCACCCGTTACCGGAGGTATTGGCAATGGTGTTCGGGCATGAAAGTGGATGGACTAAAGTTTTCACCAGCCTGGGATTATTTGGTCTGATTGCATCTTTTCATGGCAATACCATTAGCTATTCGAGACAGATATTCGCATTGGCACGTGAGAATTATCTGCCTACCCAGTTAAGTTTTCTGAATCGTTATCAAACCCCACACTGGGCACTCATAGCAGGTGGTTTGATTGGTGTTCTGGCTATTTATTCTGGCAAAACAGACCAGATCATTGTTATGTCCGGACTTGGAGCGGTGGTGATGTATGCAATCAGTATGGTAAGCCTGTTAGTGCTGCGAAAGAAAGAACCCGATCTGGAACGCCCTTACAAAACTCCATTCTATCCCATTTTTCCTTATCTGGCATTACTTTTAGCCTTGTTTTGCACAGCAGCTATTAGTTACTTTTATCCTCTGTTAAGTGCTATCTTTTTTGGATTATTATTTTTCTTTTTAGTTCTATTTATGTTATTCGGCTTTAAATACATTAAATCAAACATAGGATGAGTATTTTATATAGCCACTAAAGCTCCGAAATACTTATCTGCTTTATTCTTATAAACCATAGTATGAAAGCCATTCAAGTTACCACACCCGGCGGTCCTGAAGTAATGGAATATCGGGAAGTAGCCATACCGACACCTAAACCAGGAGAAGCACTTGTACGAATCAAATCCATTGGAGTCAATTTTATTGATATCTATCACCGGGAGGGCAGATATCCTCTTCCAACTCCCTTTACTCCGGGTTCAGAAGCAGCCGGAGTTGTAGAATCAATTGGAGATGGAGTGACAGAATTCAAACCTGGAGACCGGGTTGCTTATGCGTTACAAGTAGGCAGTTACGCCGAATATGCACTTGTCCCAGTCAGCAGACTGGTTCCTATTCCGGACTCGGTGGATGATGATAGAGCAGCAGCTGTTCTTTTACAAGGACTCACAGCCCACTATCTCTGTTATAGTACCTATTCCGTAAAACCAACAGACACGGTATTGATACATGCAGGAGCAGGAGGTGTAGGACTATTGTTAACCCAGATGATTCGGCAAATTGGAGCAAAAATCATTACCACGGTTTCAACAGAAGAAAAAGCTCAGCTTTCCCGACAAGCCGGAGCCGATGAAGTCATTCTATACACTCAACAAGACTTTGAAACAGAAGTCATGCGAATCACTAATCAATCTGGTGTCCAGGTAGTATATGATTCCGTAGGTAAAACAACCTTTGATAAAAGTCTGGCATGTTTGCGACCTCGAGGGTATATGGTTTTGTTTGGCGCCTCCAGTGGAGCAGTTCCTCCGTTTGATCCATTACATTTAAGTAAGAAATCAATATTCCTTACCAGGCCTACATTAGGTCATTATGTATTGACTCGTGATGAGCTATTAAATCGCACAAATGATTTGTTTCAATGGATAGCAGAGGGAAAACTACAGTTGCAGATAGAACACGTTTATCGCCTAGCAGAAGCCACCCAAGCACACAAAGATCTCGCAGCACGTATCACTACAGGAAAAGTTTTGTTAAAGCCATAATGTATATTATGGCTTTATTTCAATGATTGTCCCATCCGGAACAGTCTTCCATATCTCATCCATTTCTGCATTTGTGACCCCTATACATCCATTTGTCCAGTCATATAGTGTATGAAAGCCACCTGCCCATTTAATACTTGGATGCAAGCCATGAATCATAATCATCCCTCCTGGTGATACACCCTTCTCATCTGCACTCTTGCGGTCCTGTTCATTAGGATAAGAAACATGCAGTGATTTATAACAGCTACTTTTGGCATTTCGCCAGTCCAGCGTATATCTTCCTTCTGGAGTCTTTTCATCTCCTTCCTGACTTTTATGCCCTTCAGGACTTGCTCCTAAAGCGATGGAATAGGTCCGCAATACTTTATTATCCTTCAACAACTGCATTTTTCGTTTTGATTTAAATACCAAAACCCTATCTGCTTTCTCACGAATTGCAGGTTGCTTTTTAGAACAAGCGATAAAAATACCCAAGAGGGAAATGAGGATAAGACAAAAGAACTTATGTAAGTTATTCATTTTTTACAGTAAAGTCGCCCGCTAATTTAAACGATTACTACTAATTTTCATCTAACCTCACAGATCTACATAATTAGGTGATGAAAACTATCAAAAGCTATGCAAACAAAGATATCCAATGACCAAAAGATTAAACACCTGTACAACCGGGCTGGCTTTGGTATTTCACCACTTGAGATAAAAGAAGTTGGTCACAAATCGGTTGAGAAAGCAGTAAAGGAATTGTTTGTACAATCAAAAAATATTTATCCTCTGCAAGTGGTAACAGCAGAACAAATGAGATTGGAAAAAGAGGAAAAAAAGGACAGTAAACAAACCTTTACACAAAGCTCAACCCCTCAGGAAAGGATTAAAACTATTATCAAAGATCGCATAGAAAGCATAAAATCCCTGAATCTCGCATGGATCAATCAGATGGTCAGTGGCAATGCAATGCTAAGAGAAAAAATGACATTGTTCTGGCATGGCCATTTTGCCTGTCGTAGCAACAATGCCTATTTCATGCAGATTCAGAATAATACACTTCGTACACATGCACTAGGCAAGTTTGGTGATTTACTGATGGCTATTTCGAAGGATGCAGCGATGTTGGCCTTTCTTAATAACAAACAAAACCGCAAAGATAGCCCCAATGAGAATTTTGCACGCGAGGTAATGGAGTTATTTACTCTAGGAAGAGATCACTATACAGAACAGGATATAAAAAATGCAGCAAGAGCTTTTACAGGATGGCAGTTCAGACATGATGGAGAATTTTTCTTTAACCAAAGACAACACGATGAGGGAGAAAAAACATTCTTTGGTAAGACAGGCAACTTTACAGGAGAAGATATACTCACTACCATTCTGGAAAACAAACAAACAGCCCGATTTATTACCACTAAAATCTATCAATACTTCGTTAATGAAAAACCTGATCCAACAATTATCAATAGCCTGTCAGACCAGTTTTATAAGTCGGATTATGATATAGCTCAACTAATGGAATCTATCTTTACCGCAGACTGGTTTTATCAGTCTTCTATCATTGGTAGCAGAGTAAAAAGTCCAGTAGAGCTGTTAGTAGGCTTACAACAAACATTTACTATTCAGTTTCAGGAGACACAAAATATTATCTTCCTTCAGAAAGTTCTGGGGCAAACGTTACTCAATCCCCCTAATGTAGCAGGCTGGAAAGAGGGAAAAAACTGGATTGACAGTAGCAGTCTTCTTTTTCGTATGCAACTTCCCGAACTACTTTTTCAATCGGCAGAAGTAAAGGTTGAGGCAAAAGAAGAGGGAGATGTAAATACCGCCTATCTGAACAATCGCAAAGGAAAAACCATTCAGGCATCTGCCAATTGGACTGGATTGCAGAATGCCTTTATAAAAGTGAAGGATACGGAAACTCTGGATGCTCTTGCCAGTTATCTCTTATCCTTACCTATCACATTGGCACAAAAAGATCTGATCTGGCGACGAGCTGACAAAAGCAGTAAAGAAGCACTAATTAAAAGTCTTTCTTCTGCGTTGGTTTCTCTGCCTGAATATCAACTCTGTTAATCTATCAAGTCATCCAAAAGCCAGTACCCACTTGGCCCTATCACTCTCTCTATTACCCTCGGAGAATACATATACAACTGAAAGCTATGAAAAGACGTGATTTCCTTTCCCGATCAGCCCTGACAACAGCAGGAACAATGCTGATTCCCAATTTTCTAAAAGCCTTTGAAAAACAACACCTCAATACATTAGGTCTAAGCAATAAAAAACTAGTTATCATTCAACTGTCGGGAGGAAACGATGGACTAAATACCGTTATCCCCTTCCGAAATGATATCTATTACAAAGTACGTCCCAAACTTGCCATTGAATCACAACATGTACTGCATTTATCGGATGAATTGGGTTTTAATCCAGCTCTGACAGGCATGAAGCAGTTGTATGATGATGGCCTGCTTACTATTCTTAACAGTGTTGGATACCCTAATCCTGACCGATCTCACTTTCGTTCGATGGATATCTGGCAAACAGCATCTGGGTCGGATGAATTTCTGGGTACAGGCTGGATTGGTCGATACCTGGACGAAGCTTGTGGCGGTTCTTGCAGCCAGCCCTACAATGCTATTGAAGTAGATGATACATTAAGCCTGGCAATGAAAGGAGATCGCCTGAAGGGACTGGCAGTGTCAAATCCTCAAAAACTTTATCAACTCACACATAACAAAATAATTACAGATATCAATTCAGCACAACACACGGAAGCAGATCATGAACAAGTAAGTTATTTATATAAAACATTAGGTGAAACTGTGTCATCTGCGGCCTACATCTATGATAAATCTAAAATTTATAAAACTAAGGTAACCTACCCTCCCACTGAACTTGGAAGAAAGTTAAAAACCATTGCCGAACTTATTTTATCAGGAGTGGAAACAAACATCTTCTATGTGTCCATTTCCGGGTTTGACACACATGTCAATCAGAAAATAAGACAGGGACAATTGTTGAAACAATATTCAGAGGCTATGTCCACTTTCATACAAGATCTAAAACAGAACAATCAACTCAATGAATCGTTGGTTATGACATTTTCTGAGTTTGGTCGCAGAGTTGCACAGAATGGTAGTGGAGGGACTGATCATGGAACTGCCAATAATGTATTCCTTATAGGGGGAAAACTACAAAAGCCAGGATTATTTAATGAGTCTCCTAATCTTCAGAACCTGGATGAAGGAGACCTCAAATACCAGATCGACTTTCGCAACATTTATGCCACCTTACTAAAAGATTGGCTGGGGATAGATGATAAGATGATCATAAGTAATTCGACAGGACATTTAAAGTTGGTCTAAAAACATCCCCATCTACAGGATTATCTATACTATAGATGGGAATGCTTCCTGTTAGTATTTCTCGACAGCAGGGTTCATCATTTTACCTATAAACAAAATAACCCCAGAACTTTTCTCGCGGATCATATAGATAAACGGACGGTTAAAGCTATACACTGGAGGAGGAGGTGGAGCTGTAGTGTATCCAATACTAATAGATGTAACAGCCGCTGCTTCAGTTCCGGTTTCATCTACCTGCACAAAAGTTTTATGTGCCACTTCATCAATCTTCAATACTCCCTTATTGATACCAACCAGTAAATTACTAAAATCAGCTTCATCTGAAAATGCTTCTCCCATTCCTAAATTAGCCAGAATAACATTAAATTCTTTTTTTGTATAATCTCCTTCAAACTTAAATTTAGGCAATTTTATATCTATTGCAACCGAATCAGATTCTGCCAGCCAATTGGTAAAACTCTCTGTAGTAGACTGCTCTATTAAGCTTTCTATGGTTTTGGTATTTTGAGGCATAATCAACGTCATTGTAAATTGCTTATTTCCATAGGGAAGATCTACCAATACTTTGTCTTCATCTTTATATAAGTTTACAGAAACGTTTCCTCTCATAAATTCCTTCTTGACAGTTGAGCCACTTTGAAGATAAAAATTTTCTTCCTGTGTGCTACTTTTATCAAACTTTTTAGTCCATGCCCCTTTAAAATAAATAGCATTAATCAGAAGCATGACCTGCTCACCTCCTATTTCGCTTATGATCTTATCAATTTTCCCCTTTGTCTTATCCTTGACCCAATCATTGATACTACTGATCGCATCGTTTTTAGTAAAATCCAATTCGTTTACCTCTGCATCAAAATATTGTTGATTAGTTTCGACAAAATTGGTCTGTGGTATAAGGCCTTTGCGATACCAGATAGAGTTGGCAGGCGAAAAAGTAACTGTTTTGTCAATTCCATTTAAATAGTCTGCTATTGATTGAAAAGCGCTGTTTTGTTCCTCATCTGTCAAGCCTTGCATACTTAATGCTTTTTTTATTCCATCCTTCGTTGTAGTATTTGCTCCATTATATGTCATAGCAACAGCCATAGCAATACTAAAGGGAGAGATAAACTGATTTTTATCAACAGGCTGCATTTCATTTAACTGATGAAAGACATTAAAAGCAAAATCCGTGGAATTTTTGACAGTCTGTGCTTCATTAGTTCGTAGAGCCCGAACATTGGGTTTATTGTCTGGCGAGATTTCATTCTGCTTACAGGCAGAAAACAGTAAGATAGTAGCTGCTATGCAGAAATAAATAGGGTAGCGATTTTTCATGTCTCAGTTTTGATTAAAGAGTCGATTTTATTCTAACTATTTGACCCTCAAAACCTGAGAAAGGTTGCATCTTATTATATAGATTAACTAAAATATTACTTACATAAATAGTAAGTTAAAATACTATAGAAAATAATTCTGTACAGGTAAATCCGCTAAGCAGAATCTAACTCAATAAATGTCAGAAATGGCTTTGTAAAGGACGAATGCAGAAAAAAAATCAATTTACTTGATGGAATAATAACTCATTGTGAATAAACTAGTGAGGAAGGTAGAGATAGGATAGAGTTAAAAATATTTGTCGATAATTATTCTTAACAATATGTTCACTGAGGGGCAATTATATTTATATAGGCTAAAATCCGTCAAATTTTCTGTCAAACAAAATCAGATTAAAATTTTAGCCTATATACTAAAGCTTCTAATTATTTTAAATTTTATGAAGTTCCAGTTCGTTGAGATACTTGTCCATACCATTATCCACCCATATTAATTTATTTTGGATTGCCTCATTCATCCGTGTTATATTTATCTTTTCATAGTCACGAGACGCAACTTTATGCCATATATGACACATAACAGCACGCTGTTTTAAAAATCGTTTGGTTTTACCATTATTCATTAACCGAATTGCCAGATCACTATCCTCTCTCCCCCAACCAATAAAATTCTCATCATATCCATTAACATCTATTAAATCTTGTCTCCAAAAACTCATATTACACCCTTTTACGTAATATTTTTTTTCTCCAACTCTGTATAATGGAGATAATATATGGCTCATTATCGGAAAACGGATTCCATTTAACTTATTGTTCACTCCTTTTTCAAATAAGCTGATAAGAGTACGTTTTTCTTTCAGTATTTTCTTGGATAGATCAGCAGTCAGCAACATACGACTTCCACTCAGAAAGTAGCCACTTGCAGCAAAGTTTAAATGATCATATATAAATTTAGGATGCAAAATAACATCTCCATCTATTTGAACAACGTAGTCATATTTGGCCTTTGCAAATGCACGATTTCTTGCCTTTCCAACCTGAAATCCATTATCAGGATGCCACACATGATGAATAGGTACAGGAAATTCACTTTTATAGGATTCAATTAGTTTAAAAGTATCTTCCTTGCTGCCATCATCAGCAATAACTACCTCCTGAGGGAGAACTGTCTGATGAAGAATACTCAACAAACATACTTCTAAAGCCTCAGGCCAATTATATGTACTTATTACTAGGGAGCAACTAGGAAAACGGCTCATATGAGTTTTGTGATAATATTGTATTATTAATATACAGAATAAAATGTTTCTTACTGCAAATCTACAATGTTTTATTAAGCAAAAAAATAGCGTTTTACTTGAGATCGGAAACGGCAGTCAAGTAGATTCAGAAACACAGAAAGCTATCTGGCCAATGTATTACATGTTTAAGAGTTATGTAATACTAAATTGTAGATGTTCAAAATTACCAACCTGCGCAGTATCGTCTCAACAAGATAAGTTAGATTGTATATTCACTCATTATCCTATGCATAACTATATAACAAACATTATAAATCATCAACTTACAAACTAAAATCAACTAAAGCCGATTTATACAATTCAGTTTTACCATTCAAAGAGTAAATATCTTTCTAAAAGTTAATTCAATCGAGGGTCTGTTGGGTAATTGGCAAAAGATTTATATTTACCATCCATACGACGCAATATATTTCTCCAGAACTGGTCTGCCGGGGTTTGAAAAATAAAGGAAGACTCAGCATCTGTAATTATCCATGCATTTTGTTTCAATTCATTTTCTAACTGCTTTTCACCCCAACCTGAATAACCTACAAAAAAACGAATGTCATCCATTGTTATTTTACCCATGTTTAGCAAACTCTTCACTTGCTCAAAATCCCCTCCCCAGTACAGGTTATCTGCAACAGGAATAGTATCTTCAATAATTGGCCCCATACGATGGATAAAATGAAGTGTATTGTGTTCTACAGGCCCACCAATATGTAATGGAAGATCTGCATATATTTCATCTTCAATCACATCTTTAAGAGTCAGCACAGTAGTTTGGTTTAGAACAAAACCAAATGATCCTGTTTCTGTATGTTCACAGAGTAAAACAACACTCCGTTCAAAGTTAGGATCTCCCAAAAAGGGTTCTGCAATCAATAATTTGCCTTTAGCTGGAATTTGTTCTATCATTTTACACAAAATTTATGTAATCGTCAGATCAAACAAAGAATATTACCTTCTATTTATCAACAAGATAGCAGCAAACACTTTTATTATTCGTACTAATTCTGTACATAGAAAGCTCAGTTAACATACAAAAATTTCATTACCAACACAAGAAAGGTCTTATTTTTGTAAGGTTAATAGTTACTCTCACTTGTTAATTCTAATTAGTTACTAAAATACCATACCTATGTTGAAAAAAAGTTCTTTATTATGGATAATGCCCTTGTTGCTGGTTTCTGTTTCCTGTACACAACTCAAACAAATGGCCAACTTTACTAAGTGCCAGTTTAGAATGAGTTCAGTACAAAATACCAACTTAGCAGGAGTTAACGTTCAGCAAATAAAAAGTTTATCTGACATGAACCTTCTACAGGCAGGCAAATTAACAGCTGCTTATGCTTCAGGTACAATGCCTCTTTCATTAACCATTAATGTGGATGCTCAAAATCCTAATGATGCGACAGCAGCTATGAATAAAATGGAATGGATATTATTGATTGAAGGCAAAGAGATTGTAACAGGTACATTAAATGATCGAATAAGCATTGCTCCCAGTGGAGGAACAGCGACTATACCTGTACAAATTAATGCTGATTTACGCAAAATTATGGCCAAGAACAGCATGGATGAAAATATCAATTTAGGCTTAGGCCTTGTTGGCGCAGGCAACAAACCTTCACCTAAATTATCTCTCAAGATAAAGCCATCTATTATGATTGGTAGCCTTACCGTTCCTTATCCAGGATATATCACATTAAGCACAAACTTTGGAACAGGTAGTTAATAGTAAAAAAGGCTGAAGAAATATTTCTTCAGCCTTTTTTACTGATTTGTCACAAGAAAGCATTATTCTTCTTCCTTATTCTCAGTTACAACATCTAGTAACAAACGAACCTCTTCCATCTTATCATTGTCACCTGTCTTCTCAAAAGCCAGAGATAGATTACGAAGTACCCGTTTGATGATATCTACATTTGAACAAGGTTCATAGAAAATATCAGAAGGAGGTAAATTTAATTGCTTGATATAACTATCAATATCTGATCTGGAAAAAACAATTCCTTTATTAAACACATTAATATAGAATTGTGTATCAACCGTTTTAAATGTCAGAATAAATAGATTAGGAAGGTTTACTCCATAAATAGGCAGTTTTAACTTATGAGCAATAAGCATATAAATCACACAAAGTGAAATAGGGTTGCCTCTTTTGGAATCCAGCACAATGTTGATCATACAATTAGCAGGAGAATGAAAGTTTTTGGTATTAGCAGCAAACTTCAACTTACTAAACATTACACTGTTTAGTATCTTCACCTGATCATAGGCATGAACATCGGCCTTAAATTCAAGCCATGCATCATAATAAATCTGTTCCAGATCTTTTTTCAATCTCTCCAAAGACAAATCAGGATATTGGTAGGTTGCTACTAACCACATACCTTCCAGCAAATCCTGTGTTTCACTATCTTTCCATTCCCTTAAGCGTTGTTTTAAAGCATCAAACTGTAAGGTATGAATCAGTTCTTCTATCTTCTTCTGAACAATTGGATTAAAATTTGTCTCCCACTCAGCCTCCAGAAAAGGAATCACTGGCCCACCCAAAGAAATAATTCTTTGCTCTACATGTAGTTGGACTTCCTTATCATCGTCATCTAATAGAGACACCAAAGCTTTGATTTCATTTGTATTCATAGCAAGGCAAAACGTAGCGTACACGCAAATGTGTCAATTCTAAAAACAAGAAACAAAAATTTACTTTAGATTCAATGACAATCAAATGGATATTTTCCAGTTGTAGAATCTATCATATTTCCAATACCTATATCGTCATTTATGTCTGAATAACTCCTACATTATACCGTTTTTCAATAGGTGCATGATTAGCAGCCTCAATTCCCATCGCAATTACCTTACGAGTTTCCAGTGGATCTATCACCGCATCAATCCATAACCGGGCCGCAGCATAATAAGGAGACAACTGGTTATCATACTGATTCTTAATCGTTTCAAACATCTTTTTCTCTTCGTCAGCTGTTATCTCTTTCCCTTTTGCCTTTAAGGCTGCCAGCTGAATTTGCAATAATGTTTTGGCAGCTGACGAACCACTCATTACAGCCAGTTGAGCAGAAGGCCAGGCAACCATCAATCGGGGATCATAGGCACGGCCACACATCGCATAATTTCCTGCACCATATGAATTGCCAACAACAACAGTAAATTTAGGTACTACGGAATTTGCCATAGCATTTACCATTTTTGCACCATCTTTTATAATTCCTCCCTGTTCAGAGCGACTTCCTACCATAAATCCGGTCACATCCTGTAAAAACACCAATGGTATACGTTTCTGATTACAATTCATAATAAATCGTGCCGCCTTATCTGCCGAATCTGAATAGATTACTCCACCCATCTGCATTTCCCCTTTTTTTGTCTTTACCATTGTCCGCTGATTGGCTATAATTCCAACAGCCCACCCGTCTATACGTGCCAATCCACAAAGCAAACTTTTCCCATACAATTCTTTATATTCATCGAACTCTGAATTATCCACCAAACGCTTAATAATTTCACGCATGTCATAGGGTTTTACCCGATCTGATGGAAATAATCCATATAGTTCCTGAGGGTTGTCTTTAGGTGGCACAGGTGTAGATCTATCAAATCCTGCTTTAGGAGCATGTCCCATTTTGTCAATTATCCGACGAATAGCGGTGAGGCATTCCTGATCATTAGGATATTTATTGTCTGTCACACCTGAAATTTCACAATGAGTAGTAGCACCTCCCAGAGTTTCATTATCTACATCCTCTCCGATAGCAGCCTTGACCAGATAAGAACCTGCCAGAAAGATAGAGCCTGTTCCCTCAACAATCATGGCTTCATCCGACATGATAGGCAGATAAGCCCCTCCAGCTACACAAGAGCCCATAATAGCTGCAATCTGAACAATTCCCATTGAAGACATCTGAGCGTTATTTCTGAAAATACGCCCAAAATGGTCTTTATCTGGAAAAACTTCGTCCTGCATAGGCAGATATACACCTGCACTATCTACCAGATAGATAATTGGCAGTCTGTTTTCCATTGCAATTTCCTGTGCACGAAGATTTTTCTTGGCCGTAATCGGAAACCAGGCCCCTGCCTTAACAGTAGCATCATTGGCAACAATCACACACTGACGCCCATGAATATAACCAATCCCTGTAATTACCCCTCCAGCTGGACATCCTCCGTCAGCCTCATACATACCATATCCTGCCCAAACTCCGATTTCTAGAAAATCGCTTTCCTTATCAATCAAATATTGGATACGTTCTCTTGCGGTAAGCTTGCCTTTCTGATGCTGGTCTGCAATTTTTTTCTCTCCTCCACCCAGATGTATCTTCTTTAATCTTTCAGTAAGATCAGCACTTAGCTGTTTATTTGTCTGTTCATTTTTAGTAAATTCCGAATTCATAGAATGGCTTATCAGTTGCGTGATGAAATTTAACCGGAACCAAGTTATACTTTTACGAGAAAAATATAGACAAAAATCAAAAACAATGGAAATAAAAAAACCTTCAGTGAGATACTGAAGGTCTTGACTAGCTAATTAGCAGTCTTATTTTTTTATCTTATCCTTTTTTCCAAATACAGAAAAATGTATATATCGCTTAGGATGTTCACGGAAATCAACCATCAGACTATCCAGATTGGCAGAAAATCGATTTAGGTTATTATAGAGTGAATCATTTTTTGCCAGTTTGCCCAATGATCCTTGTCCCTGATTAATCTCATTTAACAATTTGCTAATATTAGCAAGTGATGCATTGGCTTTATCAACTGTCTGACCTAACTGTATCCGGCTTAAGCTATCACCTGTAGCGTTCAATTTTGCCATTAAAGGTTTTACTCCTGTCTGAGGATCATTTAGCGCACCAGACATTGCATTCAGATTTGTTAGAATTCCCTTGATAGCAGCCTGATTTTGTGCCAGTATGCCATTTAGAGCAGAAGATGTATTCTCCAGATTCTGTAACGTTCCTCCCAAAGGCTTGCTTATCTGTTGAAATTGTTTTAACAAAACATTCAGGTTATACAAGGCGGTATCCAGGTCACGGCTTAAAGGCTTTGCCTCTTCAGCTAGTTTTCCCAACATATCTACCTCAATTTGCGAGATCAAAGTATCACCTTCATCCAACGGACGGCCACCTTTACCAATCAGAAGTTTAATTTCTTTGCCACCCAATAAACCAGTGCTGGCAACTATCGCAACAGTTGAATCATTGAGTTTTACTTCTTTTTCTATATCCAATGTGATAAGCACCTGGTTGCCACGATTCTGAAGCAATGTTTTACCAGCCACCTGCCCTACTTGCACACCATTGACCGTAATAGGGTTTGAAACATTTAATCCCTCAGCATTAGGGTAAATAGCATAATAATATTCTTTGTTGGAGAAAAGATCAGAACCTTTCAGGTAGTTAAAGCCAAAATATAAAACAACACCTGACACAAGAGCCAGTATCCCTATTCTAATTTCTTTCGAGACTGCCACAGCAAAATAATTAAGTTAAAAAATCAAAATTTAGACCCTATTTAAATCGATCCAATAATACTAGAAAAACAAAATTGTTGGAAAATAAAAATGGCATTTATCTGTCATGATACAGAAAGTTTAATCTGTTGCTTCCATATCTTCCTTATACGCTTTAAATCCACGATAAATGGAGTTCGCAATAGTTGAACGGCCTTCCTCTGTTCTAAGATATTTTTCTTCTGTCAGGTTGCTCAGAAAACCAATCTCAATTAGAGCGCTAGGCATAGTGGTTTTCCATAAAACGATAAAACCGGCCTGTCTCACGCCTCTGCTATGTCGGTTTGCTCTCTTTTCAAACTGAGACTCTACATGGCTGGCAAATCTAAGACTATTTTCCATATAAGCACTCTGATAATTGGCAAACAAAATATGCCCCATGGGTGAATCGGGGTCATAGCCGCCATATTTTTTTTCGTGATTATCCTCTAGTAGAATAGCAGAATTTTCCCGTTTGGCAACATCCAGATTTCCTTCTGAAGTATGTAACCCCATTGTATACGTTTCTGTTCCAGCAATCGCTTTGGAATTATTTGAGTTACAATGAATCGAGATAAAAAGATCGGCATGATTTCTGTTAGCAATTGCAGCACGTTCCTGTAAGTCCACAAACTTATCAGTCATACGGGTATAAAGAACTTTTACATCAGGAAAGTTCTTTTTTATAGTTTTGCCTACTTCCAAGGCTACTTTCAAAGCAATTTCTTTTTCCTGTACATATTTTCCATGAGTACCTGGATCTTTGCCACCATGGCCCGCATCAATAACCACCAGACGTAGTTTGTATTGGGGGCGTTTTTCTAATGGAGTAAAAGCACATAACGAAACTATAATACCCAGTACAAAAATGAGAATAATATTTTTCACAATGCTTCAATTTTTTGTCTCGAATGCCCTAAATTTGTGCAAAAATGTAAATTTTTTAATAAAACTGAAACATCTTTTGCGTTTATCTTGCCTTTTTCTAGTATTCGGTTGTATTCTTACAGGTACCATACTAACCACTTATGGTCAGAATCGCCGTGACAGTGTACGTGTTTCTCCACGTAGCACAGCACTTGATTCATTAAAAAAACCTTCTTTGTTGAGAGACACAACAGCTCAGGGGGCACAGACAGACAGTTTGCGAAAACAAAGCAGAGAAATTGAGACTTCTGTTACATACAGTGCTCAGGATTCGATTATACTGGATGTTAATGGTAAAATAGCCCGGCTGTATGGCCAGGCAAAGATCAATTATGGTAATATTGCTTTAGACGCCGAATATATAGAGATAAACTGGGATACAGGAATCGTAGATGCACAAGGGGTAAAAGATTCCACAGGTAAAGTGGTTGGGGCACCCATTTTTACAGAAGGTAATCAAAAATATGAGACAGAAAGAATTCAATATAATATTAAAACTAAAAAAGCAATTATTGGTGGTGTTATAACTCAGCAAGGAGAAGGATATGTCAGAGGTACAGATGTATTTAAAGATCCCTATGATAACCTTTATATAAAGGGGGCTATTTATACAACCTGTAATTTACCAAATCCGCACTTCCATATTGCAGCACGAAAAATTAAAGTTGTTGGAAATAAACAAGTTGTATCCGGACCGTTCAATTTTTATCTAAGTGGTATTCCTTTACCTTTAGGACTTCCCTTTGGTTTCTTTCCCTATTCCTCTGAAAAACGTAAATCAGGTGTTATTGTACCAACGTATGGAGAGGAACCTACTAATAGAGGTTTTTTCTTACGACAGGGTGGTTATTATTGGGCAATGAGTGATTTTATGGATATGAGCTTCCTGGGTGAAGTTTATTCACGTGGAGGATGGGGTTTAAATGTCCGTTCAACTTATACAAAGAAATATGCATACAGCGGTTCACTTGACTTACGCTTTAACAGACAAAGCACAGGAGATGAAGGATTTAAATCACGCACAGATGCATTCTGGATTAGCTGGTCACACAGTCCTGTCAGCAAAGGTACAGGACGTTTTTCTGCAAGTGTTAACTTAGGTTCGACAAATTACAACTCCAAATTTGCCTATGCAGGTGCAGGTGTACAAAATGATATCAACCGAAGAATTTCTTCTTCCTTTACTTCCAGTATTTCTTACTCCAACTCTTTTTCAATCAAAAACCTGCCAGTAACCTATAGTGCAAGTGCCAGACAGGATATGAATACGGTAACAGGTATTGTTAATACATCACTACCTGAATTTAATATTTCTCTTAACCGATTTTATCCATTGAAAGGTAAAGGAGGAAGTAGTAGCAAATATTTCTGGCAAACCTTAAACATGGCTTATCAATTGGATGGGTATAACAGAATTAGTAACTCTCCTCAATCTTTTGCCACATCCTATCAGGGACTACCGATATCGAATGCATATCAGACTAACGGAGATACGCTTCCTTTCAATTTTTCAAATGCAGGATTACTTTGGAAAAGAGCGGATAAAGGTGTAACACATACTATACCGGTTTCAATGACAATGAAACTACTCAAATACCTGAGTATGAATTATAGTTTTAACTACAAAGAAACCTGGTATCCTCAAAAACTGACTTTCTATGATGCCCAAAATCGTTTAATTAACTCAGATCTTTCATTCAATCAGGGTGATAGTATTAGAATTGATACAGCGCGAGGATTTGCCCGTTCAAGCTCTTACTCTGCCAGTGCCAGTCTGACAACCAACATTTATGGGATGTTTAATGTTCATGGCAAACGAATTGAGGCAATCCGCCACCGGATGGTGCCAAGCATAGGCTTTAGCTTTACTCCTGATTTGTCACCTGATAAATTTGGATTCTATCAGATAGCCATGGTACAGGATTCTTCTGGAGAAATGACGAAAGTAAGGCTACCTCGTTTTAGCAGTACCAGTAATTTACCAAGTGCCAGTCTTTCAAAAAGCATTACATTTAGTTTGAGTAATACTCTTGAGGCTAAAATAAAAGCCAAAAGCGATACAGCGAAAGTGAAGTATGAAAAAGTAAGTCTTCTGGACAATTTTGGTTTTTCAGGTAGCTACAACCTGGCAGCTGACTCGCTAAAACTATCCAATATTAGCATCTCGGCACGTACCAAACTATTCAAAAAAGTAGATATTAACTTTACCTCTACATTAGATCCATACCGTATGGTTCAGTTGCAATCAGTTGATGCAGATAACAATCCGGTTTTTGATTCTAATGGCAATCCAGTTTATATACAACGTCGTGTAGATGAATTTGCCTGGCGTTCCAGTCGTTATACTTCGAATACAGGAAGAGTGGGAAAGGTACAGGGTAGCAGCTTAGGACGTATTACTAGTTTGAACTTAAGTATTAGTACCAGTTTAAATCCGAATGCAAGTAAAAAGACAACTGAAAAGGTTGATAAAGATCCAACATTGGATGAACAAACCAAACAACAGATAAAGGCCAATCCTAACCTCTATGTAGATTTTGATATTCCATGGAATGCCAATGTGGCATATAACTTCAATTATTCCAAAGATGGATTTAGAGCATCCAGTGTTGTACAAACGCTGACTTTTAACGGCGAAGTAAAACTTACCGAAAAATGGCGTATTGGGGTTACATCAGGTTATGATTTTACCAGAAATTATGTTGTTAATACGACTGCCATCAATATATTCAGAGATTTACATTGCTGGCAGATGACAGCCAACTGGGCTCCTTTTGGTTCCTATCAATATTATTCTATTGATATTCAAGTGAAAGCTTCTATGCTTAAAGATCTTAAACTCAGCCGCCGTCGTACATGGTATGACCAAGGACGTTAAACTAATTTTTCTATTTCACATAAAAATCCCTCTGATTTCTATAAATCAGAGGGATTTTCTTATCAGAATATCCATAATTATTTTCCAGGAAAATTCCTTCTATAGGTATAGACTAGAGCATCTCAATCAAGATATAATCAATTTTCCCTGAAGTATTTGGTACTTTTCAACTGCACTAGTATCTTTTACACATATTTTAATTGTTTGTCTGAATCAAACAGAGTATCTGTCTGATCTAAACTCTTATTCCTGATTCTATGAAATGGATTAAAGCCATTCTCTCTTCGGTTTTAACAATTGGACTTATCTTTTTCTTTAATACCAAGTTGGGCATTCTCCCTCCTTTAGGAAAGCTATTGAATCCTTTTCATGGATTCTGGGCTAATGCAGATCCAACTAAAACAGAATCCGAGAAGAGTCTTTCGCTTACAGGATTACAGGATAAAGTAACAATCCGGTTTGATGACAATCATGTACCACACATCTTTGCCAATAATACCTATGATCTGTTTTATGCGCAGGGATATGTTACAGCCTATGATCGGTTATGGCAGATGGAGTTGCAAACTCACGCGGCAGCAGGAAGATTGTCAGAGATCATAGGAGACCGTACACTGGAATTAGATCGGAATACTCGTAGAAGGGGAATGGTTGTTGCCGCTAAAGCTACACTGACACAAATGATGTCAGACTCTGTCAGTAGACAAATTCTGGAAGCCTATTCAGCAGGCGTCAATGCCTATATTTCAAGCTTATCTCCAAAAGATTATCCGGTTGAATACAAAATTCTTGATTATTCACCAGAACCCTGGGAGCCTTTAAAGTCTGCCTTGCTATTAAAACAAATGGCAACCACGCTGGCAACGGGTGATGATGATGGTCAGATGACAAATGTACTGGCTCAATATGGCTATGATGTTGTCAAAGATTTGTTTCCTGACTATCCATTTCACGAAAATCCAGTCATCCCTGTCGGCACCAAATGGGATTTTGAACCACTCCCTACACCACCACAACCCAAAGATTTTATCAAACCTATATCAAATGCTATAACTAGTTTATCCAAATTCTCTCGAGCAAATCCATCTCTTGTTTACAATGATCCTCAGGCAGAGAAAGAAGTTGGCAGTAACAATTGGGCTATAAACGGTCAGAAATCAGCAACTGGTTATCCTATTTTATCCAATGACCCTCATCTGGAATTATCGTTACCATCTATATGGTACCAGATTCAGCTTGTCGGTCCAGATGTAAATGTATGTGGGGCCTCATTACCTGGAGCACCTAATGTTATCAGTGGATTTAATGAAAAAGTGGCCTGGGGCGTAACCAATGTAGGATCAGATGTAATGGATTGGTATAAGATTACATTCAAAGATCAAACACACAAAGAATACTTATACGATGGCATTTACAAACCAGTAAAGCAGGCTATTGAGGTCATTAAAGTTCGTGGAAAACCGGATGTTATAGATACTGTTTTATATACCCATCATGGTCCTATAGTATACAATGAGGGAATGCAATCATTGAATGGCAGAACCCCAATTGGTTGCGCCATGCGATGGATTGCACACGAACCCTCCAACGAACTAGTGACATTCTATTACCTTAATCGAGCCAAAAATTACTCAGATTATGTAAAAGCACTATCTTACTATATTAGTCCAGCTCAAAACTTTGTTTTCGCTTCTGCTGACAATGATATTGCACTGTGGCCCAATGGCAAGTTTCCTATAAAATGGAAAGAGCAGGGTAAATTTATTCTGGATGGATCTAATTCTGCCTATGACTGGCAAGGATGGATTCCACATGCTCAGAATCCACATGTGCTTAATCCTTCTCGTGGGTTTGTCAGTTCTGCCAATCAATTCTCGGCAGATACAACGTATCCTTATTATCTGGGGTGGGAATTTTCCAACTACTCTCGTGGTGAACGCATCAATCAACGATTAACCAGCATGCAGCAGATTACACCCGATAGCCTTCGTATGTTGCAAAATGATAATTATAATATTCATGCACGGGATGTATTGCCACAGTTATTATCTTATGTCTCACAGAATCAACTTAATAAAGAACAGTTAAAAGCATATCAAACAGTTGCGGGATGGAATAAACAAAATAACCCTGCAGAGATTGGACCAACAATCTTTTATGTTTGGTGGCAATATTTCTCACTAAAATTATGGGATGAGTTTCGTAGTACAGACGACAAACCTATGCGAATGCCCAACCAGGATAGAACGGTAAAACTTGTAACAACAGAACCTACCTCTCCTTGGATTGACAATAAAGAAACAGAACAAAAAGAAACACTGGCAGATATAGCAACTCAATCATTCAGAGCTACCATTGATACACTCACAACTAAAAAAGGAGAACTAAATCCAGAATCCTGGGCTTGGGCAAAATACAAAAGCACAACCATTCTACATTTGTCCCGTTCAATTCTTCCTTTCTCACGAAAGGATATATGGATTGGAGGAGGCAGAGGAATTGTAAATGCAACCTCTGAACGCAACGGTCCGTCATGGCGTATGGTAGTGGCATTAGGACCAAATCTTAAAGCGTATGCACTCTATCCAGGTGGACAATCTGGTAACCCTGGCAGCTACTATTATGATAACATGATAGATAAATGGTCTAAGGGCGAATTGCTGGATGTTGTATTTTTACACAAACAGACTGAAAAAAATGAACGTATCAAAGCTACCTGGACATTAACCCATTAAGTATATTACTATGAAATCTTCCCATCCTACCTTATATACATTGCTTTATTCTGCCGGAATAACTTTGTTCTGTACAGGATTTGTATTTGCGGTAGTTTCATTGCTATCTGGCTTTCTACCTGGACTTATGTGTGTATTCCTAATGGTAATAGGATACCTTATTGTACGCACTATGAACCAAGGTACATTTACCCTACCATTTGTTTCTGTTCCAAAATGGAATGTAGATCTCTCATCTATAAATTACACATCCATCCTTAGATCAATAGTAAAATCAACTTTAACTACCCTACTCATTCTTGCACTTATCATTTCCTGTGTATTTATTTTTGGACAAAATTATTTCCACAAAAGAGCTACACGACAGGAATGTGATCAGATAGTCTCTGCCTTACAGTTCTATAAAGAGAGTACAAAGAACTATCCGACAACTCTTAGAGAAGTAATAGGGAACGATCCATTACGAAGAGATTGGGATAAAGATAGCTGGGAAAACGTATATCAATACAAGACTATCAATAATGGACAATCATTTATGTTACGATCATCCGGAGTAGATGGAAAACCAGATACAGAGGATGATCTGCTCTATCAGGATCGTTAATCACTCTGCTTACAATACAAACAGTTCAGACAATTATATTTCTACTGCCTATGTATTAGACATAGGCAGTTTTTATTAGAAGTGTAATTTAATCACATTAGCAGGTTGACTATCACTAATTTTCACAATATATAAATCACCATACTCATCTGATTCTGTATATTTATTTGACTTTGTCCATTCATTCAACAACTTAGGAACCACATTTGAGTGACTTACTACCAAAATACGTTTATTTTTTCCCTTCTTAGCTAAATTTATAGGCAGATCAGATTCTTTAGCATCATAGTGCATAATAGATAATCCCAGCTTCTGCAACAAAGGCAGTGCTGTCTGTTCAGTCCTCTTAGTCGCTGTGGAATAAATAGCTTCAATTCCTGCATCTTTCAGAATTGCAGCCAATTGCTCCGCATGTTTCTTTCCTTCCAAAGAGAGTGAGGGATCATTTGAACTTTCTGTAAGATCTTTCTCTGCATGACGGACAAGAAATATAATAGTCTCCTTTCCTGTTACTTGTTGTGCATAGAGATTGATGCCATTACCTATATAAGCCAAAAAAAAGAATAAAGCAAGATAGTATCTCTTCATAAGTAAATGTTTGTTAATAGAGTAAAAATAAGAATTAATTTATACAAAGATGTGAATATCAGTCCTAATTCTCTCAAATATGCCCAGTCATTTATCCAGCCTGTCACTTACTCTGATTGGTTTTCTTATTTTTTGAAAAAAATGGAAACTGAAAGTTTTTTTTTTCAGTTCTTTGTATATCCTAAGGTGAGCATGAGAATCTTATCAGGATACTATTTTGGTCTATTACCTTTCTGAGTATCGAACTTTGTACATTTCCATGGTTTCTTCTATTACATTAACAAATACTTTAGAATATATACAAGCACTCTGGATTGCTACACACCAAATGGGTTTACCTATCGCATTATGGCGATTACCAGAAACTCAGGAAATTCAGGGAATAATAGATCTTTCAGGACAACCTCAAAAAACGGTCATTGATCTTGAAGAACTGCATTCCGGATTTGCAGTCAGTCCCTTCATTAACCCTGAAGCAGATCAGTCTTTATTTATTCATGCAGACATCCATTTTACGCTAGAGCAAGATCCATCAACAGAAACATATATATTCTCGGATAAGAATCTTCCTCTTAACGATCCTATCTTACAGATTCGAAAAGAAAATTTCTATCAGACTGTAGAGAATATTTTACAAACCAGAAATTACTCATCCGTTATATCTTCCAGAACTTCTTATCAAACTCAGGATGCAGATCAAGCCATATTTGAAGATATGGTATCCAAGGCTATTCGGGAGATGGAAGAAGGGAAATTTCAGAAAGTTGTACTTTCCCGCACTATTACAGTTCCAATCAAGGAAGATACCAATATCATTCAAACTTACTTTAAGCTAACTCAATCTTATCCCCTGGCCTTTGTCTCATTAATCAGTATCCCTGAACATGGCACATGGATGGGTGCTTCTCCTGAGGTGATTATCAGTACAAATAAACAAAAGATATTTCGTACAATAGCTTTGGCAGGAACACAACCTTATGAGCCAGGTGTACCATTGTCTGAAGTAATGTGGAAGCAGAAAGAGATAGAAGAACAAGCATTGGTGAGTCGTTACATTATCAACTGTTTCAAAAAAATTCGTCTGAGGGAGTTTGAAGAAGAAGGTCCAAAAACTGTAGTAGCAGGTAATCTCTTGCATTTACGAACTGATTTGACTGTAGATATGCAAGCTACTCAATTTCCCCAGTTGGGTACAGTTATGCTTCGGTTATTGCATCCTACTTCTGCTGTCTGTGGCACTCCCAAAGAACCAGCCATGGACTTCATTAGTAACCACGAACCTCATAACCGGGAATTTTATAGTGGATTTCTAGGCCCTGTAAATATAGATGGAGAGTCTCATCTTTTTGTAAATTTGCGATGTACCCAATGGCTAAGCAATCGGGTGATTTTTTATGCAGGAGCAGGTATTACCACAGGGTCTATTCCGGAACGGGAATGGCGTGAAACAGAATTAAAAACACAAACTATGCGGAAAATTGTAGGCGTATAGCCATTACCATTGGGTTTTATACTACTTTTACATTATCTGCTTATTTCATCTATCTTGCCACGATTATGAATTACCACCGTTTTGCACAAACGTTATTTCAGTCACACACAAGTTATGACAAACTTCCACAAAAGATTGAAGTATATCGTTTTATAGACTCAGTTTTGCAAATGTTATTTCCACAATTTGCAGATCAAACATTCAAAACACCTGAAAGTGTAGAAGCAGAACTCTATGAATTACAAAATAATGGAGAGAAGCTTTTAATTGATATTGAGCCTAATCTCCCTGCTCCTGCTGCTACCATTGCTAATCAGTTTGCAGAAAGTCTTCCACGCATTTATGATTTGCTCTTGAACGACGCACGTGCTATGGCAGATGGAGACCCCGCAGCAACAAGTCCTAATGAAGTTATACTGGCTTATCCTGGCTTCTATGCCATAGCTATTTATCGTATGGCCCATCGGCTATGCCAGTTAGGAGTTCCTTTGATTCCGCGTCTATTAACAGAATATGCCCATCAAAAAACGGGCATTGACATACATCCAGGAGCAACTATTGGAGAGCATTTCTGCATAGATCATGGTACAGGTATTGTGATTGGTCAAACTACAGTTATAGGAAATCGTGTTAAAATATATCAGGGTGTAACATTGGGGGCTTTAAGTGTAGAAAAAACCCTGGCAGGTGTAAAACGCCATCCAACGATTGAGGATAATGTGGTAATTTATGCGGGAGCAACGATTCTGGGTGGGCATGTTGTTGTAGGTCATGATAGTATCATAGGCGGAAATGTCTGGCTTACAGAAAGTATCAAACCTTATTCAAAAGTTTATAATAAGAATCAGATCAAGGTCAGCGGAACAGCCTACGAAAAAGCAGACGAATATCTTGAATACTATATCTGATAATTACTGATTCTCATAACAAAACGCCAGTCAGAATATATTCCGACTGGCGTTTCTTTTAATATTATGTTTCTTTTTATCTCAAATCAGCAGGTGGTACAAAACTTTGTGCCATTTTTTGTTTCGAAATCCGACGTCCTCTAAAAAACAGATACAGGTTAAAGAACAACATTATACCCAGATAGATACTAAACCCTCCTATTTTGCTACTTAACTCTTCCAGCATTCCCTGACTATTGGCTATAGCAGCACTCGTCTCCATTATCAACAAAGCAAAACCCAAATTCAGCAGGTAGAATCCTACCTCAAACAATTTATTGGTTGAATAGGCAATATCACTTTTTCCATGAAATATGTCCAACATGAAGACTTTACTATTTTTAAATAAGGTATGAGCAACATACCAGGTAAGCATTACCACAACAGGTAAGTAGATCAGATACGAGGTTAATACAAATGAAGTTTTCATAAAAGTGTTTATTTGGAATGAGTAGATGTATGATATGATTTACTAAAAAACAGAAGTACTGTCATATTGATAAAGTGGATAATAGCCAGTGTTAACATGATCTTTCCTACCATAGTACTTACACTAGCAACCAATGTTTGCCAGGAAGTAACAGAGTCCCAGAAACGTATCATAATAGCTACGTAGCCTAAATTAAGCAGATAGTATCCAACAAGCAGTAATCGATTGATACTATCACTAATCTTTTCATCATTGTGAAAAAGAGAAAGAAGATAAAGTCTTCCATGCTTGTAAAAACTGAGTCCTACATGTACTGTAACCCAATAGGTTATAGCTAAATATATTAGGTAAGCAATCACATTCATATAAAATGGCTTCTGCTTGTGATTAGTTTTTCTGATGCTTTTTGTTCTTGTTGAACGATTCAAAACTACAGATAATTAATTATATTTTCAAAATATTTTGAAAATATAATTAATTATCTTAACTAAAAAATTATTATATCACTGGTAGATAGATAGTTTGGTTCTGTAGAATCGATATAAAAAATAAAAGAATCTAACTTCTAATCAGGATGGAAGAATCTAACGATGAATTTCTGAATGGAGGGAAACTTGTAGAGAAACAAATGAGGAGAACAGATAAAAAATAATAGGTTGTTGTATGTATACAACAACCTATCAAAAACTGACATTATTGAGCAAAGCTATAACGTGGTCCTCCTGAAACGAAAGTAGCTAACATTCTTGATTTTTGTCCATTGGAAAACATATACATACAGGCATCATCTGTATAATCCATGTAATTCATTGTCATTTCTACAGGTGTACCTGTACAGGTAGATTTGTGACCAGCAGCCGGACAACCATAATTAGCTGTATTATGCAATGGAGTATCATTGACGTAGTCAGTTCCACAGGTTGCATCACCCCATATATGGCGCAGATTCAGCCAATGTCCCACTTCGTGGGTTGCTGTCCTCCCCTTATTAAACGGTGCAGCAGCAGTGCCGGTGCGACCAAAGGCTGTATTTAATATCACGACGCCATCCGTAGCAGAGGCTCCGCCAGGAAACTGAGCATACCCCAAAATATCATTTGACAAGGTACATACCCATAAATTCAATTTAGTAGCAGACGAAGTAGGGTCGATTCCACCGCGTGATGATATTTTCATGTAATCATTGGTATTCCATGACCTCTTGTTGGTGGATTTACGAACGGTCTGGTCTAGTACAAACCGAATTCCAACGTTGGCTTTTACACCTGAGAAAGTTGCCGGAACAAGCGTGAAATCAGCATTGGTTGCATTATAGTCTTCATTTAATGCATCAATCTGAGATTGTATCTGAGTATCAGATATGTTTTCTGCTGCAGTTCTATAAAGGACATTGACAACAACAGGTATCTCTATTACACCATTTACCAGACGAGCCGCCTTATGCTCTTTTAGTACCTTATTGGTAAATGATTCTATTTGCAACATTCTGTCTGCCATAGCAGGATCATTCTTTAGTTGAATGGCAAGCAGTTCCATAGAAGCACATTTACGTGCAGTCGGAGCAATAGTGATATCAGAGCTTTGAGACTCAATTTCATCTTTATGACAAGACACAAAAGTCAATGCCATAATCAGGCAAGGTAGAAGCAGTTTTTTCATGTTTAATTAAGTTAGGAGTTTGTGATAACCAAATATAAAATTTCCCATCTAAAATAGAATCCGATTGTAAGATTCTACAATAATCACATCTGCAAAAATAATCTCACATAGTTATTCAAGTGGATCTAACCCCTCCATTTAGCATCAAAAGCAAATCTTTTAGAAAAGAATTTCTCTTTCCAAAAAACACTAAAAAGTTTTTTACTATCTAAAATGCAAGTTTTTATATAAAATCAATTTGCAAATTTCAATTATATAAAGTATAACAAAGAAGTCCAGATCTCACTGTAATTGACGAGATCTGGACTTCTTTGTTAAGATACAACTAGTCTATCCTAACTTTTTAGTCAGATCTACTACCTTTTCATTTAAAGATTGAATAGCTTTCAGATAGCGAGCCTCTAACTGAGGCAGGTTGGCTGTTGATTTTAAAGATGCCTCATACATAAAACCTGGTAACATCCAGGAGGCATATCCACTGTAGGGATCAGGAGAGGCATACAAGGATTGATACCATTTGCCATAGGCCATACCTTGTGCATCAATAAATGACTTCTCCAGAGAAATAAGAATTTTATTTAATTCTGCAGTTGTGTTTTTAACACTCTTATTGGCCTGAATATATTTTTGTTGTGCAGCATTATATGATTCAATATTCTTTCCAAGTTCATGAACAGCTGTCATTAGCTTTTCACACGAATAAGCAGGAGAATACACTTTTATAGTTTTCTCAATAGTACTCAAATGCTTTTCCAGGTCTGTTGCATATCTACTTACATCATAAGGAATCACTTCTGCATTAGCCAATCGCATGGCCATAACACCAAAAATCTGTGAAACCATTGGTCCCATCTGAAAAGTCGGATCAACAAAGCGGGAGTAATATTCGAAATTATCATAAGCTGAGTGATAAGGCGTTACACCACCTGTTCCCCCACCCCACGAAGGCACACCAACATACATATAAAAAGCAATATGATCCGACCCCCCGCCCAGATTTCCTACTTCAGGTTCAGATTTAGCTCCTGCCCACTGCTGATAGACTGTCTTATCAGAACCCGGATACGAAACCATCTGTGTAGCATCTTTTAACAATTGTTTCAACGATGGGGAAGAAGCCCCTCCAAAGGACTTACCTGATACAGCTGCATCTGCATTCATATAAGCAACAGCTTTAGCAGACAATTCTTCTTTAAATTGCTCAACCCATTCTGTCGATCCGATTACCCCAAATTCCTCAGCATCCCAATGACAGATTTTAATACTGCGTTTAGGTCTGTAACCTGCCTTTGCCAGCTCTCCCAGTGCTTCTGCTACAGAAATGAGCATAGAGGTTCCACTATTTGGATCTGTTGCTCCATGAACCCATGCATCATAGTGTGATCCCAGAATAATCCACTCATCGGGGAACTCACTACCTTTGAGTGTACCAATCACATTAGTGACTCTGGTAAAGTCATTCTTTTGCTCTACTTTTAAATGTACTTTTAGTTTACTCCCTCCTTCAATCCGATAGGCAGAAGGCAAAGCCCCTTGCCAGCCAGCAGGCACGCTCTGTCCTGTCATTCGGGTTAGAATTTCTTTGGCAGCACCATAAGAAATTGGAGTAACCGGAATTTTATGTAAATCTACTTTATCCGGAGATAAGCGTTCTATTTTTTTCTTTCCATCTAATGGTAATGCAGGCACAAAAGGAGTCAAAGGATCACCTGTAAAATCTACTGTCAATAAAGATCCTCTCTGAATATAGGAATCATTTGCCTGAGGTCCTTCCGGATAAGTAATGCCCTTCATATAGCCAGCATCTATCGGATCTGTATAGATTATTACTCCGGCAGCACCATGTGCCTGAGCATGTTTGGCCTTGTATCCTCTAAAGTTCCCACCATATCTGGCTATGACAATTTTACCCTTAACAGAAACTCCCATTGACTCCAGCTTTTCAAAATCTTCTTTTGTACCAAAATTAGCATACACTACTTCTGCTGTTACATCTCCAGAACCGGAAAATGAGTTCCAACCACCTGTAACACGAGGTTGGCCTGAAAAAGCATCTACTGGTGTTTCAGTAGTATTTAATTTTATTTTCTCAGGTGTGATAATTTCAACTGTATTTTCACCAGGAGACACAGGCATAAAAATGTCATAGGCAGGTTCTTCTACCTGCCAGCCTGCTTTTTTCATGATATCTACAATATATGCTCGTACTTGAGCATTCTCAGGAGTACCTGCAGAATGTGGTACACGAGTCAATGCTTCCAGATGTTTTTTATAGACTTCAGGCTTAGGTTTCTGCAAAAAAAGTTTTTCAGCTTCTTGTTCTTTTGCCTGCTGAGAAGGTAGAAAGCCCGTTAATGATTGAGCATTGAGAGTATTGGCTCCTGCTACTACAAAGAGACCGATAGAAAGTCTCCAGAAAGTTTTCTTCATGATGAATGGTTGGTTTGATCAATTGGTGTTGCGATAACGAATGTAGGATTTTTTTTAAAAGTTCCGATGGATTTTTACTTTTGCAACAATATTGCAAAAGTAAAAATCCATCGTTCAAGTAACCAACTACTTATTCTTATGCAAGAAGTTAAAAAATTGCCTGTCACTGTTCTCAGCGGCTTTTTGGGAGCAGGTAAAACTACTCTCCTGAATCATATTCTTCATAACAGAGAAAATCTGAAGGTGGCCGTTATTGTCAATGATATGAGTGAAGTCAACATGGATGCTCAGACTGTACAAAGAGAAAATACTTTATCCAGAACCGAAGAAAAACTGGTTGAAATGTCAAATGGCTGCATTTGTTGCACATTACGGGAAGACTTAATACAGGAAGTCGAGAAACTTGCAAAAGAAGGAAGATTTGATTATCTGCTAATTGAAAGCTCAGGAATCTCAGAACCACTGCCCGTTGCTCAAACCTTTACTTTTGTAGATGAACAATCAGGTGTTAATCTTTCCAGGTTTTCGCAACTGGATACATTGGTTACAGTAGTGGATGCATTTAATTTTGCCAGAGACTATGGAAGCAATGAAACTGTTACAGACAGAAAACTAAATGAAACAGAAGATGACCATCGCCCAATCGTTAACTTACTCACAGAACAGATTGAATTTGCCAATGTCATTATCTTGAATAAAGAAGATTTGGTAACACCACAAACATTGGGTGAACTAAAAGCTATTCTACAGAAGCTTAATCCTAAAGCCCGTATTATTGAATCACAGTATGGACAGGTTGAGTTAAAAGAGATTCTTCATACTCAACTTTTTACATTGGAAGAAGCTGAAAATTCGCCAGCATGGCAGGAAGAGTTACAAAAAACGCATACACCAGAAACCGAAGAGTATGGTATTAGCTCTTTTGTATTCCGATCCCGACTGCCATTCCACCCTGAAAGATTCTGGAACTACTTGAATGCGAACTGGCCTGCCAATATTATTCGAAGTAAAGGTCTATTCTGGCTGGCCTCTCGTCCCAGTGTAGCACTAAGCTGGAGCCAGGCAGGCGGATCATTACGAGCGGAAACGGCTGGTATATGGTGGGCTTCTATGCCTGAAGCAAAAAGAGAACAACATCCGGCATATCAGGAAAACAAACAACTCATACAGGAACGATGGAATAGTGACTTTGGTGATCGTATAAATGAGTTGGTAATTATTGGTCAGGATATAGAAGAAAAAATCATCAAGCAGGAACTTGGTTTATGCCTATGTACTCCATTTGAGGTTCTACAGATGTATAATGGTCACAAATTCACCGATCATTTCCCACATTAGTTCAATCGTATCACCCTAGTAAAACGAAAATTCTCCGAAGGACACCTTCGGAGAATTTCAGTAACAAACCACTTACAACCTAAATTCGTATTTTTATATTTTAATCAGACTTACATCTGAAGATATATCTGCTTGATTTACATTACAAAGATACTATATCTACCCCTTGCCTGTAAAGTCACAATTCACTCATTTTCATACACATATACCTTCTTTTCTGTTTTTGAAAAAAATGCATTATTTGTAAACTTCAATTTCTCTATTCTTCCTTTTTTTCAAACACCATCTATAAAAATAAATATCAATTCAATGATATAGTACTGTTTTTTAAAGCCACCAAAAAGGTTTTACACTGATTTATAGTTATTTACATTTTACTCACCCAGAAAAAATACAAGTAACGACCCTCAAAATAAACTTATGTTTTTTACAAAGAAATGACTTGTTTTTAGCAAAAATTAACCAATACATTACATTAAGATAACAAAAAGGCTGACATTACGGCCAGCCTTTCTTTATCTATTTTTAAAGCAACTTTCTCATTTTAAGCAAATTGCTCGCTTTATCAGCCGTTACTTAAATTTGCTTCTCAACTGAGCCAATTTTGTTTGCAGATCGTTTTCTGGTTCTGCATTTTTCTGCGAACGTTCTTTCGTCTTTCCAGCACCTGCTTTATCAATTGGTTTACCAGTCTTTAAAGAAAGAGCAATTCGCTTACGTGCAATATCCACTTCCATTACAGTTACTTCAACTTTCTGCTGTACTTTGACAACCTCATTTGGATTAGAAACATATTTGTCTGACAACTCACTGATATGCACTAATCCATCCTGGTGAACACCAATATCAACAAAGGCACCAAAGGCCGCTACATTGGTAACTATACCTGGCAGTTTCATTCCAACACGTAAATCTTCCATGGAATTAACACCATCGGCAAACTGGAAAGTCTCAAATTGCTCACGAGGGTCACGACCTGGTTTAGCCAATTCGGAAACGATATCCTGTAACGTAGGTAATCCTACTTCTTCACTCTGGTATTTGGCTAAAACCAATTGTTTTCGCAAGCTATCTGTCTTCATCAGATCTTTTACAGAACTATTCAAGTCTGTAGCCATCTTGTTTACCAGATCATATCTTTCGGGGTGTACAGCACTAGAATCCAGTGGATTTTCCGCATTGCGAATCCGTAGGAAACCAGCTGCCTGTTCGAATGCTTTTGAACCCAGACGTGGTACTTTCTTTAATTCTTCACGGGTTTTAAATGGACCATTGGTATTCCGATAATCAATAATATTCTGAGCAAGTTGTGGCCCTAAACCTGATACATAGGTTAATAACTGCTTACTAGCAGTGTTGACTTCTACTCCTACAGCATTTACTGAACTCATTACCACATCATCCAGACTCTGTTTCAATGCAGACTGATCCACATCATGCTGATATTGTCCAACACCTATCGATTTTGGATCAATCTTAACCAGCTCCGCCAGTGGGTCCATCAGACGACGCCCGATAGAAACCGCACCCCGAACGGTTACATCATAATCCGGAAATTCTTCGCGAGCAACATCAGATGCAGAATAAATAGAAGCACCGCTTTCATTTACTACTACAATCTGTATTGTGTTTGGTAAACCAATACTACGTACAAAACTTTCCGTTTCACGACCAGCAGTTCCGTTACCAATAGCAATAGCTTCAACTTCATAGCGAGCACACAATGCCATAACTGTATGAATAGCATCCTGTTTTTTATTTGGAAACTCAGGATAAATCACATCATTATGCAATAGCTTACCCTGCCGGTTTAAGCAAACCACTTTACAACCTGTACGGAAACCCGGGTCAATAGCCAGAATGTTTCGTTCACCCATAGGTGCCGCCATCAACAGGTTACGCAGGTTATCAGCAAATACCCGAATAGCTTCTTCGTCAGCTTTCTTCTTGGACATCAGGCGAATTTCTGTTTCCATGGATGGTTTTAACAAGCGACGATACGAATCTTTTACCGCTAGTTTTACCTGATCTGCGCTACCACTACGATTCTGAATAAACTGTCTTTCCAGTAATTCGATTGCTTCTTCCTCTTCAGGAGCCGTATCTAATAAAAGAAATCCTTCTTTCTCCCCTCTTCTCATGGCCAGCACCCGATGGGATGGAGCAGAGGAAACCGATTCACTCCATTCAAAGTAGTCTTTATATTTTTGAGCTTCTTCTTCTTTGCCAGGAATCACCTTACTGCTATACGTTCCTTTCTTCCAGAAAAGATCACGCACAGCAGCCCGTGCTTCTGCATTTTCATTTACACGTTCAGCAATGATATCGCGTGCTCCAGCCAGTGCTTCATCTACAGAAGCAACTTGTTTTTCTGCATCCACAAATTTCTCTGCTTCGGCCAGAGGATTAACAGTCGTTTGTTGTTCAAAGATAATATCTGCCAGAGGTTCTAATCCTTTTTCCTTTGCAATAGTTGCACGAGTACGTTTTTTCGGCTTGTAAGGTAAATAGATATCTTCCAGGACAGCCATTGTTTCTGCTGCATGAATGGCCGTTTCCAGTTCTGGTGTTAGTTTACCCTGGTCACTAATAGATTTTAGAATCGTTTCACGACGCTTATCCAGTTCACGAAGTTGCTCGATACGATTACGAATAGCAGCAATTGCAACTTCATCCAGAGATCCGGTTACTTCTTTCCGATAGCGGGAAATAAAAGGTACTGTACCACCGTCATCAAGCAAGGTAATTGTGGCTTCTACCTGCTTAGCTGTAATGGACAGTTCCTGAGCAATTTTGGCAATGTGTGTTAAACTCATGTAACTCCGACTATTTTGATTTGAGGCCGCAAATGTAAGTCTTTTCAGTGAAAAAGTGGTCGTAAAAAGACCGGTGTTTATTATTAAAACTGAAGATAAAAAGCCCGATTTTTTTGCTTTTCTCAAAGATCTTTTTTACCCATTTTGTTATACAATCGGATCAGCCATCACACAGAAAAGTTACAGATAATCAATCTGCATATCTATTTTTTAAAGGACACCTGAAATTGAAAGATTTACTTTGAGAGGTAGGATTCAGCATTATAATCCCTTGTAAATACAACAGATTTACAAGGGATTATGAATATAAACTGGAAATCTCATCAAATCTATTATTCCCTGATAGAAGGTGTTAATTCTGTGGCAATACCAATTCGGTTCCACGCATTAATTGCAATAATAGCCATTATTAGTTGAGCCAGATACTGCTCATCAAATAAGCGTGCTGCTTCTGCATAGGTTTGATCGGATACACATCCCTGAATCAAGGTAACTTCTTCCGTCAATGCCAGTATAGCACGTTCTTCTTCACTAAAGAAGGGTGTTTCACGCCAGGCAGATAAAGCATAAATTCGTTGTTCTGTTTCCCCAGCATTACGAGCATCTCTGGTGTGCAGATCTATACAATAGGCACAGCCATTGATTTGTGAAGCCCGGATTTTGATAAGTTCTCTATGTAACTTTGGTATCTCTGTAGTAGATAGGTATTTTTCAAAAGCAAACATAACGTTGTAAGCCTCAGGCTCTACAGTATTGATTTTGATTCGGGTGTTCATACTATGTGATGTTTAGTTGGTGAGTAATTCAATACATCACAAAAGTGCCTTAGTCCGAGCTGAAAAAAATTAATCTAGTTCAAGAAATGGAGATACCTAGATTTTCTTTGCACGTATTTTACTTAAAAATTCAGGCGTAAATCCTAGGTAAGAGGCCAGCATGTATTGTGGTATTCGCTGAACGAATTCAGGAAACGATTCATTGAAATGATGATATCGTTCTTCTCCTGAGAGTGTGTAAATGTATTGTATCCGTCGCTGAGATGCTCCATAAGCTTTCTGCAATACAAGACGAAAATAGCGTTCAAGCTTAGGAATCTTATGCAATAACATCTCATAATCATTCTTATGTATGCGAATCACCTCTGTATTTTCAACTGCCTGAATAGCTAAGGAAGAAGGTATTTGGTTGTCCAGGCTATCATAGTTGGTAATCCACCAGTTTTCAATAGCAAACTGAGTTATTTGTTCCTGACCTTTTTCATTGATTAGAAAAGCTCTTAAACAACCTTTTGCTACAAAAAAATGAGCTGAACATGTCTGGTCCAGATGTAATAGAAAGTCTTTCTTTCGGAACTCCTGTATGCTACTATATACACCAATCAAATCCTGCTCTTCTTCGTTTAACTCTACATATCGGCGGATATGCCTCAAAAGCGCTTCATGCTTCATATAATGTATAGTAAATATTAGCAAAGATACTTCATCTCATTTGAGAAGCTTTGTACCTCTCAGTATCTTTGAGTTATTATTTTGTTTTATTCCCTTTATGCAATGTTGACAAGAAGTCCACAGGAAACAAATGAAAATTCTACCTTCCTTATGGCTGGTGATACCTATTTTGCCAAACATATTGTTCAGAAAGCTCAGCACAAACGCACCTACTTTATAAAGGAGCATTCTTTATTATTTGTTCTGCAAGGACAAAAGCTCCTGCATTTTCCAGATGAAACACTTGTAGTTGAAACAGGAACTATTTTGTTATTAAAAAGAGGGATATATGCGATGTCAGATTATGTGCCACAAGGTATCAACTACGAAGCACTGGTAGTTTATTTTACTGATAAGCTTTTGAATGAATTCTTATATGAAAATCCACTCTCTGCCACCCTTCCCAAAACGGACAAAGAATATCTGCTACTACCATCCGATGATTTGCTTAATAGTTTCAAGATGCAATATATGGCATATTTCAAACGTACTTATCCACATATTGATCAATTACTGCAAATGAAAGTTCAGGAGCTTTTTATGCTGCTGAGTCTTGGAGCACATAAAGATTCTGTATTATCTTTTATAAGATCTATTACCGACAAGGTACCGTTGGAATTGGAGTATGTTATGCAGCAATACCTGTTCCATCCGGTCACGCTTGAAGAGTTAGCTAGTCTATCAGGCAGAAGCCTGGCATCATTTAAGCGCGACTTTCAGGCACATTATCATTCCTCTCCGAAGAAATGGATTAATCAGCAACGTCTGGCCCATGCGCGTGTATTATTAGACAATACTAGCCAGAATGTTTCAGAAACAGCTTTTGCCTGCGGATTTGAAAGTGTGTCTCACTTTATCCGGATTTTTAAAAAGCACTATGGCTTTACCCCAGCTCAGAATCGAACCAATCAGGCAATTCTTTGAGCTTTTTGCGTTATCAGAGTTTATTCATTGCACTATAGTTTTGCAGAAACCTTAAACGTAAAACAATATGAAAATTCTGATTATTGGTGCAAATGGCACTATTGGCAAGAAAGTAGCTCAGGCATTATCATCAAAACACGAAATTATTACCGCAGGTCGCACCAGTGGGGACATTCAGATGGATATTACCTCTGCACAATCGATTGAAGCAGGTTTCAAACAAATAGGTTCACTGGATGCCTGTATCTGTACAGCCGGAACAGGATACTATGGCAAACTGGACACAATGACAGAAGAAAATGTGTATAGTGGCATCCGAAACAAACTGATGGGACAAATCAATGTTGTATTGATTGGACAACATTATCTGAATGACAATGGATCAATTACCTTAACATCCGGAATCTTATCTGAAGAACCCGTACGTAATTCGTCTTGCGTGGCTATGCTCAATGGAGGTATCAATAGCTTTGTGTTGGCTGCATCACTGGAACTAACACGAGGAATACGTATCAATGTGGTAAGTCCCGGACTAGTGGAAGACTCTGTAGAACGATATGGAGCAAGTTTTCCTGGAATTGATCCTGTACCGATGAATAAAGTTGTAAACGCCTATATACGTAGTACAGAAGGTGCAATAACAGGGAAAATACTAAAAGTATATGCCTAAAAAACCTGCCATAAAAAAGACAGCTTAAACATCAGATTACACTCTTTATCCTTACAAAACCTCTGCCGGTAGTCAGAGGTTTTTCTTTTTCCCAAAAACAGATAGCTTTGCTACTAACGAGCCGGAAACATGAACTTCAAAAAACTCACTCACAAAGTTTTACTATACCGTTCTATGAGATTTTGTATTTTCTTCTTCGTTTGCACATGCTTATGTCTAACTGTTGTTGCTCAGCAACCCTGCAATTGTTTGTGTACAGCAAATGAAACCAATGTATATTCCTTCCAGATGACTAACAAAAAGACCGCGTCACTCTGCAAAGAGAAATCAGATAAATACCTGGTCTATAGATTTGGAACAACTGCAAAAACCGAATTACAATATCCGGAACAACTGGATGAATCCAGCTGGAAAAAATTTACCTTTCGCTATTATCAGAGAACAGGTGGTAAAGAAGCTGATGCAAAGGATCTTAACTGGCTTTCATTTTCGAATAAAGGGACGGAATATACTGTCTACTCAGAATTTTACAGTCAATCCAACTCATCCAAGGTAGGCATTATGGTGACAACTATGGAGGGAAAGGATATTGATATCAAAGGTCTTGCCCAAACACAAACTGGTAAGATCACTTCTTTTAAGCAAAGTGCTAAAATTGATAAAGAAGAATATTAAGTATAGTTTATTCACATACGTTTCCCAAGCCTCATTTTCGTACATCTATTCTAACAATGTATTAGTTTATTCTATTCATTGCCTTTGCATCCAAGATTTATCCTTCATTTCTAATGAAACCTATCTGTCTGTCTGTTTTATTTTTCTGGCTGTTGCTCAGTTTACATGCACAAACTTTTTCTATCCTTGAACAGAATCCAACCAGTATACGATGGAATCAGTTACAAACACCTCATTTTCGGATTATCTATCCCAGAGGACTGGATAGTACAGCCCAGTATACAGCCAATCTACTACAGACCAACTATGTCTCTGTATCACATACATTAGGAAAGCAGCCACGAAAGCTATCCGTTGTGTTGCAAAACCAGACCACTATCTCCAACGGTTTTGTGACCATGTTTCCTCGTCATTCCGAGTTTTTCACTACACCTCCTCAGGACCCGACCCTAGCTGGAACCAATAACTGGTTGGGACTACTATCGGTACATGAGTTCCGCCATGTAGTGCAGTATGATAAGATGCTTACCGGGTTTACCAAAGGAGCTTACTGGATATTTGGAAGCAATGCACTGGGAGTGATTAGTCTTACTGTTCCTAACTGGTTTTGGGAAGGTGATGCGGTGAGTACAGAAACTGCTTTGACTTCTGGAGGCAGGGGTCGTATTCCGCGTTTTGACCTCGAATTTCGGACCCGGTTACTTACAGGCAGCGAATTTTCGTATTCAAAAGCAACCTGTCGTTCATATAAAGACTATATACCCAATCACTATGTCTCTGGATACTTTCTATCCTCTTATTTAAGACGCCATTACGAAGGTGATGCCTGGGGAAAGATACTGACCCGCCATTATAAATTCCCTCTTGAACCCTTTTCATTCTCAGGAGCTATCCGTAAAGAAACAGGAATGAAGGTTGAGAAACTGTATCATGAAGCCGCTAAAGAACTGGCAGGTTTATGGCGTAATCAACTAAACCAGCTCAATGAGACACAAGCCACTCTCCTGCCTACTGCCCGCAATAAAGTAATGACGAATTACGAGTTTCCTCAATATCTGGATAATAACACCATTGTTTGCCGTAAATCAGGAATTGGAGATATAGAAACATATGTTTCTCTGAAAAAAGTGGAAAATGGAAAAGCAGTGGAAGAAAAATTATTCGTACCTGGTATTGTAGAATTTACCAGCCATGCATCCAATCCATCCAATGGGATGTTATCTGTAGCTGATGACAAGATTGTATGGACAGAACATGGGTTTGATCCCCGATGGAATATGAGAGACTATGCTGTAATAAAACTCTATGATCTGTCTTCACAAAAAATTCGTAGAATTACGCGCAGAACCAAATTGTTTGCACCTTCGCTCTCACCTGATGGGAAAACCATACTTGCAGTAGAATACACTGCTCAAAACCAGTCTTCTCTACAGTTGCTGGATACACAAACTGGCCAGATAGTTCAAACGGATTTATCTCAATGGTTGAATGAGGGACTTAATGCATCCGGGCACCCTCTTTTTCAACTACCACGATTTTCATCGGATGGTAATTATATTATGTCTGTCATTCTTCAGGAAAATGGGAAAAGTATTGTATTATTTGATCTAAAGAACAGAACAAAACAATCATTTCCATTTGGAGATGAAAACGTGTCGCATCCTGTCAAACATGGTGAGTATATTTATTATAATTCACCTTTTACGGGTATTGACAATATTTATGCACTTCATGCCCCTACAGGGAAAAAGTATCAGGTCACTTCCCGAAAGTTTGGAGCATACAATGCAACAATCTCTCCTGATGGCAAAGAAATTGCGTTCAATGACTTTACACCCGATGGATTTCGTATTGCTACCATGCCGAACGATCCTTCTTCCTGGAAACCACTAGAAGAACTTCCAAACCGTACCGTTTCCTTCTATCGTCCGTTACTTCTACAGGAAGGAGAAAAAAACCTGTTGAAAATGACCAGCCATGATTCTTATACTATAAAGCCATACAGTAAACTAGCCAATCTGATTAACCCTTATAGCTGGGGACCTGTGGTAAACAGTACTGGAAGTGACTTTTTTGTGGGTATTTCGTCTCAGGATATTTTAAGTACCACAGCCATTCAGACCGGCATTGGATATGATGCCAATCAGCAAACAGCCAGTTATATAGGAAATATCAGTTATCAGGAGTTATATCCTGTACTGGATTTAAGTGTATCCAGTGGGGGTCGTAGTGGCACCGGGTATGTAGATCGTAAATTACCTTTGGATAGTACTCGTACAGATAGATGGAGAGAAACCAGCATATCCGGAGGTGTTCGTTTACCGCTCACATTCACTCGCTCAAAATTTAGAGAAAGCTTGGTGTTATCGGTTTATAGTGGTTATACCAAAGTATCAGATTATGATTTTACAGCCCGATCTTATAGCGAACAAAGCAATGGCTCTTTATCCGATATGCGCTATACGCTACAATATAACAGATTGCGCAAACAAGCCTTGCGGGATGTATTTCCCAAATGGGGTCAAACACTTACTACACAATACCGTCACACATTGCCAGGCAGTGATTTTACAGGTTCTCAATATACAATCCAGGGTGGTTTATTCTTTCCGGGATTAGCTAAGCATCATGGATTCTTACTCAGAGGTAATTTTAAATACGAAGATGTGAGTGCTACACGTCAGAACTATCGGTTTGCAGCGCCTATCACTTTTGTAAGAGGGCAATCGTATACCAACTCAACCTATTATGCTGGGGTATATGCTGATTATCGTTTCCCTATCTTCTATCCAGACTGGGCAGTAGGCAGATGGTTGTATATACAGCGGATTAAAGGCAATCTCTTTGCCGATTATGGTCGTTTAACTACGGGAGATGCCAGCCTTGACCTGACTTCTATAGGAATAGATATCTCCGCAAATTTTAATTTCATGCGTTTGCTGCCTCAACTGGAACTTGGATTTCGCACAGTATATCGTCCGAATTCAGGAGATGTCATTGTACAGCCACTCGTCATAGACATCGGTTTTTAACATTCCAGTTATAGAAAACGATAAAAAGTAAGTTTCTTAATTTTGCTGTGTTGATATTTTAACAGTAGAAAGCGTCCTATACATTTTTCTGTGGATATTTTCTACTGTTAATTATCTACATCACTTCTACACTTTATTCAGGATAAAGTCCTATTCTCATCTGAGCCAACCACCCTGATTTCTTCTTTTTATATTTGAAAGTCAATGTATTGCTTTTTCATTTTTTTTTCGTTTATTTGAATAGTCCTATATGAGCACCTTTTTTCCTGTATCCATACAACATCTGCATCTTTACAACTCTGTCGGGTAAGCTCTATCCACGAATGATGAATTCAGACACCCATAACTTATTCCCAATCCTTGTAAATACTATTCCAGATTATTGGGAATGGCATATACTGACAAACCATGTTTTTGTAGATCCTTACTTTTATAAAAAGTTAGGTTACGAAATCACAGATTCAGATGAACTGTCCAATTATTGGAGACAACTGGTTTTTCAGGAAGATCTGGAAGTTGCTCAGGAATCATTGAACAATCATCTTCATAGTGATGGCAAAATTCCGTATGAAGCCACCCTACGCTTTCTACATAAAGATGGATCTATTATCTATGTCCTAAGTAAAGGTCAGATAGCCAAGTGGGATAATCAGGGTAACCCTACCCTTTTTACAGGTATATATTTCGATATATCCTCCCTGATGAAAATACAGGATGAGGTCAAAAAGAATAATCAAAGATTAGAATTAATTATTGGAGGTATTGATGCTGGTATATGGGAGTGGCATATAGAGAGTGGGAAAAACTGGTGGTCACCCAAATTTTATCAATTATTGGGTTACCAGGAAAGCGATATTATTCCTTCTTACGATACATTTATGAATGTACTTGTCCATCCTGAGGATAAGGGGCAAGTTGAGAGAGCCGTCAAAATACATCTGGAAGCCGCATTTCCGTATAAGCTGGAAGTTCGTCTAAAGCATAAAAATGGTAAATATTATTGGTTTGAAACATCTGGTAAAGCTTTGTTCAACAATGAGAACAAACCTATTCAGATGTGTGGTTCTATTATTGACATCACAGACAAAAAGTTATTACAACTGGAACTGGCTGAAAGTGAATTCCTATTACAGGAAGTTTCTAAAATGTCCAAGGCAGGTGGCTGGGAATATGATCTTTCAACTCAATCTCTTCGTTGGTCAAGGGAATTGTATGACATCTGGCAAATGCCTTATGATTTTGTTCCTACAGCGGAACAGATGACGAATCGTTTCTTTCCACCCCATACGGATCTAATAAAGCAAAAGGTAAAAGAAGCTATTGAAGTTGGCAAACCCTGGGATGAGGAATTCCAGATTACTACAGGCAAGGGAAACATTATTTGGGTAAGAACTCTTGGGAAACCTGTATTTGATAATACAGGGAAAATAACGGGGCTGCGAGGTGCCACTCAAAATATTCAGGAGCAGAAAAAAGTACAGGAAGAGTTACAAACCTATTTTGAAATTTCCGTTGATGCTCTCAACATAGCAAACTTTGAAGGATATTTTACTCAGGTCAGTCCGGCATTTACCAAAATGCTGGGGTTTTCCAAAGAGGAGGTTCTGGCTATTCCATTTCTGCAACTCATCCATCCGGAGGATCTGGAATCTACACAGGCAGAACTGAAAACGTTGAACCTTGGTATACCAACTCTGCATTTTACCAATAGATACCGAACAAAGGAAGGTCACTATTTGTGGTTAGAATGGACATCTGTAGCTAAAAATGAGAAGATATACGCTATAGCCCGTGATATTACCGACAGAAAAGAAGCAGAAAGACTGTTACAACAAAGCAAAACCCAATTACAATTATTCATTAGCCAATCCCCTTCTTCATTGGCTATGTTGGATACACAACTAGATTATCTGGCAGCCAGTGAACGCTGGTTAACTTATTATGGACTGAACCCAGAAACTTATCTGAGCCAAAATCATTATCGGTTACTCCCATTTATGGCGGAAATGCATCGCGATAGTCATGACAGCTGCCTGGCAGGAAATATAGAATCCAGAGAAGAAGAATACATTGTACGCGAAGATGGCACAGCTGTTTGGATGCGTTGGGAAGCCCGCCCCTGGTATACTTTAGAAGGACAAATAGGTGGCATCTTACTCTTTACAGAAGATATAACCTCTCGCAAGCAAGCCGAAGAACAGATAAAGGAGAATGAAGAAAAATTTCGGACCATGTTTAATCTTTCTCCTGTAGGAATGGCTCTTACAGACCCTAAAACAGGAAGGTATCTGGAATTTAATAATGCTTTTGCAGAAAGTATCGGTTATTCCAGAGAAGAACTTAAAGGTATGACATTCAAACAGCTCACACCTCCAGAATACGATGACCAGGACAAAGTTCAAATTGCTCTTGCTGGAGAGACAGGTCAGTATGGACCTTATGAGAAAGAATATATTACCAAATCCGGAGAGCGGATTGCGGTGTTAATGGCAGGAATAATTATTAAAAACCGAAAAGGAGAAAAATATGTCTGGTCTTTTATTCAGGATATTTCCCAACTTAAGGAAAGAGAACAGAAAATAAGTCTATTACTTGAAGAATTAGTAGCCTCAAACATACAAAAAGATAAACTTTTCTCCGTTATTGCCCATGACTTACGAGGATTAATTGGAAAAATCAATACACTGCTGGAATTTTCACTTTCTTCTCAAGAATCTCTGGAACCCGATTTACAGGAATTATTATCCTTGTCTAAGCGCTGTTCAGTTAACGCAAACGATTTGTTGGAAGATCTTTTACTCTGGGCACAAAGTCAGTTTCAGAAAGTCTCATTTGAACCCGGATTTTGTACCGTACTGCATATAGTAAAATCTATTTTAGAACACAATCAATATCAGATATTAGCCAAAAATATTGTTATAACGAATCAGATTGCACCTGATTTAGTCGCTTTTACAGATGAATCTATGCTTAAGGTAGTACTCCGAAATCTGTTGTCAAATGCTGTTAAGTTTTCTAAATCAGGAGGAGAGGTTATTTTACGAGCTACTCAACAGGATGATATGGTCTTTTTCTCTGTAAAGGATCACGGAGTAGGTATAAGTCCGCAAAATCTGGAAAAGCTTTTTCAGAAACACGCCAATTTCACTACATATGGTACTCACGGAGAGAAGGGTTCAGGCATAGGCCTGGAGCTTTGTAAGGGATATGTTGAAAAACACGGAGGGCAAATCTGGGTTGTCAGTGAACTTAATCAAGGTACGACATTTACTTTCTCACTCCCATTACCTAACTCCTGATATTTGCCTGCCTACCCAATTGACAAGACTTCTCCAATATCCAGCAGCTTTAATTCTCCATTAATCTGACCCTTTTCTTTAAGATCAATAAGCATACGCTGTGGTTCACTTAACGGCTCGTCAGACAGATCAAATGTACCATAATGCATAGGAATCATATTTTTGGCGCTCATTTCATGAAATCCTTTCACTGCATCATCCGGAGCTATATGATTAGAGCCCATAAACCACCTCGGAGCAAAAGCCCCTACGCCTATGATACAATAATCTATTTGAGGAAATAACTCACCTACCTGTTTTAAATGGTTTCCATATCCGGTGTCACCACTAAAGTAAATTGTCTTCCCTCCTGCTTCAATTATATAGGCTCCCCAAAGCTGAGTGTTGGTATCCGTCAATCCACGCCTGGCCCAGTGTCTGGATGGCAAATAGTAAATTTTAATTTTTGAGTTATCTGTAATGTATTGCTGATACCAACCTGCTTCCTGAATCTGTGTGCTTTTGGTAAAATCCTGTAATAAGCCCTTCATTCGTAATCCGGTCAAATAAGTAGTCTGAGGATTTTGTGACGCTACTATTTTTAAACTAGGTTTATCACAATGGTCACGGTGATTATGAGAAATCAATACATAATCCAACCCTTTGATATCCAAAGCCGCAACAGGTAGTGCTGCTTTACGTTTTACAGGTCCTGCATTCCCAAAAACTGGGTCTGTCAGTAAAGTAACTCCATTGATACGAATAAAAAAAGTAGCGTGTCCCAGCCATACAATCACATCATCAGATGAGGTCAGAAACGAATTATCCTTTCTGACGGGAAGGTGCCAACGCTCTTGTTTTTTTATTTCTTTATAGGGATTGTGTTCTGTTTGCCATTTCAATACATCCTTCAAATAAGGCCAGAAAGGAAATTCATGATTTATAAACCGCCCTTTAGCATCCAATGGAGTACCTTTCCACTTCTCTACAGGTAAAATGGTAAGCAATGCAGGATTTGATGTATACGAAACAGGAACTAAATTCTCCATAATAAGATAAAAGTATATTCAACTAAAAATGCCTTACCCTCTGTAAAGCTTATATCTATACATGCAGACGAAGACTTTAGTAAAAAATTGTCAATCTGGGAATGCTTTTTCTAAAAAATAAAAACCTGAGTTTCCTCAGGTTCCTACATTTTTTAAATAAATAGCCTTAATCGCAGACAATTCGATCATATCGTTGCTGATCAAAAAGCTGTTTATGCACCTTCTTTCCATCCCGGTCTATATAAAAGATCAGATACACATCCGCTGTATCAATATATTTTTCTCCCAGATAAAAAGGGATTTCTTTCGTACCTACATTACGCAGATCATCATACTCCAGATCTACAACAATACCACGTGTATTGCTAACGATACCATACTGCTTGTTGGCATACAAACGCATGATTATTTCTTTATCATCCTGCTGAATGTATTCAAACGCATCAACAGGCTTTAATGTATACTTCTTCTCTGCAATCTGATAAAACTGCCATTGATCACCTTTTTTTACAAGTGCCACCCCATATTGCCAGTAATTTATCTCATCAAAAATAAAGTCAGAGGCAGGTTCATTGTCAGCAGTAACAAATCCATACTTTCCATTTTTGGCAGCTACAAATAAAAGCGAGTTATCTGTATACGGTTTAATCAGTCGTTCATACTGTGGCGGAATATCGATTCCTCTTTCCAGATGCAGCAATCCGAACTTTCCGTTTTTCAGTGTACTGACAAAACCATTTTCATAATTCAGTGCACTATACAACAAGGGAAGAATCTGTTTTCCGTTGCCATCCATCAATCCCCATTTCCCACCTGCTTCTACGGCAATCAGGTCAGGTGTCCATAGTACAATCTTGTCGTATTTAACGGGTAAAATAGCTTGTCCTTTTGCTGACAATAATCCCTGTGCACCTGCTTTATCTTCCACCAAAATCCAGCGACGAGACTGTTGTCCTTCTAATTGCAGTAGACTAATTTTAACGAAATTGCCAAGTTTAAGGAATGCATCCGGAGCAAAAAAACCATAGAAGACAGTTCCTTTCTTAACAGCAAATCCATCTTGCCCCAATAACATTACGGTATCATAGTCAAACTTCAGACGAGGAGAAATATTAGTTTTCCAGATTGCCCAGAAGTCTCCTCTGCGGGTAGCATAGAATGAGTTATTTCCCCTTACTTCATCCAAACTATCAGCTAATAGCTTGCCTCTGTTATTCAGGAGTTGCTGATATTTCTCATATTGAGCTATCCAGGCATTAGGCAGAGGTTTTAGCTGAGCCGCAACAGGAGTTACAATAGTTTGTAGTTCGGAATTGATAATACTCTCATAGTCTCCAATCTTTACTTTCAGTGCATCCTGTCTGATCCAGTCAACTGAATCATATAAAAATTCCAGTGTTGGAAACTTCTTAAACAAAAGTCTTTGGTTGCGGATAATAGCATATCGCCTGTTTTGTTTGAAAGCAATCAACCCATCTTCCAGATTCTTAATTTCTTCGAACTCTGTATCTGCCACCTTTCCACCAAAGAAGTTGGTCAGCCCATACTTGCCATCCTGTTTTACCAGCAGAAATGTCTCATTCAATACATCTACCTCTTCATACTGAACAGGTAATACAGCAAATCCGGATTCATGCCATACCCCCACTTTCCCTTCCTGCTTTACCAGCAATAATTCACCTTCCAATGGTTCAATGCTCTCATAGCCAAATCCGGTGATCTCTTTGCCTGTTTTGTCAACCGATCCCAATCGGTTCTGCCGATACACCAGCATGGTGTTATCCTTCACGCCATCACAAAAATACTCTGTATCTACAGAGTCATACTTTGCTTCTATCTGGAGTTTTCCATTGGCATCAATAAATCCAAACTTTTCATTTTCCTCATTATAAACAGGAAAATACGCCAGCGGTTGTGTGGCAATACGTTTTTCAATATATGCTTTATCAAAGAAGTCAGGGTATGTAGTCAGGAAGCTTTCAATCGGGTTATCTTCCTTTTTATACAAAGAAAAAATCCAATACCAGGCCTGTTCAACATACGGACTCTTCGGATACCGCTGAATAAAGTCGTAATAGGTCTGTCGGGTATGAGATAAGGTAGAAAGTTCAAATAAGCGTCTTTCGGCTTCTCCTCTGTAGGGACTGTTGGGCTCTACTTCCAGGAATTTTTCATACGACACAATATCATCATCCTGTGTCAGGAATTCAAAAAGCAGCAAGTCATATAGCTTTACCGCCTCATGTGCCTGACGGGCATCGGGGTAGGTATCTAAAAATTTCTTATAGCTTTTATAGGTATTAATTCTGGATGCTTCCGCATACGCCAATTCGTTCCGTTTTTCTATCGCCTGTGCTTTTTGTAAAGCTTCCGGAAAACGGTCGATGAATGACTGAAAACCTGGTATACTGTTTTTGCCTTCCGCAATAACATAGGCAAGACTATCTATCTCACGTTTCTTGGCCTCTATAGCCGTTAGATCTATACCTGCCTTCTTCCATGATTTTAAAGACGAACGTTCCGTTTGCGGATAATCAACCAATGCTTCCAGGACATAAGCATAGGCTGAATCAAGATATATTTCCGTGTTTGTGAAAGTTGTAGTAAGAGAGGCGGTAGCTTGTGCCTGGACAGGCGAATAATGGTACAAAAAATACAGTGCATAGACGTATTTCGCTCCTGCATTTTTTGGTTGCTTTCGTAAAACCTTATTAAGAGACAGCCGGGCTTCTGCTGTATGGTTTTTTCTCAGCTTTTTTAAAGCAGAGGTGACACGATCTGCATATGCTGTAGAAGATATGCAAATACACACAGTTACCCACAAACAACAAAGGTATGTCTTCACGTATATGTAAAACTTTGACTATGAGGCAGAACAAAAAAACTCACTTTTCTTCTGGCGTTGCAATATACAACGACCCTACCCTCTTGTGCCTAAAAATTCAGTACTTTTTTCTGTCCATGTAATAAAAAACATCATTTTTCTTCTTAGTTTTCACGAAATTCTAACCCATTTACAGAAATTCAGTTCCTATTTATGCAGCACTAGGCCTAAATACTCTGTATACTAGCTCTCTTTAGCAAGTATTATTCCAGTTCAACAGCAAATAGCATATAGTTGTAACAAACACATGGGCACTACGGGTTATACATTTTAAGCCATTTTCTAACCAACCTACATTCCACTTACATCGTATGAATAGTTTTCAGGCTTATTTGATTATGGGCTTTGACCACATCACAGATCTGAACGGATATGATCACATTTTGTTTATTGTAGCACTTTGTGCTATCTATCAGATAACGGAATGGAAACGTATTCTGGTATTAGTCACTGCATTTACCATTGGTCATTCCATTACATTAGCTGTTGCAACCCTTCAGCTTTTCACATACAGAACGGATGTAGTTGAGTTCTTAATCCCAATAACTATTCTCCTTACAGCAATCTTCAACCTGTTTTATAAAGTTCCTAAGGGCTATTCTCTCTCAAATCCAACCAAACCACAATATTCCCGTTACTTTCTGGCAATAGGGTTTGGCCTAATTCATGGTCTGGGTTTCTCCAACTACCTGCGTAGTCTGCTAGGCAAAGAAGAAAGTATCTGGCAACCTCTTCTTGCCTTTAACATTGGTCTGGAACTGGGTCAGTTAATTATTGTTGCCATATTTGTTATTATTGCATCACTATTTGAACGAATCTTAAATACAAATAGACGTGACTGGAACCTTGTATTGTCAGGTGCAGTAGCAGGTATGGCCCTCATTCTCATTCAAAAAACATGGATCTTTTAATTCCTGTATACAACGTAAAGGATAAAAATTCTATTCCTCGCTAAAGGCATATTCTACTAATTGTAAAGCACTTGGCAGTATAATTATTCGCAATACAGGAAAAAAAGTAAAATAATAGTTTGTACCTACATCAACCAGTAATCAAAAATAGTATCTTTGAAAAACTAAAGACCTCCCATATCTCATAACCAACAAACATGAAGAAAGTAATTCTGGCAGCGGCTTTGCTGGCAAGTACAGCTGGCATGGCTCAGCGTTTTGAGGAGAATCGCTCCAAATTTGAGCAGTTAGGCACCTTACTCCCTACTCCCAACACGTATCGTACAGCATCTGGTGCTCCTGGTCATGACTACTGGCAACAACGTGCCGACTATGACATGCAGATTGAGCTAAACGATGAAAAACAACAGATCACCGGTACCGAAACGATTACCTATTTCAACAATTCTCCGGATGAACTAGGCTATCTGTGGCTACAACTGGAACAAAACATTTTTGACAAAAACTCAACAGCCAATCTGACCAAAACTTCTGCAATGGAAGAAAAGGTGTCTATGTACCAGCTCGGTTTCATGACACTGGAACAGTTTGATGGTGGCTATAAGATCAAATATGTAAAAGACAAAGCTGGCAATGCCCTAAAATATACCGTTAATGGAACCATGATGCGGATTGACCTGCCTCATGCATTGAAATCAAAAGGTTCTTTTAGCTTTTCTATTGCATGGAGCTATAACATACATGACCATAATAAACTAGCTGGGGCTCCTGGCAATGGTCGTATGGGGTATGAATATTTCGCTAAGGATAACAACTATCTGTATGAGATAGCGCAGTTTTTCCCACGCATGGCCGTCTATGACGATGTGTATGGCTGGCAACACAAACAATTCCTGGGCAATGGAGAGTTTACTCTTCCTTTCGGAAATTACAAAGCATCGATTACAGTTCCGGCAGACCACATTCTGGGTGCAACAGGAGTTCTACAAAACCCAAATGAGGTATTAACAGCTACTCAGATTTCCCGTCTGCAAAAAGCTAAAACAGCTAAAACACCTGTAGTCATCGTAACGCAGGAAGAAGCTGAAGCAAACGAAAAAGACAAGTCTACAACAAAGAAGACATGGAAATTTGCTGCACAGAATGTACGTGACTTCGCCTTTGCCACTTCACGTAAGTTTATCTGGGATGCTATGCAGATTACACAAGATGGCAAGCCTGTTATGTGTATGTCTTACTATCCAAAAGAAGGCAATCCTCTTTGGGGTAAGTATTCAACTCAGGCAGTAGCCCACACTATTCGTACGTATAGCAAACGTACTGTTTCGTATCCTTATCCTGTAGCGATTTCAGTACATGGTCCTGTAGGGGGTATGGAATATCCAATGATTTGTTTCAATGGGGGTCGTCCGGAAGCAGATGGTACCTACTCAGAACAAACCAAATATGGTCTGATCTCTGTGATTATTCACGAAGTAGGTCACAACTTCTTCCCCATGATTATCAACTCTGACGAACGTCAGTGGACATGGATGGATGAAGGGTTGAATACATTCTGTCAGTATCTGTCCGAACAGGAATGGCAACGTGAATATCCAAGCCGCCGTGGGGAAGCATATAAAATTGTTCCTTATATGAGTATGGAACAATCTAAATTAGAGCCTATCATGACTAACTCTGAACAAGTAAGTCAGCTAGGTAACAACGCCTATGCAAAACCTTCTACTGCGCTGAATATTCTCCGTGAAACAATCCTGGGACGTGATCTGTTTGACTATGCATTCAAACAATATGCTACACGCTGGGCATTCAAGAGTCCTCAGCCTGCCGATTTCTTCCGTACGATGGAAGATGCATCAGGTGTGGATCTGGATTGGTTCTGGAGAGGTTGGTTCTATGGCACAGAACCAGTAGATATTGCACTGGAAGATGTAAAAGCATTCAATGCTGATACACAGAATCCAGAGAAGGAAAACCCAATCAGCAAAGCTCAGGCAAACGAACAAAAGACAATCAGTCAGATTCGTAACGAGAAAGACATTCAGAAAACACTGGTTGATGAAAACCCGGAATTGAAAGATTTCTATAACTCATATGATCGTTATGCAGTAACGCCACAAAGCAAGTCACGTTATGAACAATACCAGGCTTCTTTAAGTGATGAGGAAAAGAAATTGCTTGCCTCAGGAGAAAACTTCTATAGCCTAAAACTGAAAAACAATGGTGGTTTGGTAATGCCTGTGATTCTGAAACTGGATTTTGAAGATGGCACCAATGAGATTGTTCGTATTCCTGCTGAAATCTGGCGTATGAACAATAAAGAAGTAAGCAAAGTCATTCATACTTCTAAAAAAGTAGTACAGTTTACACTAGATCCATTCCAGGAAACTGCCGATATCGATACTGATAACAATGCATTTCCATCAAAAGCTGCACCAACACGTTTTCAGTTGTTCAAACAGCAAAATCGTCGTCCGGCTAACCCTATGCAGGAAGCTCAGCAGACTCAAGGAGGTCAGCCAAGCAACCGATAGATTGGATAAGTATAGAGGCTCTTTTATAGTTAACGCAAGCCACTATGGCTTGCGTTTTTTATGTCTGGAAAAGTCAAAAAAGTATAGTACACTAGGCTACAAATAAAAACACCTTCCAGAATCATGGAAGGTGTTTTAGTATAAAAGGTCTTATTCTTTTAATTTTCGTATTTATACAATTTAAGAATGCTATCTACCTCATCCTTTAGCTTCTCGATATCTTTTTTTGCCAGACTACCTGCTTTATATGCACTATACACATTAGTGGGTAGTAGATCTTTGTACTTAGGTAGATTATGCAAAACCTCATACATCCCTAACTTAAACGCCACTCGCGCTTCAGTCTCTTCATCAAAGAAATCTTTATAAAAATCAAATTCATCTGTGTTATGAAAATACTTGTCTGCGCTCATATGCATTTATAGTTAAGTAAAGGATTATATGATCGCTAAGTTATTGAAAAAATTCTTTCATACGATCAAAGAATCCTTTTTCATTTTTGGAAGGACGAGGCTGGAAATTCTGAGCTGTACGGAATTTTTCCAGAATCTCACTTTCTTCACGGGATAGCTGCTGAGGAGTCCATACATTTACATAAATCAACTGATCTCCTCTACCATATCCATTGATACTCCGGATTCCTTTGTCTTTCAGACGAAGGATTTTTCCACTTTGAGTACCTGCATCTATCTTTATTTTTACTTTTCCTTCGATGGTAGGTACTTCTACACTCGTTCCCAATGCAGCATCTGCAAAATTTACATACAGATCAAATACCACATTGTCACCATCCCGTTTAAGTAATTCATTGTCTTCCTCTTCAATCAGAATCAATAAATCACCTGCTACACCACCTCTTGGAGGAACGTTGCCTTTCCCGGCCATATTTAGCTGCATCCCATCGGCCACTCCGGCAGGAATACGTACTGAGATAGTTTCTTCAGTCAATTGACGGCCTTCTCCATGACACACCTCACAACGATCAGAGACAATAGAGCCTTCCCCATTACAGGTTGGACAAGTACTGGTTGAAATCATTTGTCCCAGCATGGTATTCACCGCACGACGTACCTGACCTGATCCCTGACAGGTAGAACAGGTTTTCAGTGCAGTACCCCCTTTGGCTCCATTTCCGCCACAGGTAGTACAACTGGTATAACGCTTTACCTTTATTTTTTTCTCAATACCATTAGCTACCTCTTCCAGGTTTAGCTTAAGCTTGATACGCAAGCTATCTCCCTTACGGACCCGCTTGCCACCACGACCACCTCCACCAAAGAAATCACCAAACGGACTGTCACCGAAAATATCTCCAAAACGTGAAAAAATGTCATTGACATCTGAGAAGCCTCCACCATTGAAGCCACCTCCACCATTTACACCCTGATGCCCAAACTGGTCATAACGCTGACGCTTTTGAGCATCACTAAGCACTTCATACGCTTCAGCAGCTTCTTTAAACTTATCTTCTGCAGAAGGATCATCCGGATTTTTGTCGGGATGATATTTGATAGCCAACTTACGATAAGCCTTCTTTATCTCCTCTTCTGAAGAAGTTTTGCTTACGCCCAGTATGTCGTAATAATCTCGTTTTGTCATGGGTTAAGATATGTATTGAAACGTAATCCAGGAATCGGATATCCTTTCCCTGCATTAATCCCTCATTGATTATAATTCTTAGTTACCTACAATTACTTTAGCAAAGCGGATAATTTTTTCTTTCAGAGAATATCCTTTTTCTACTTCATCCACTACTTTGCCCTTCAGATCATCCGTAGGAGCTGGAATCTGAGTAATTGCTTCATGGGTCTCACCATTAAACTCTTTTCCGATTGCTTCCATTGGCTTCAGACCACGTTGTTCAAGCGTTTTATACAGTTTATGGTAAATAAGTTGTACACCTTCCTTCACAGAATTAATATCCTGTGCTTTCTCCATTGATTTCAAAGCTCTTTCAAAATCATCCAGAACAGGTATAATGGCCAAAATAACACCCTCTTCGGCTGTTTGTTGAAATTCTATTTTTTCTTTGGCAGTCCGGCGTTTAAAGTTTTCAAAGTCTGCCAGCAAACGCAGATACTTATCTTTCATTTCGGCAACCTGCGCATCAGCAGACGGAGCCTCTGGTGCTGCGGCTTGCGTTTCCTGTGTCTTTGTTGTTTCTTCGTTCAGATCTACAGGAGTTTCAGATTCATGCTGGTTTGTACCTTGATTTGGTTCGTTTTGCATACCTATTCAAATAATTTATGAGGTCTTTATAAAAATTCAGGCATTATTTATCCTGGTAGAACAACTACCTGAATGCAGTGTCAGCAGTTCAAGAATATTGCCAATCACATTTTGCCCACAAAAATATGACATTTTGTCGGAATTTATCTAATGCTATTCCAATAGAAATAAGCCAATTTGTTAGAAAAAGAACAGAATGTCATTTTTTGGTTTTCTGAGGAGGAATGAAAAACAAATAACCCAGATAAATTTTGCGTTTATATCCTGACGCTCATTATTCTATCTTTATTATGCCACAAGCATAATCCTAAGATAAATGATTAAAATGCAATAGTTAAATCCAAGAAATCCATTCCTCACTCAAACCAATTAACATTTTTTTGCTTACTTTGCAGATATGGAGAACCGCTGGATCATTAAGTCAACCCCTTCTGAAGAAACTATACAGTCTCTAACTACTGCTATTAATGTTAGCCGGGCTTCTGCCCAATTATTGACTCAGCGTGGCATTAGTGAATTCGAGAAGGCTAAGTTGTTTTTCCGACCTTCGTTATCCCATTTGCATGACCCTTTTATCATGCAGGATATGGACAAAGCAGTTAAGCGGCTGGAACAGGCAATAGGTGATAATGAGTCTATTATGGTGTATGGAGATTATGATGTAGATGGTACAACCTCTGTAGCAATAGTATACGGGTTCCTTCAGCAATTTCATTCTAATCTGTCTTTTTATATTCCGGATCGTTATAACGAAGGCTATGGTGTTTCCCGGCAAGGCATTGATTATGCACATAAAACCGGGGTTTCACTCATTATCTGTCTGGATTGTGGAATCAAATCAGGAGAGTTGGTCAGTTATGCCCAAAAGTTAGGGATCGACTTCATTATCTGTGATCACCACCGCCCAGATGATATACTTCCAACAGCAGTGGCTATCCTGAATCCCAAACGTCCGGATTGCCCTTATCCTTACAAAGAATTATCGGGTTGTGGTATTGGGTTTAAGTTTTTACAAGCTTTTTGCCAACGAAATGACCTATCGCTTGAAGAACGACTTTATCCGTTTCTGGATCTGGTAGTTGTCAGTATTGCGGCCGATCTGGTTTCAATAACAGGCGAAAACCGTGTCATGGCCCACTTCGGACTTAAACAACTTAATTATAATCCGCGTCCGGGACTGAAAGCACTGACACAACTAGCAGGATTCGAGAAAGAATTGGATATTACCAACATTGTCTTTGGTATAGGCCCGCGTATCAATGCAGCCGGACGTATTGCCCATGCTCATGCAGCTGTAAATCTACTGCTTGCCCACTCAGAAGCAGAGGCAGAGCAATATGCCAAAGAAATTAATGTCAATAACAAAGACAGACAAGGCTTTGATATACATACTACCAAGGAAGCGCTGGCAATGATTGAGGAAGATGAGACACTGCGGCTATCCAAAAGTACAGTATTGTTTAAAAGTGACTGGCATAAAGGGGTAATTGGTATTGTGGCCTCACGTTGCGTTGAGAAATATTATCGTCCGACCATCATTCTGACTGAATCCCACGAGATTGTCTCAGGTTCAGCCCGATCAGTACCTGGTTTTGATGTATATGAAGCCATTGCCGAATGTGCTGATTTGCTGGAGCAGTTTGGGGGACATACCTATGCAGCCGGTTTAACGCTGAAACGTGAAAATGTAGAAGCGTTTCGGGAACGTTTTGAAACAATTGTTGCTCAGCGTATTACAGCCGAGCAATTAATACCACAGATTGAAATCGATTTAAAACTGCATCTACGGGATATTAACTTTAAGTTTTATAATATCATCAAACAAATGGAGCCATTTGGCCCTGAAAATATGCGTCCGGTATTTATGTCCGAACCGGTGTATGCCGATAATGTACGCATACTAAAAGACGTTCACTTGAAAATGAGTGTATTTCAGGAAGGCACTTCCTATATTGATGCCATTGGATTTGGCATGTCTCAATTACATCTGGACAAAGTTACCGAAGGCAAACCCTTCCGTATCTGTTACCAGATTGTTGAGAACAATTATCGTGGCAATCAGACTCTCCAGCTTCTGATCAAAGATATTAAGGCTTTTTAATGTTGTATGGGCATTATATCTGATGGATTGGAACAAAATTTGTAGCTCCCCAAAACAATATTCTATCTTTGGCTTCTTGTTAAAAAGCCAAAATGGTTCAACGAAAGCTGAACATTGTATTTAAACTGAAAAATGCTTCTTCGCTCTGAAAATTTATTAAAAAAATATGGCTCTCGTATTGTAGCCAACAATGTGTCAGTACAGGTACAACAAGGGGAGATTATCGGGCTTCTGGGTCCGAATGGTGCAGGGAAAACAACAACATTTTACATGATTGTGGGGTTGATTAAACCCAATGAAGGCACTATCTACCTGGATGATGAGGATATCACTAATCTGCCTATGTATCAGCGGGCTCGGCGAGGGTTAGGTTATCTGGCTCAGGAAGCTTCCGTATTCAGAACGCTTACAGTGGAAGAAAACATTATGGCCGTATTGGAGATGACAAAACTATCCAAAGCTGCCCGCAAAGAGAAGACAGAGGAAATGCTGGAAGAGTTCAGTCTTACGCATGTACGCAAAAACCTGGGACGGGTATTGTCCGGAGGGGAACGCCGCCGTACAGAAATCGCCCGTGCACTGGCTGTAGATCCTAAGTTCGTACTGCTGGATGAACCTTTTGCGGGTGTTGACCCGATTGCCGTTGAAGAGATTCAGGGTATTGTAGCCAAACTCAAAACCAAGAACATAGGTATCCTTATCACAGACCACAACGTGGACGAGACCTTGTCTATTACAGACCGTGCCTATTTGCTATTTGAAGGTAAGATCCTTAAATCTGGTACTCCCGAAGACCTGGCATCTGATGAACAGGTAAGACGCGTTTATCTGGGTAAACACTTTGAATTAAAAAGAAAGATTTAACCGGTGTAAGGATATACAGGCACTGATTGGACAACGCAAAGACAATCATTGCCTGATTTTCTGTTACAATCTCTTGTCTAACATCCGTCACTGATGGAATATCTGTTGTTTCCCTTTCAGATACCTGTAAGGCAGGATTCACTTCAAGAGAAGCTATTTCAGTCACTAACCGACTTTCCTGCTGGCATTCTCTCTGATATATTTTCTCCAGTTCTTTCCACATAGCATAGGCAACGTCAGCACGTAAACGTACCTGATCACGGTAATTCTCTTTCAATACATAGTTAGCGGCATTGTCCTTGTCTTTCTTTCTGTCAAGCACTGCCAGACGAAGATCACTGCGTTTGTATTGAATAGTGATGTCCTTCCATACTGATTCCGCCTTTTTAAGTTGCTTGTTGCGTTCTTTGGAAACAGGCTGAGCTTCCAGTTCCGTTTTTTGCTGAGTTGCCTGAGACAATAGAGCAGTTAGATGAGTATGATTGGCAAGAGTTCTCTCCTCGTCTGCGTTGATAGCTTTAATGCGTTTCAACATATGGTGAAGCTGCTCATTGAGACGTGCTTCATGAGCCATCAAGCGATAATAGTCTGATCTGTATTTACGTAATGCGGAAGCTGTAGTATGTCTTGCCATGTACTAAAAAACGAAGGTTAGAGAGTGATTTTTTACTACCTTAAAAATACTAAAAATCTGCCGTATGACCAACTATTTACCCATTCTCAATAAAAACACAAATAATTGATAATCAAATACATAACACCACAAACAAATATATCACAACAACTTCTTTCTTTTATCCAGCATGCATCCGTATAGTGATAGTTTGCAATATGGAATCTGACGAAATTTCATCCAGTGATAGGTACTCACCACCTAATATAGCAGCTAATTCACGGGCCTTTCCCAGGCGTAAATAGTCGCTTTCGGTATCCAGTATGAGTGAAGGGATCTGTTGTTCTTTTAGTTGATTGCCCAGCACTTGAATCTGGCTCCAGGGATTGCCACCTCCGGGCAGTGGTACATTTGCTTTGCCATCACTCAGAATAATGACCAAAGGTTGCAATGTGCTTGTTGAAATGGCATCCACTACATCCAGCGTTAGCTGTAAAGCATGAGGCAAGGGAGTCCGCCCACCGGTTGGTAGACTGTGAAGGGCTTTTTCTGCCTTCTCTATACTATGGGTTGGCTCAAGTAACACCTGTGCTTCAATACCCCGAAATGCAATAACGCTCACCCAGTCACGTTGCTGATAGGCGTTGGTAAGCAATGCCAGTACACTACCTTTTACAGCTTCCATACGTCGGCTGGCAGCCATGGAACCGGAAGCATCTACCACAAAAAGGATCAGATTACCTTTTTTGTCCTCCCGTATTCTCTGATGCAGATCATCACGGGTAATCTGCCATTCGTCCGGATTCCGCAATAAGGCTTGCTGTAAAGTTGCCTCTATAGCCAGATTAGTGGGTTGCTTATCCGGAACAGACCGGATAGATTTTCCTTTCTGTATAGTATAGTTTTGATTCCTGTTTCCTTCTGTAGCATTCTGTGAAGTTTTGACGCCATTCTCAATCTGAATATCAGGCAGACTACCAATTGGTATACTGGCAAAAACCTGTTCCTTCTCTCCTTCCTGTTCCGTTTCTGATGGGTCAGGCAAACAGTCCTCTGTCAGGCAATCGTCATCGGGAGCTTGATTCTCCAAAGACTCGGAAGCGTCCGCTTTGGAATCAGAGGTTTTATTTTCTGTTGTAGATTGAGCTTGTTGCATCAGGTCATCCAGTGCCTTTTCATCCATTCTTGTATCTGACGAAAAAGGTTTCTGCCGACGACGATGCAGCAAAACTAGTTCTGCGGCGTGTCGGATATCCTCAGGCACTACTTCAGTACGCTGGGCTAAGGCAGCCAGGGTGCGTGCAGTTTTGTACATGACGATATCTGCCCGGAGGCTCACTACGCCCATTTCCATACACAACTGACTAATCAGTTCCAGTAAATGATCTGGCATATGTACAGAGGTCAGTAACTGACGGGCTGTTGTCAACTGCTTTTGCAGAGCTTGCTGGGCAATCTGCCATTGTGTTATAAAGGCAGCAGGATCGGCATCATAGGCAATTCGTCTTCGTACTACTTCGGTTCGTTCCGTTGTATCACGAGGGGCTTCAATCTCGACCATCAGTCCAAAGCGATCCAGAAACTGTGGACGTAGATTGCCTTCTTCCGGATTCATGGTTCCAATCAACGTAAACCGAGCGGGATGACTGACCGAAAGTCCTTCCCGTTGCACAGTATTCACTCCCATGGCAGCAGCATCCAGTAATACATCGACCAGATGGTCTGACAAAAGATTAACTTCATCAATATACAATACACCCCGGTGTGCCGCAGCCAGCAGTCCAGGAAGGAATTTCTTTTTCCGTTCACTCAACACTCCTTCCAGATCCAGGCTTCCTACAATGCGTTCTTCCGTAGCACCCAGAGGCAATGTAACCAGAGGCATCTCTACGAGTTGTATCGGATTGGCTTTATCCTGGCATACTTCGCATGTATCCAGTGGGTGAACCGGATCACAATTGTATGGACAGCCTGCCACCTTAGTAATAGCAGGTGCTATTTGAGCTAACCCTCTGGCGGCTGTACTTTTGGCAGTACCCTTGTCACCTTTGATCAGCACCCCTCCTATTTCCGGATTGATGGCACAAAGCAGTAAAGCCCGTTTTAGCTTCTCCTGTCCTACTAAAGCAGCAAAAGGATAGTATGTCTGTGTATACTTCATGTATCGATAATACGCTATAAGACTGTTTTTATTTTTGCCTGCCCATTGTTGGCCTATTACTCAACTTATCGTGTCTTATGTCTTTTGAGGAAATAAAGAAAGTCTCTGGCGTAAGCGTCCGCTCAATACTGTCAAGGTAAGAAAACCACTCAAACTACCTCTCCTGTCCTTCTGGAAGAATCTTGTGGCAAGACTGGCAGCCTTTCCGACTAGAGAGTATTTTTTCTCTCAGAAAGGAAATGTAGCTCTATTTGTCACAAGTTTCTTTCAGAAGGACAGGGATGAGTAATCTTTTAAGTTGACAGTATGGAGCGGACGCGGCGTTGGTAGATAGAACCTTTGTTCCCATCGTTGGTGTTATCACCAACGAGTTGTTTCCCATCATGCATGTTGGTGATAACACCAACATGGGGAAAAACGTAAACTTGGCTCAATTTGCCCCAACGCAACGGACGTTGCTGTCAAATTAGGTCCGACCGAATGTTCGAACCAGCATCTTTCTATTCGAACCAGTGCTCCCTTTTTTTAACTTTCATTTCTGAAAAGCTATCGGACAGGATAAGATTACTCAACTCTTCCTTCCAGCAAGCCTTCACTCTGTAAATATACTTCCTGTAACGCTTCCAGTATCTCTGGTGAGGGTTCTTTCCACATACTGCGTTGTGCAGCTTCCAGCAAACGTTCAGCAATGGCATGCAAAGCCCACGGATTACTTTGTGCAAAAAACTCTTGCATATTTGCATCTAAGGCATACGTCTCTGCCACTTTTTCATACATCCAGTCGTCGACTACCTGTGCCGTTGCATCGTATCCGAAAAGATAATCCACTGTAGCTGTCAGTTCCAATCCTCCTTTATAGCCATGTTTCTGAATACTTTCAATCCATTTGGGATTCACCACTCTGGATCTGAATACGCGTAAGGCTTCTTCCTTTAAATCCCGGACGACCGGCCGATCCGGATTCTGGCTGTCCCCAAAATAGTGTTTGGGCTGATGACCTGTCAGGCTGCGAATGGTAGCAATCATTCCGCCATGAAACTGCAGGTAATCGTCACTGTCAAAGATGTCATGCTCCCGGTTGTCCTGGTTATGCAACGCTACCTCTACTCCTGACAAACACTGCCGGAATTCACTGCGGGCATCTACTCCACTGACACTACGGGTGTAGGCATATCCGCCCCAGTTGACATACGCCTGAGCAAAGTCAGTTTCATTGTGCCAGTTTTTCTCATTGATCAGTGGTAAAATACCTGCCCCATAACTCCCCGGCGCAGCTCCGAAAATACGGTAGCTGGCCCGTTGCTCTGCTTCTTCTACAGGCATATCAGGAGTTTGCAGTTCTGCCAGATCCTTCAGATAATGTTTCCGTACAAAGTTTTGCTCTATAGGTTCATCCAAAGCAAGCACCTGTTGTACTGCGTCATCCATGAGTTCGATCAGATGTGGAAAGGCATCTCTGAAAAAGCCACTGATACGAATCGTTACATCTATACGTGGTCTTCCCAGCTCTGCCAATGGCACTATTTCTATCCCTATAATTCTCCGGCTTTCTGGCTGCCATACAGGACGCACACCCAATAATGCCAGAATCTCTGCCACATCATCGCCATAGGTACGCATAGCACTCGTCCCCCAGATACTGATGCCGACGTTTTCAGGATAGCGGCCTGTCTCTTTCATATGACGGTCCAGTACCTCCTTTGCCAGCTGTTGTCCCACCTGCCAGGCAGCCTGCGAAGGCAAGGCTCTGGGATCTACCGCATAAAAGTTGCGTCCAGTAGGCAAAATATGGGCCATACCTCGTGTAGGAGCGCCACTGGGTCCGGCTGGCACATAACCTCCGGATAATCCATGTAACAAATGCGTTATCTCATCGTATGTTTGAGCCAGATTAGGTACAAGTTGCTGGCAAACAAACGTTAGTATTTTATGAACCTCTGCTGTATCCCGCACCAACTCTACTCCAAATGTCTCAGCAATTACCTGAGGTATAGAATCAACCCGAAATCGTTCACGGTAGAGTATCTGAAATAGATGTCTGCTAAGTTCCTCAATCATTTCCTGTACATCTGCCCCTGTCACCACCGGACGCCCTGCCAGTTCTGTAAAAGCAGCAGACACAGTTTCCACCTTTTGCCCTCTGACAGCTGTAATTACGTCCCATTCCCATCCAAATAAAGCAGCAATAGCAGCTGGTAATCCAGGAGTACTGCGATTAGGTAATCTGGTCAAAGCCTGTAACATATCAATCAGGTTCTGTTCCTGAGGTATTTCTCCGAGTATATGTAACCCATTCCGAATCTGTGCAGCGCCTAGTTCACACAGATAGCCGTCTATATCTTCGATTAAGTGAGCAATGTCCTTCCCTCCCATTTCTGCCAATGTAACAGGCACACCTTCGGGTGTCATTTCGTCATCCCATTCGTGTACATGGTCGCCATGATCCCGCTTCAGCATCGCAGACAGGTCTTTATCCAGATTGGTTTGTCGTATTAAATCCCAGATCTGGCGTTGTAACAGTGGCAGTTTGGCGGGATCTAATGTCTCTACCTGATAGTATTCATCTACCAATTGTGTTAGTTGAGCCAGTTCACCATAACTATCGGCTGATGTCATGGGTGGGGTCAGATGATCCAGTATAACTGCATGAGCCCGACGTTTCGCCTGCGAGCCTTCACCCGGATCATTGATGATAAAGGGATAAAATAATGGCATATCTCCCAAAAAAGCATCCGGAAAACAATTTTCTGAAAGCCCGATTCCTTTACCAGGAAGCCATTCCAATGTCCCATGTTTGCCTACATGCACAATCGCATCAGCCCCCCATCCATCCCGTAACCATCTGTAAAACACATAGTAATGATGAGTAGGTGGCAGGTCAGGTTGGTGGTAGATCGCATCCGGGTCCATGCCGTATCCACGTGGTGGTTGTAATACGACTAAGGCATTGCCTAATTCCATACCAGCCAGCGCAATGTAATTATCATGTACGTAGGTTTCACCGGGTGGTGGCCCCCATTGTTTCTGCATTTTTTGCTGCAATACCTCAGGCAGTTCTGAAAACCATTGAGCATATTGGGTAAATGGCACTTGTCCGACTGCACGTGCTAACTGTTCTGTAGTGAGGTATGTAAGATCATACGAACACCTGTCTACCAGCTCATGAATTAACTCTGTTCCACTAGCTGGCATATGAGGGACAGTATACCCTTCTGCCTGCATAGCTTGCAGAATAGCCATCAAAGACGCTGGAGAATCCAGTCCTACCGCATTGCCAATCTGCGAAGCCTTTGCATTGGAGTTTGTAAAAACAAATGCGATGCGTTTATCTTTATTGGGTAAATGACGCAAACGGGCAAAACGGGCTGCTATACCAGCCACTCGTTCTATTCTGTCTTCAACAGGTTCGTATCCTTTGGCTTCCCTGTCTTTTTCCTTAAATGAAATCGGTACAGTGATAATGCGTCCGTCAAACTCAGGGATAGCTACATTCATGGCAGTATCCAATGGATTGAGTCCTCGGCTTGATGATTCCCAAGGGCCACGACTCATACCACTGGTGATGGCCTGCAGAATCGGTACGTTTAGCTGACGCAGGATTTCCTCTTCTCCTTGTTGCAGTTGTTCTGTTTGTATATCCCGCATGGCAAACGAAACTGTATTTACCAATACGTCGATCAGCACTTCGTTAGTATGTCTGAATAAATCCAGCGCGTACGGCCAACCTGTACCACTGTCAACTGCTTTGAGAGAGGCTGTATAGACAGGCAGTACATTCAGATTCCGAGCTTCCAGTGCACGAATCATGGCATCTACAAAGGCTGTATTGCCACTAATCCAGTGTGCTCTATAGAAGGTAATGCCAATACTTGGCCAAGCAGGATTGTGCATCTTTAACCAATCTTCTTTCTCTGCATTTTCAGGGAGATCCGGATGGTAAATACCATGTTCTGGTAGAGTTACAGGAACCTCAAAGCCAAAACCTGTCATCAACAGATGGTCTGACAGAAAGTACAACAGGGAGGTTAGATTGCTATGTCCTCCTGCTTGTAAGTATGCCAGTGTTTCATGCAATATGGCTGGTGACACTGTAGACACAGCTGCAAATTCCGGATTTAGTTCACCTGTTCCGCTTATCACAATCAGATGCTGTGCCTGCTGCTTTGCCCGACGAACCAGTTCCGCAAAACCTGGAATACTGCTGGCTCTGCCATGAATACGTATGATTATAATCTGAGCGGCTCCTACTTCCCGATCCAGCAACTGAGCCATATGGGCATCACTTTTAATTGCCATCAGGTTAAGGCCTGTCGTTTTGGGAAAGTCAGCAGGTAAGTCCTGAAGTGTGCGACTTAGGGTAAGTAGATCCGTATCGGCATGGGTTAGGAATACAATTCCTCCATCGGGTGTTGCCACCTGCCCGGAACGGGTTATAGCTTCAGAACCTTTCCATGTATAGAATTGAAACACATACTCTGCCAGCTCAGCGGGTGGGGTTAGAAAACTATCGGCCTTTACCATACTCTCGATGTAATCGAAAATGGCAATGATCTGCCAGTTGCTGTTGACAGAATGAAACCATACAGAGTTTCCGTCAAACAACAAGGTCACCACATTAGCCAGTGTGCATGGGCCCAGACATCCACCTTTGGTCATATGGACTACATTACGTAGCTTCCGCCGTAACCATTCACTTTTATACAACTCAACCGGAATGGGAGCATAGCCTCTGTCTGTACGGCCACAGCAGCATGCATTGTAACAGTAAGACAAATGTCCTCTTCGCTGAACCAGGTTAATGGCTTTTCCATCCGGGCGCATTACCCGCTGGCGTTTTATTTCTGTCATACCATTTACAACTTATATAAGCAAGCAATCGGATTTCAGACGTTCAAAAGCTTGCGGATAGACAGGTGACAGAGGAGGAATGAAAAGTTAGCTTGTAAAAGCTAAAGGTACAGGTATAAGCCTGCCCACATTCCTAATCACCTCAGCTGAATCTGCTTCAAACCGCGAAAGCATTATCATACTGAAAACAGGCAGGTCTCCTGACTTGTACCAATTATGCCATCCTTCCCATACGGTGTAGTATAGTGGATAGTAACGCATAATCCCATAGGTTACTTACAGTTGCGCGACAGTTCGTGATTTACACACGATTCCCTATTCATCTGTTTTAGAGGTTGTCTAAACTATTCTTAAAGGCTGCAAAGGCATCTTTTGTGCTACGATTTCGTCCATTTCTCGGCCTGTAGCCGCTGGCTACGGGCTGAGAAATGGCCTCATCTCGCTACAAAATCTAGCCTTTTCGCTTCTTTAATAATAAGTTAGACAACCTCTTACACAGAACCTTTTTTCAGAGGAGAAAGAACATCTTGATTGAAAACAACAAATATACTGGATTTACAAGAAGTTGTTTAGGATAATTGTATAAGGTTGCAAAGGCAGATAATTATAGAGTTCTATAAGAACTAAAAATACATGTACTGCCACTTTTCCCATCGTTGGTGTTATCACCAACGACCACTTTCCCATCATTCAGGTTGTTGATAACGCCAACCTGAATGGTGGGAAAGTGAGGCTCGCTACAAAATCTGCTCATTGAGCTTTTTTATAAATTATCCTAAACAACCTCATAGGCTATTATGCGACTTCAACTTCTGTTTTCTTAGGAACAAGTTGCTGCAATTCGCTCATTACTTCAGAATAAACAACAGGAGGAACTTCTCCAAAGGCCATTTTTTTTCTGTAAGAGTTTCCTTCGATGAAGTATACATCTCCAAATGTGCTGTTTTCCATATAACCAAATACATCCATATTATATACATCCAATACAGCACAAACTGCTCCATCCAAAAAATATTTACGAAAGTCTTCAATCATGCCTCCATCTCCAACACTTCCTCGTCCCCAACCATGCCTGATTTGTGCCTTAAAAGGTACTTGTTGAAGTATTTCGGAATGGGTCAGGTTTACATCTGTTGCATTTAATTTAACAATAGGACGATGTAACTGAGGAAATATAGGTTCGATATTACTTTCATACTGGCGATTTTTCCAGAAATCAATCTCTTCGTCTGATAAAGACAATGGATGAATCATTCCAATAAATGTTTCTTCTGAGAGTTCTATTTCTTCATCGTTCTGATTCATTAGTGTACCATCATCCATACACTGGAAAGTATAGAGCAACTGGTTTTGGGAATCAAATGCTCCCCATATCAGCCGCATTGCATAGACAAACATGATAGGGTTGGAGAGAAAAAACTTGCTCCATTCTTCACTTTTCCATTTGCGCTGTGTGATCAGATAGCGTTCCATCCGTCCAGACTGTAGCCTCACCACTTCCCTTAACTCTTTGCTGAGTTCTTTAAACTCATTCTGAAGTTCTTTGGATGCTTTCTTTGGTATTGCTTTTAGCTTTTTGTTATCACTATCAAAAAAGGTAATCTTAAAGTCATTTCCCACAAAAGCTCTGTATTCCTCACCATCTATTGTGAAATGTTTAAATGTACCCTCAAATCCAAGATCCGGTACAATGCTATCGGCAAGCTGGTTGATGTCCATGCCTAATTCTTCTGCCGCCACTGCCAGCGACTGGCTAGCCATACTCATCACATTGCCATTTTTGGCCTTTCTGGAAAAAAGCTCTACTGCTCTGAGTGCTTTATTCGTTCCAATAAGAGCTAAGGCTCCTACAGCATATTCGGCCATTTTGCCACGTTTATTTAGATCCCATTCAGTGATTTGCTTGCGAAGTGTATCCACCAGTGTGTTATCACCAAGCATTCCTGCCAGTGTCAAACAATATTTCTGTTTCGCATCGCCCCCTTTGGATAAATACAACTGGAGAATGGCATTAGCGAAGTTAGTACTGCTTTGCTTATCTATAAGTAGCCAGACTGGTTTGGCTTCGATATCAGGACGAATTTCTTTCGCTCTACTCATTCGATACAATACAAAACGGACTGTTTCTGCATCAAGTTCTTTACCGGATTTGTATTTCAATTTAGGCAACTCTGCTTCATTAAGCCAGCTTTCAACGGGTTTATCTAATTTTCCCCGTTTCTTGGCAGAAGACACCATTTCTGCAATCGAATCTTCTGTTACATTGGTATACCGCTGTTCACCTAAGGTTTGGAGCATTACATCTCTGGCATCATCATTTTTTTCACCTTCCAGGGCATCATTCAGAATTTGGAGTGCTTTTTCTGTACCTATCATGGCTAAGAGCAGTGCCATGAACTGACGCTGATCTGCGTTTTTTGATGTTTTAAGTAAAACCTCTGCCTGTGAAATTGCCTTTTCGCCCAACAGTTTTTGTAGCGTTTGAATTGCTTTAAAACGGATACCTTTGTATTTGTCTTTGGTAATAGCCCATATTTTGTCATAATGTGCTGCAAAGTCATATTTTTCAAGTATAGACAGGAGTGAATCTAGTATATTATCACCTGCTTCTCCTTTGTATTTCCCTAATACAATAGCTAGTAAGTCTACACTTTTTTCGGCCAGGTATTTATCTGTTGTTGTATATACTTCGACAGGAATTTGGTGTGACTCTGCGTTTGTAAAATACTGAATAATAGCCTCGGTGGCCTTGACTTTATCATACACAAATAAATCTTCACTAATCAGGTCTACCAAAAATCGTTTTCTTGAATTTCGGGTATATTCATTTTCAATTTCAGCGTTAGGAATAATCACTACCGCATTCCCATTCCATCTTCCCCGGTAGTCTTTCTGTACACTTGCTGCATTTGCTTTTTCCAGGAAATCAAATGCAAACGATAGTTGTTCCTGATAATATTTTTCAGGAAAAAGCTCTGCCATTTTTTTTATAATGAGATATTTAGTGGCATTATACGTTCCACTACCTGAGTAGTCATACACTTCTCCATGCTGAAATGCTTCATATGCTTCTCCCTCATAGCGATCTAGGAAAACAGTAAGTGTATTTACCACATTGTTTACCTGCAGATACAATTTACCTTCTTCTTCATTATACCAGAATGGACGGGGGTCAATAGTCGAATGGCGAAGAATATAGATAAGGAAAGAATTACTTCGATAGCCTGTCAGATATCTATTGATTTTTTTTTCAAATTTAGGATAAACAGATACCAGGTATTTACCTATTGCTTTGGAGGATTCTGCACTGTCAAAAAACTCGTAACCTATATTGCCATAACCAGAGCTCTGAGAACCAAACGCCCCATTATTACTTTTACCAATAACAAGGTCCAGCAGTTGTTCTTCATCAAGCTTGTATGCTTTAAGATGTTCGATGGCTTCACAATACAGATCTTCATTCGGATGTCTTTTGATTCTTTCTTCTAATACATCAAAAAACTCCCTAGCCATTACCTTAAAGACTGCAGGCTTGGTGATCAGTTCCAAAACTTTTTTATCTCCTTCATCCCAAACCAGAGGCTGGCTAAGCAAATCTACAGTAAACCGTTCATAATAAAGACTCCACTCACTGAAACCCGCAACGACTGTGCTTTTGCCTAATAAATAATCTATGATCTGTTGTATTTCCTGATGCACTTTTGTATAGCCAGGTATCCATTGGGTTACTGCCCAGTTTAGATCGGCTTCGAGTTGTTCTTTTGTAAATGCCATTGCTGATTGTGTGTTAGAGGTTGTTTAAAAATAGATTTATTTGGGGTGCTTCTAAGTATCGGAACAGAATTCTTGTCACACCATGACGCAATAATGAAAACAAAAAAGGCAACAAGCAAACGGAGTAAACTTGTGAGCCAACGGTATGAGTCGATTTTTAACAAGAAAAACTTGTGATAATCAATGCCTTGAACTATGTTTTTTGCTTGTAATGAGTAAATATTCCAAGTCAAACTGCATTGTACCTTTTAAGTAAGATTTTATCTATTGGAATTACTTTTATCTAACAAATCAGTTAGTAAAGGCTTCTTTACAGTAACGACAGTAGTGAGAAGAAGCCGTCCTTCATAGTTTAGGCTGAAATAATCTGCCATTTCTGTAGCTACATATCTGGCTGCTTTCCTCTTGTCTAGGTATTCAACCGTTGCATCCATTTCCGGAAGGCAGGAGCTGTTTTCTGACTAATGGTTAATTCAGTAGTAAAAGGAGGTACCAGATGTAGCTTGATTTTGCCATATTCCATGCTCTGAAAGGAGTAACAGGCTGAAAGCTGCACAATGGTCTGACGATTTACCCGAAAGAATGAACCGGGATCTAACTTATCTTCAATACTCTGAAGTGGTTCATCCACGTGATAGCGGGTGTTGTTAAAAGTTGCTATCCAGGTAATTCCTTGTTCCAGATAAATAAGAGCGATATGCTCCACTGCCAGCTGAATGCTTTTTTGTCCGTTAGTGACTATCAGGTAAGAAAGATAAGATATACTGGGTTCTAATTTTTCTGCAACAGGTAATGTCTGTATTATATATCTACGTTCCTGCCAGTGGTAATAGGAAATACTTACATAGATAATATTGCAAAAAGTTATCAGCAGTACAATGACCGGTAACTCTGTCTGCAAAAATGATTCTGTACCAAAAACATGTTCAGGATCAATAAATCTATATTGAAAGTAAGCGATTCCATAACTTATCAGTGAAGCACCTGTAATTCCCAGGAGTATCTGTAGTAAAAGCCTTTGTCTTTTATCGGACTGCCAGTCAATGTAGCTATCGAGTTTGCCCGTAATCCAGCCTACATAACTTATAATAAGCCATGCAGCGCCAAAAGTAATACTCAGATCGCGGTAATAGCTCTGTCGGCGAAGCAGTTCTACCAGCGGACTGCTGTTAAAAGTCACCAGAAACAATGCAAAGAATGCTGCCCCACTAATCTGCAACCACCGCTGGCGTGTCATTTTTACAGACAGTTTATGATCATTTTTTGGCAAAAACACAGTCTTCAATACGAGTATAGACTTCATTAGCAGTCAAAGTGTATTATCATTGTAACGAATTATTCGTTTAGTGGCTTATTTTCTGTAAGCTTCTCTCCTATCAGATTTGGAGATACAGATATGGAATCAGAAACTCTCGTCTTCGTTTTTCTGTCAATCCACATATAGGATAAAGTCCTCCAGATCCATTCTACAGGGCCAAATTCATGATACCGAAGCCACCAGTGGCTTACCAGTATCTGTATCACAAAAATAAGCAGGGCAAGTCCTGTCAAACCAACCGGGTCTGCATATCCTACCCAGCCTGTTACATAGAACAAACCGAAAGCCAGAATTGTCTGACCAAAGTAATTACTTAATCCCATTCTACCTACAGGTACCAGGTAGCGAAGCAAGACAGCGCCCAACATCCGATGGTATAATTTAGTAAATACTGCCAGATAAAAAAGGCTATGAAGTACCAGACAAGCCGATATAGGGAAAACAAGTACCACCAGTCCCATCTCAGGTATAGGCAGCATCTCTTTCTTGATAGCCCAGAAACCTATACTGCCTATTACACCTGCTGTACTCCCCCAGATCATCCATTTCCGAAGTAACGTCTCGTGTTCAGCGGGATTACGAAAGAAGCCAATCTTTGCCAGCCATACTCCCAACACCATTTTCCCAAACATAGAGACTAATGTCAATGGCATATCCTGTATAAAGTTATGCAATGGATCAATGATCCAGTTTGCCCTTAGTATCTGAGGGTATGAACCCTCTGTAAACGACTTGTATACAAAGGCCGATAAAGGCATTCCATCAATAGTATCAGGAGTAGTATGCACAGGTAATATGCCATTCAACAGAAAAAGTAAAGGAGTCAGGAAAACGACGAAGATCAGAGCTAACCGTAATGTGGCTTTTGCAGACAAATGACTTACTGCCAGCAAAGCTATCCCCAGCAAGGCATAATGGCGTACTATATCACCAAACCAGAAGAGATAGGCATGCACACAGCCAAGCACAAACAGGATACCCATTCGTCGAATATAAAAGGCAGTAAAGTCTATGCCATACTTCTCTGCTCGCTGTTGCTGCACAAAGAATCCTGCACCAAATAACAGAGAGAAAATAGTGATAAACTTTGTATCTATCAGTACCAACAGTATATCACTAAAACCGTTTTGTATCTGTTGTTCAGCCGGTCCCCATTCGGAGCGGGAAAAAGATGGGATATTCACAATCAGAATACCTACTAAAGCAAACCCTCGCAGCGCATCTATTAGCTGGATACGTTCGTGTGTTTGAAGGGGCTGAAATCCGGATGATTGCATAGATAGAATGATTTAGGGTTATTCGATTAGATAGGTTGTAAGTGGTATTGGGTTTCTGCAAAGAAACAGGGCTTATCACTCTGTATGCTTGCCTAATCGACCTAAAAAAGGCGAAGTAGAAAAACTAATCTGTGAAGTAGAATGAAGTATATATTAGTCAGGAGAGGAAATACGAACACTGCAGAAAGTGTAGGAGTTAAATCATAAAATTATAAATGCATAATTCAGGGAATTATATAAGCGGTAGCTGTATAGCTTATGTAGTAAGTAGTTGATATTAAGGCGAGTTACACTAGGTTACACTTGGTTACACTAGCAGTTACACCTCTAAAACCCTGTAAATGAGGCAGGTTACACTAGTTACACTTGTTTCTCACATACGTATATTAATATAGTATATAGTATATATAAAGGGAGTATACTTGCTTTTCTTTCTGGGAACTTTTACGAAAAATGGCAAAAAAGTGTAACTAGTGTAACTTCGTTCATTATCAAGCAATTAAAGTGTAACCTAACGTGTAACTAAGTGTAACCAGTGTAACCTATTTGATACTTAGATACTGAACCTGGCTGTAATCCTCAATAGTATTTATTAATTGCCAGTAATTTGTGAAGGCATTAATTAAAAAATTATTAGAGCAAAAATGTTTTTTTTACTAAGTGGAGGTAGTTCCTACCAATAAAAAATCCCCTGTTACGGGGATTTACTTAAGTAAGAAGCAATCTATTAGCTACGTTTCACATCCATTTCCTGTGTATAGGTATTTTTAAATCGGTCAGTTACCTGAACTTTAATCTTTGAGGCAGAAGCAGAAGGTTTGGCAAAAAACAGGTGATCTGTCAGTTGAGGTTCTACCCACTTGTGTTTGGCAGGTTTGGCAGTTCCTTCGTGCAGTTCTACAGACAAGGGATCAAAGGCTGTTTCCTGCGTCATGGGTCCCATAGGCTTTCCATCTTCCAGCCATTCTACTTTCCAGGCAGGGTCCCAGTTCCATACATTCACGACTACATGATCTGGCTTTTCTTTCGAGGCCCCTACCGGATACAACCGCATCTGATGATCTTTTTCATGTCCAACAGACTTGTAATACCATTCGATAGTGCTTCCATTGGCTTCATACACGCCATATCCGTTTGGCGTACCATCAAAACAGACAGGCCCCGTCCACCAGGCTCCACAAACAGTACCATGCACATGTTCAACCAGATTATCGCCTGTCACAATCTTCTCGTTAAAGTGCGTATGACCTGACATGATGTGTGCCTTGTATGGCTGAAGTAATCGATACAGTTCCTTTCTGTTAGCCACTACTCCCCCAATGGGTTCTTCTTTTGCTTTATTACGACGCTGATCACCCGTGTTGGCAGGAATATGCATAAAGACTACAACGGTTGTCCCGGCTTTGACCAATGCCAGATCCTGTTCCAGCCAGGCCAGTTGACGCTCTGTAAGATACCCTATGTATTTTTTAGCAGTACCAATAAAAAATACATCATCCAGTACTACATAATGGATTTCCCCGCGATTGAAAGAATAATAGGTTGGCCCAAAAGTAGATTTGAATGTTTTAGCGGAATGCTCGTCTGTACGGGCAGTCAGATCCATATCATGGTTACCAATCACCTGAAAGAAAGGAATTCCTGTTGCTGTCACACCTTTCTGGTAATCTTCAAACAGTTCAAAATGATCCCACACCAGATCTCCACATCCTACACCATGAAAAGGTGGCATTTGTCCGTTATTCTTTTGCTTATAGCTATCCAATAACTTGCGGGTATCCGGAACGGATTGTTGAAGAAACAGTTCAGCATCTTCTTTGGAGATCATCTGAGGATCTGCCCATACGATAAAGTTGTGACGTGTATCATCCTGTGTCAGCTTTGCCAGGGTAAACGTAGCCTGGAATGTTCCATTGACGGCCTTTACAGGCTGATAAAATCGGGCTACTCCGTTTTGGTTGGCAAATTCATATCCCCGGGGTGTAGCAATATACACAAACTCAGCTGAGGCGTTGGATAACAATTCGTAGTTGCCTTTGGCATCTGTCGTAGTGATATTGATTCCATCTGTCACAGCCACGCCTGCCAGTCCTTTTCCATCTGCCTGTACTTTTCCTTTAAGCCGAACCACTGATACATCTGTTGTTTGTGTACCCACTTGTGGAGTGTGAGCTTCCAGGTTGTGTACATACGACAGTCCGAGTCCTCCCAGACCGATTGATTTCAGAAAACTTCTTCTTTTCGTTAGCACGATGATTTAGTTTTTAAGGTTATATATGGTAGAAACATGAGTCATTCTGAGTTTTGGATGTAAGGTTGTTTCCCAAACAAGCATCTCTTTCTGAATTTGTTTATTATTTATTCCTTTTCCACCAACTCTCTCATTTTTTGCTTCCCTTTCCCTAGCTTAGTTTATTGCCGCTTACATCGTTCTTCTTGTGGCCTCTTCATTTTTTGCTTGTCCAAAAAACGAAGCAAAAAAGGACACTTTCTGCCGAACCTCCTACCCGCAAAGCCATGGGCTTTCCTCGCGGCAGAAAGAAGGCCAGCGCACAGCTACGACGATTCGCGTTTAAAGTCAGTTTGGCTCTCTTTGTAGCTTTTTCCTTTATTATACTATCCAATATCTTTCTTTCCTTACCTGCTCTTACTCTCTTTTGTCCTTCTGAAAGAATCTTGTGACAAATAGAGCCCTGCTTGGTTTCTGAGAGAAATAAACTCAAAATCTAAATGCTTCCGGTTTTGCCACACGTGGCCCGCCGTGACGGAAAGATTCTTGCAGAAGAACAGGAAGAGAGAACACTCCTTTCATGAATATAGAGAAGAGAGTTTCTCAGGTTATCTTTTCTTTATAGTTATTATTTCTCCCACCAGACTTTGGTATTGATATTATCGCCTCCCATCTTCTCTACAGCGATCTTGTAGTTGGCAGCATTGTTTGTCTGTACAGTAGTTGGGTATCGGAACCGAACTGGCATAATGCCGTTGTTTCGCATGTCTTCTCCTTTAGGCAATTTAGGCAAGCCAGTGCGGCGATACTCAAACCACTGCTGATAATCATTAAAGAATAAGGCATAATACTTCTGGAGCATAATCCTATCTAATGTGCCATCATATTGGGTGTGCTCATTGGCAAAGTAATCCGCTGGTAAAACAGCACCCCATTGTTCAATAGCAGCTTTCACTCCATTTTCATAATGTACCTGAGCATCTTCGCCAAAAATTTCTTTCTGAGCTAGCTCTGCTTTGATGAATTCTACTTCAGCATAGGTCATCATTACTGACTGCATAGGGCCAACATCCGTTTTCACCAGGTTCACATTCAGATTGGAAGGCAAAAAGTCAAATTGCGACTCACCACCGGCATATCCACTCGGTATACCCTTATACCCAATAGTAGTCTTTCCATCACTGCTGCTTCGTGCTTGTGTTAAGAATATAGGACGACGTGGATCATTGAACTGATTCAGATTGTCAACAAAGAATTCTGCCGCAGCGCGTGCATTGGTAAAGTCTACGGCACGTCCCCAGGGTGATACGTTGGGTGTCACACCTGTGATTTTCAGCACAGCGGCTTCTGTGTTTTTGGTAAATACCGGATAGGTATCTGGATTGCTCAGCATAGTTATAAGGGCAGTCTGGATAGCTTCCGGATTACGTTTCATTACCCGAAGCAATAAGCGTAGACGCAATGAGTTACAAAACCGTTGCCAGTTCGAAACATTATTGGCATACAGAATATCGGTTCCGTAGATCATTGACCGGGAAGGATCAAACAAGTCATTGGCAGTTTCCAGGTCTTTAAGTATGGTAGTATAAATATACTCCTGTGTGTCAAAGGTAGGCTGAAATATTTTCTCTTCACCTTTGCCTGCTTCTGTCATCGGAACATCCCCAAATCCATCTGTCAGCAGTGAATGGACCCAGGCATTTAATGTCAGAGCGATAGCCTGATAGTTAGGGTCTTCAGCTGTTACAGCAGCAGTCTGCATTTCACGAATATTGGTAATCCAGCGATAGTATGTGTTCCAGGTAGAACCACCTGCATTTTCACTAATATCATAGCGGTGAACACCTCCGGATACACTTGGAAAGGGTAAAGAAACCTGCAACAGGTCAAACGTAAATTCATCCGAGCGAAGTGTATTAAAGCTAGCCAACTCATAGATAATCGGATTCAACAGTGTACCAGGGCTGATTTTTTCAATACGGTTAGGATCTGTATTAATCTCATCAAAATTGCCAGTACAGGCACTGAGTAACCATCCTGTCAGAATAGTTAATGCAATGATAAATTTTTGTATGGAATGTGGTCGTTGTCTGTTCATACTAGTTTGCATAAAGGATCTATTGAAAATCTATTCTATAGGACATCAATCAGATCATCAGAATTTTAGTGTAAGATTCATTCCGTAAGTTCTTGTAGAAGGCATCTGCCCCATTTCAATTCCAGGCAGTATGGTTGCTCCATTCAAAGCAGCTGTTTCCGGATCGAACATTGGGAAGTTGGTGATCATCAGCAGATCACGTCCATAGAATGCAATGCTGGCCTGTTCAAAGATCCTGGAACGTTGTAACAATACTTTAGGCAAACTATATTCAAGTCTTGCCTCACGTAACTTGATATAAGAAGCATCAAAAGAATTGGATTCCACATTTGCCCGGCGATAATAATCTGCATAGTAATCTCCCACTGTAACCTTTTTGGTATTGGCCGTATACGTACCATCTCCATTATCTACTACACCCTCTCCGATAATGTATCCGTCTTCACGACCTCTCAGTGTGTGTTTCAGCTTACCTTGTTCGGTCATTTTATGATGTGTCTGAGAATATACAATACCTCCATATTGTCCATCTACCAGCACACTAAACCGGAAGTTTTTGAAGGTAAACGTATTCTGGATACCACCCTTCCAGTCTGCGTAGGCATTACCTATATACTGTATTTCAGTAGGACGGGCGGGAAGGCCATCTTTTGTATAAATTATTTGTCCATCAGGCGATCTCATAAATCCAAATCCATAAATATCGCCGGTAGTACCCCCTTTACGTGCAATAATGGTAGCATTCCCACCTGTTCCGATCACCTGTTGATCTGTCATCCCTTCTGCCAGTTCCAATACCTTGTTTCTGTTTATGGCCCAAGTCAGTGTAATATCCCATTTCAGTTGTGTATGATCCAACGGTCTGCCACTCAATACAAGTTCTACACCCTGATTACGCACTTTACCTGCATTCAACACGGCTTTGGTATAACCCGTAGTAGGATCAAGCGGAACATCCAGAATCTGGTTTTTTGTGCTGTTTTGATACAAGGTAAAGTCCAGTCCCAAACGACGGTTAAACATAAAGTACTCTAATCCTACCTCATAACTGGTGGTAATCTCCGGTTTGAAATCTACGTTAAAGAGCGTTGTAGACAATGATCCTGAACCCGGAAAATCACTCTGTCCATAGTATTTACGGGTCTTATAAGGGTCAGTATCATTACCCACCTGAGCAGCTGACAAACGTAGCTTGGCAAACGAAACCGCTGCTGGCAGATGTAACAAATCGCTTAGAATAAAGCTGGTACTAACGGATGGATAGAAGAAGGAATTGTTTTGTGAAGGCAATGTAGACGACCAGTCATTTCGTCCAGTTACATCCACAAAAATTTTCTCATCATATGAAAACGATGCCAATCCATACAGACTATTAACCCTACGAACAGAATTATTGGTGGTCATCAATGGCTGGTTCACCCCATTGGAAAGTTTGTATACACCAGGAATCACCAAGCCATCTACAGATCCATTCACATTGCGATACCTCTGATTCCGGATATTACCACCTACAGAAGCAGTCAGTGCTATACGATTACCCAACTTCTCTTTATAGGTAATAAGCGCATCGGTATTTACTTCAGAACTTAAGATAGTTTGTTGCTTGAAATATCCTCTCTGGAAGTTAGCGGTACTATAAGGTCTGCGCTGTTCTCTGTCCTCATCACTTAGATCTATAGCGGATCGCACCAGTAGTTCCAATTTATCGGACAATGTATACGTGGCTGACATATTGCCAACTACTGTATTATTATTCAGTGAGTTGGTCATTTCATAGGCAATCAGGTATGGGTTATCGATATACGAACTAAAAGGATGTATCTGGTCTACCTGTTCTTTTCCTGTCTTCCAGCGTGGCTTATACCAGTTCAGATCCACATTCGGGTTCTGGAAGATCATAAAATAGGCAATTGCCTGGTTGTTATATCCAGTTGCAGGCAAATTGTCGCTGGACTTATGGGTATAGTTTACTTTTGAAGCAATCTTTAACCTCTCGGAAATTTTATAATTGACACTAAGTGCAGCCGTAATACGCTCAAAACCTGTGTTAGGCATGATCCATTCATTTTTGGAATGAGTTACAGATGCACGCACAGAACCTTTGTCATTCGCTCCTTCCAGAGCCACATTGTTGGTTAATGTATAACCTGTTCTCCAGAAGTCTTTGATATTATTTTTATAGGGTCTCCAAGGTTGCCGCTCAGCTGATTGACCTTCTAATATAGGATCATACTGAAAATAGCTCTGTCCATTAAAAGCAGGTCCGAAAGCACTACTGGTTCCACTTGTACTAGCGCCATCAGCAGAAGCCCCATACGAATAATACAAATCTGATGCAGGACTCATTGTCTTGCCAGTACCTTGTCCATATTCATATTGGTATTCAGGCCATTTTAAAACACTATTAAAGCTAAGGTTAGAGTTAACTGTAATCCCTACTCCTTTCTCTTTACGGGAACCTGATTTAGTAGTAATAATCAATGCCCCATTAGCAGCACGTGAACCGTATAAGGCTGTTGCACTGGCACCTTTCAGTACAGTGATACTTTCAATATCATCCGGGTTAATATCAGCAATGCCATTCCCAAAGTCAATAGGCACATCATTACCAGAACCAGCGCCATATGCATCTGTCACACCGGATGTGGTCATTCCACTACTCATCGGCACCCCATCCAATACAATCAGCGCATTGTTTTTGCTAGGGTCCATCGAATTGTCACCTCTGAGTTTTACCCGTACTGAGTTAACAGGACCAGAACCTGGAGATACCAATGTCAAACCAGCTACCTTTCCAGACAGCGCATTGACGAAGTTATTCGAACGGGCATCATTTATCGCTTCACTGTTCAATGTTTGGGTAGCATACCCTAATGCTTTCTCTTCCCGTTTAATCCCCAAAGCAGTTACAACTACTTCATTCAGGCTATTGTTATTCGCTACCAGACGAACGTTGATTGTATTCTGAGATCCTACTGCAACTTCTGTAGACTGGTATCCTATATAGGAGAATAGAAGTGCCGAAGCATTTTCTGGTACAGTAATCGAATATTCGCCTTTTACATCTGTCAGTGTTCCACTTACAGTCCCTTTCACTACGACACTAGCCCCTGGTAATGGTTGTCCTTCTTCATCTGTTACTTGTCCACGTATTACACGGGAATCTTTTTCACTCTTCTGGGTTTTGTGTTCCTGCGGCGAAATGACAATGGATTGTCCTACCACCTGATACGTCAGGTTCGTATTTTGAAGGATTCGGATTAGTATTTTAGCAAGCGATTGATTTTGTTCCTGAATACTTACCAGTCCAGTCCGTTCCAGTGTCTGATCATTGTAGATAAATGTATAGGAGGTCTTTTTCTCAATCTCACTTAAAGCCTGCTTAAGTGAAACCTGTTGCAGAGTAATAGTTATCAACCCGGTAGGCTCCTGATTTTTTTGTGACGTACTATTTTTTGCAAAGCCCTGTGTGTTCAATTTCTGAGATACATGAGTTGCAGCAATTTGATGGATCTGTGTCTGTAATGTCATTCCCTTGCCTGTGATGGCAATATGACTGCTGAAAATACCCAGAAGTACGGCTATCCCCATGTTTCTACCTCTGGGCATAGAGATACCGAAACACATCCCGATTGCGGGAAGATAATTTTTTTTCATACTTTTGATCGTTTTTAATGGCTGTGAAGGGTTATTAAAAATAAGTTGTTGGTTTTATCAGGCACCATACCTGATTAGCCAGCCGCGTTTCTTTTGAAACCGGATCTGTTCCAGCAGATCCGGTCTCTTTATTGACACGCGTTTCCTCTAAGCGTTATTGTTTTTCCATTCTGCTGATAACTGAGGTTTGTGGTGATAGATAATAGTTCCAATGTTTGCTCTAATGTTAGCTGGTTGAAGGTGGCTGTAAAATGACAGGAATACAAAGCCGGATTGTCAATCACAATGGATACATCATACCATCTCTCCAGTTGAGCAGCAATCTCGGCAATAGGTGTATCTTTGAATATCAGACGTTTATTTTGCCAGCTACGTACAGTTGACAGATCTACTTTACGAGTCTCAACAGAATGAGATGTCTTATCATAAATCAGTTCATCACCCGGAAGCAATTGTCCCAACTCTGCTTGCAAGCTATCTACAACCCGCACCTTTCCGGTAGCCACAGTTACATGGGTAGATTCGTATTTGCTTCCATTTAAGTTACGATAGGCCTGCACATTAAAGGAGGTACCCAGCACCTGTGTAGTTAAAGTTGGCGTTTTGACACGAAAGGGTCTTTTTTTATCAGGCGTCACCTCAAAAAAAGCCTCTCCTTCCAGGTAGATGGTTCTCTCCTGGGTAAAGGAGTCTGGATTGTACTTTATGCGACTTTCGACATTCAGATAAACCATACTTCCATCAGGCAACGTAACTTTTTCCTGCTGTTTCCGGCCTGTTTCTTTCGTCACCCAGACAATGTTACTCTGTTCGGAAATCTGTATTCCTATTTTCCATATATAGAGTCCGCCAAAAAGAAGTCCTGCCACCACAGCAGCCGAAGCTAGTAGCTTTTTGTATGAGAGCTTCCTTCCGATAGATAATATTACTCCGTCAGTAGCATCTTTAGTCACAGAATCAGCCTCAATCCTGACAGACTCTTCCCAGTCTGTTATTTTGTCTGACAAACGTTTATAGCCTTTATCAGAAACGTCATAGGTTGTTTCCTCTAGTCTTATGGTTTCAAAATAGTCTTTAAGAGCTTCAAACAAAGCCTCATTTTCGGGTTCACTGGCAAGCCACTGGCGAATTTCAACTTCTTCTTTCGGAGAGCTCTTACCATGCCAATACCGGAGCAGTCTTTCAAAATTTTCTTCTTTCCACATAATTGTTTATTCACACCTATGAGAGAAAAAGAAGGTCATTCCCCTGAAAAAACAGGTTAAGAAATCGTTAAGAAAATGTTATCTGCAATCAGGATAAATACAGATCTGAGAACAGTTATTTGCTCTTTTGATAGGTCTTCCGGAGAAAATCAATGGATTTAGACAATCGGTATTCGATTGTTTTTTCGGATAGCTCCATAGCTTGTGCAATTTCAGCATATTTCAGCCCGGAAAGTTTTAAACGAAGGATTAGCCGATCAGGCTCAGGCAATTGATTGATCAGTGAATCAATGTGAAAGTCCAGTTCATGGAACAATAGGGCTTCCAGCGGATTATAATACTCGGCTTGTGTATTTTCAAATTCATCAGCTAACGGCTGATATATATTCTCTTTCCGGACATAAAGCAGCGCCTGGTTTCGAACCATACTATACAGGTAAGCCCTCAACGTTGTTTGAATAGTCAAGGACTCTCGTTTCTGCCACACTAGCAAAAACACATCCGAAACCACCTCTTCTGCCAAATCAGGACTCTTTACAATCTGGCAGGCAAAGTCACACAGTCGATGGTAGCAATGCCCATACAACTTATCAAGCGCAAGGCGATCTCCCTGGCGCATTCTATCAAACAACTCATTGAGGTAAGTCGATTCCATGCAATAAAAAAGCAAAACTAAAGCATCCTTTACCATCCTTCTCCAAGAGTTGTGTTATGAAATCATTAAATTGACACCAGAAGCCTGGTAGACACAGATAGTTTGGATTGTATGTATTACACACCTATATTCAAAACCCAAACAGAACCAATTGACTAATTCTATTTTTAACCACACACCATAATGAAAAAAATAGCCCACATACTTTTGGGAAGAGAGAAGCTGATTACTCCTACAGAAAAAGTATTACAACCACTACCACACAAAGATTTCCGGTTTGCCAGCCCCTTTATCCTTTTACATCATGGAGGGCCTGACACCATTCCACCAGGCTCTGAGAATCGCATTCATCCTCATCCACACAGAGGTTTTGCACCAGTTAGCTATATTTTGCAAGGACAGTTTCATCATAAAGACAGTACAGGTAATGACCAGATACTGAATGCAGGCGATGTGCAGTGGATGTTTGCCGGCAAAGGCATTCTGCATAGTGAGGGTCCATCAGAATACATCCATCACAATGGAGGTACTAATGAAATGATACAGTTATGGATCAATGTTCCGGCTTCACATAAATGGGATGAGTCTCGTTATCAATATGCGGCTAAAGAAGCAATGCCTGCCATCTTTGAAGAAGAAGGCGTCGATATCAGGCTGGTTAGTGGTACACTGGATAATCAGACAGGTCCTATCACCATTTCTTACACGCCTATTACTTCCGCCATGGGCACAATACGGGCAGGCAAAACAATCCGGATTCCTGTGGTAAATGGCTACTGGACTTTGGTATATATCATGGATGGTAGTATACTGATCGATGGTACAACCACTATAGAGAAACATAACCTTATTATTTTTGAAAAAGAAGGAGATGCCTTTTCTTTGACTACCCATACAGATGCTACCATTCTCTTTCTGTCAGGTGAACCTATCGACGAACCTGTTGCAGCCAAAGATAACTTTGTCATGACGACAATGGCAGAGGTAGATCAGGCCATAGAAGATTATAAGAACGGATTATTTGGTACACTGGATTATTGAGTTTCATTTATTTACCCACTGCTGATGAATATTGTCAAAGCACAGATCAGAAAAGATCATTTCTCAACCACCATTCAGTCTGGCAGCAACAACCAGATCATGGCCGACGAGCCACTGGATGTGGGTGGTATGAACACAGGGTTTTCTCCAGGTGAGTTGTTATGTGCCTCTCTGGCTGCCTGTATAACCATTACCCTCCGCATGTATGCAGATCGTAAACAATGGCCACTGGAACATGCGGATGTGCAGGTAACGCTGTTACGTGACACTCAGTTAAATACCTCCTCTATGCAAAGTAGTATCCGTCTGACAGGTAACCTGACAGACGAACAAAAGCAGCGGTTGCTGGAGATAGGAGATCGTTGTTCTATTCACAAAATACTAACACATCCTATTCATATTCATACTGTACTGGAAGAAGATAACAGTATTTAACCCAGTCTCACTATGTCTGACACAGCCTATTCTATTCGAAATAATGAAACAAACATGCAGTTTGAGATAGAAGCAGATGGCGAGATAGCCTCTATGTCGTATCGTTTCTATAAGGATAGCATTGCCTTTATGCATACAACAGTCCCTAAGGCATTGGAAGGAAAAGGTATTGCCAGTGCATTGGTCAAAGGCGCATTTGCGTATGCCCAGAAGCATCATAAGCCTGTGATGGTCTATTGTCCATTTGTAGCAGAGTTTATCAAGAAGCATCCGGAGTATCAGCAACAGCTCGATCCGGGTTATCATAAACAATAACAACCTTTTAATCGTAACACACCACAAAATCTATACACTATGGCAGAAATAAAGTTAGAACTAAACGAGCGCAAACACGGATCATTTAACTTATATGATGAGGGTAAAAAAATCGGAGAAATGGTCATTAGCATTTCCGGAACAAATCTTACGGTTTATCATACAGAAGTAGATCCGGAAGAATCAGGCAAGGGGTATGCCAAGCAACTTCTTGATACCATGGTAGCCTACGTTCGTGATAATAACCTGCAAGTGATTCCTTTGTGTCCATATGTGCATGCACAATTCAAAAGACATCCGGAAGAGTATGCTGACATATGGAATAAACAAACAGCTTAAATAATAAATATCTATCGTTTATAGAAGCTGTTTAAACAAATTTTAAAGAAGCTCAACGAGCAGATTTTGGAGCGAGACGAGAGAGTTGCCTATAAACCAATCGCAACATAGCCAGCGTCGTCCCTCAACATGGATGAAATCGCGGCCTAAAATCGGCCTTTGCAGCTTCCCCAAGTTGGTGTTATCACCAACTTGCATGAGGGTAAAGTGGTCGTTGGTGATAACACCAACGACGGGGCAGAAAGGCGCATCACAAAATATGCATTTGCAGCCTTTACTAATTTGTTTAAACAGTTTCATAGTTATTAGAATGGATTTCAAAGCTAGTTTATGCATTTGAAATCCATTTTTTTTGTAAAAATGTTGCTTTTACTTCATTTTCTTACGCAACTCATCCTATATAGGTCAGTTTGGGAAATAGAATATTTTTTTAGTACTTTGGTAAGTTTCTTTATTTCTATTCAGGAAGTAACAGACACTGAACAACACTAGTATTCGCCTCTTTAAAGCAAGTAAATCATTACAACCCATGGAACTATTCAATAGCATTCTTACCTGGATCATGAAAAAGCGCATCAGTCAGATAGAGCTTTTCATGATGTATCCCCATGATACCCAGCAGGAACAGTTTGTCAATTTGATAAATCAGGCACGAGATACGGAGTGGGGTCAGAAATATGATTATGATTCTATTCATTCAATCGAAGATTTTCAGCAACGTGTACCAGTATCCTCCTATGAGGACTTGTATCCGTATATTGAACGGTTGATGCGTGGGGAGCAAAATCTTTTATGGCCTTCTGAAATTACATGGTTTGCCAAGTCTTCAGGAACCACCAATGCACGCAGTAAGTTTATTCCGGTTTCTCAGGAAGCACTGGAAGCCTGCCACTTTAAAGGTGGTAAAGATATGATGACCATCTTTGTCAATAACAAACCTGACACCAAAGTATTTATGGGAAAAGGATTGTCTATTGGAGGTAGTTATCAAACCAACGAACGTAATCCTGAATCATTCTATGGAGATGTGTCAGCTGTTATCATGAAAAACCTGCCTATCTGGGCTCAGTTTATTCGTACCCCAGGACTTGATATTGCTCTGATGAATGAATGGGAAGAAAAAATTGAACGGATGGCTCAGGTGACTATGGATGAGAATGTGACCAGTATTTTGGGAGTTCCCACCTGGACTATTGTGCTGATCCGTCGTATATTGGAGTTAAAAGGTAAAAAGAACATTCTGGAGGTATGGCCCAATCTGGAACTGTTTGCGCATGGAGCAGTGGCCTTTGATCCTTATAGAGATCTATTCAATAAAGAGTTGGTGCCTTCCCCATCTATGAGCTATCTGGAACTGTATAATGCTTCTGAGGGCTTTTTTGGTATTCAGGATCGGCTAGGCACGAATGATATGCTGCTTATGCTGGATTATGGGGTATTCTATGAGTTTATTCCACTGGAAGAAATCGAGAATCCGTATCCCAAAGCACTTACTCTAAGCCAGGTAGAGTTAAATAAGAACTATGCAATGGTCATTTCTACCAATGCAGGCCTGTGGCGCTATTTGATTGGAGATACGGTCAAGTTCACCACGGTAAATCCGTATCGCATACGCATCACTGGACGAGTAAAACATTTTATTAATGCCTTTGGGGAAGAAGTCATCATTGAGAATGCAGAAGCTGCCATCACCAAAGCAAGCGAAGCAACGGATGCCCTGATCCGAAACTTTACCGCTGCTCCTGTCTATATGACAGAAACAGGGAAAGGCGGACATGAATGGGCTATAGAGTTCGAAAAAGAGCCTGAAGATCTGGAAAAATTCACAAAGATTTTAGATGACACACTTCGTAGCATCAATTCAGATTATGATGCCAAACGTTATCAGGATATGGCATTACAAATGCCAATTGTACACAGCCTGCCAAGCGGAACATTCTACAACTGGATGAAAAAAAGAGGAAAGTTGGGAGGTCAACACAAAGTACCTAGATTGTCTAATAATCGCGAACATATTGAAGAGGTTCTGGAAATGGTGAATGAAATAGCTTAACATTTAGTCCCAGAACTATTGTCATACTATGGAAGGAGAAGCGGTTAGTAGCTTCTCCTTTCTTGTTTACAATAGTAGAGGTAAAGATGTTGAACTCTTTGGAACGAACAAAATAAACCAGACAGCACCTAGTAGTCCTGCAATGGAAGATCTGTCTAGTACAGCAATTTGAGAAAGGTTGATGTATACAAAACCACTTCTTAATAAAAAATAAAGACTGTATTAATCACTTCATACAGTCTTCAAAAAGCAATGTATCCGATTTCCTATGCACTGACAGGAAGAGGTATTCGTTGTGTTCTTTCCTTTAAGAGTGCTATTACTTCATCATCAGAAGAAAATGCATTATTTACATTTACAAAGTATGTTGCTAGTTTGTCATATCGTTTTCTCATCAGCAATGAGAAAATCCCCAGAAATTCAATATTTTCAAAGACAATAGCTTGATTAGCCGAATATTTATCCAGGTTTTTCAGGAAAAATGTGGGGTGCTCAGTCCAGTGCATAGCAGGGCGAAAATGATGACTCGCATGATAGCCATCATTCCAGCATTTTTTATTGTATTTGGTATTAATACAAGTCACACTATTTTTAAAGGGATTACCCGGATCAGCAGCATCCAGAAATGCATGCTGAGTCCAGTTTCCTATCATTTGAATAATACGGGTTATCAGAAAAGGTATGATAAATACTACAACCACAGCCTGCCAGCGCACAAACCAAAGAGCAATACACAGAATATAAAACACAGCCTCTCCTGTAATAGCCCTACGCATCAGACTCCGGCGCTTTTTCTGTTTGAAATAGTCAACCAGCTCAAATATCCCAAGAAATAAAAAGTTGGCCAGGTATTTCAGAAAACTACGAAGACTATCCCGCTGATAAAACATCGTACTACTTTTATCATCTTCCAGATTGTTTTCAGAATGGTGCATTCCAATATGGTGACTAAAATACGTTTCAGGCGACTGTCCAAAAAAAGGAGCAACTATCCAGGGAAGATAATGATTAAGCCAGTTATATTCTTTCTTAAACAAAGGCCGATGGCTAACACAATGCAGCATTAATCCAAAAGGACCTTTGTACCGGATATGGCAAAAATAGTAATAAACAACTACCAGACTCCACCATACCCACCCTGTGATAAATGGCATAAAAAGCAAAATGCCAACAGGTAATAAGGTTAAACTAATGTTTAAAGTAAGATAAGCAAAAGGAAGATTTCTTTCATCAGCAAGAAGCCGAAGAAAAAAGCGATCCAATGGAGTATAATTGTCTTTAGGTATAAAAATGGGATCGTTTAGGTTTGTCAGTGTGCGCATAAAGTAAAAAAGTTTTGATCGCTAAGTCTGAAAAAATGGCATTAGTCTGATACATATCAAAACTGGCCGCTTACTCTCGTTTACTCAACCAGAGTAAGATTAGCGAAAATAAAAAAGTATTCTATTACTTTCTAACGAATAGAATACTTTTAAACATACATTGAGTTAGAAATAAATGCTACAGCCATCAGAATTCTTCTAGAAAAGAAGAATTTCCTAAATTGTGACAACCTACTTACTGCATGGCAAAACTATCTGTATTGGTGTATCTCATTAGTTCTGCATAATCCTGAGGACAGGTATCTATATCTAAAAGGCTCCCTTTTGGCACATAAGGATAAATTTCGTCATACCGCTTTACCAGATTCATAAATACTCTCCGGCTCAAATGTCTACGGGTAATCTGTGAAGGTTCTTTTAATCCGGCAGCAGCCATTAACTCTACGAAACTTTCTACTGTGAGCTGATGGTAGTTGGCAACCCGTACTTGTTTATTCTCTACCACTAAACCTTTAACTAATTCGGGATCTTGTGTAGCAACTCCTGTAGGACATTTGTTATTATTACATTCCAGAGCCTGAATACAACCCAATGCCATCATCATAGCACGAGCACTATAACAGGCATCTGCACCCAAAGCCATGGCTCTTACCATATCAAATCCACTAATTACTTTACCTGCAGCCAGAATCGTAATATGCTTCTTCAGATCAAATCCCACTAAGGTATCATATACAAACGCCAAAGCCTCTTTGAACGGCATTCCCACATAGTTTGAAAATTCCAGTGGTGCAGCCCCCGTTCCACCCTCTCCACCATCCACTGTAATAAAATCTGGTGTGATACCTGTTTCGATCATGGCCTTGCAAATAGCTACGAATTCATGTTTGTGGCCTATACACAGTTTAAATCCAACAGGTTTGCCATCTGACAATTCCCGCATCTGTTGAATTAACTTCAACAAACCCAGAGGGTTAGTAAATGCACGATGATAGGGAGGTGAATCTACCTGAGTATGTGGCTTTACACCCCGTATAGCTGCAATTTCAGGTGTGTTTTTAGCAGCAGGCAATATACCACCATGACCAGGCTTAGCTCCTTGTGAAAGTTTTAACTCAATCATTTTCACATTTGGATACGCAGCAGAAACTTTAAAGCGCTCAGGAGAGAAATTTCCATCGTCGGCTCGACAACCAAAATAGCCAGTTCCTACCTGGTAAATCAAGTCTCCTCCCATCTCGATATGATATGGACTAATGCCTCCTTCTCCTGTATTGTGTGCAAAGCCACCTATCTTTGCCCCACCATTAAGTGCCATGATAGCAGCTTTACTCAATGAGCCAAAACTCATGGCAGAAACATTAAATATACTCAGTGAATAAGGTTGTTTGCAAGCAGGACCGCCCACAAGCACTCTGGGATCATGGTTCAGTAATTTTTTATCCAATGCAGCAATGGAATGAGCCATCCATTCATATCCTTCATCGTATACATTCAATTGTGTTCCAAAAGGAGTTGTATCCAATTCTTTTTTAGCTCTTTGGTATACAATAGATCTATGAGTACGGCTAAATGGAGTTCCATCGGTATCTGACTCGATAAAGTACTGATACAATTTTGGACGCAGGCTTTCAAAAATGTATCGTCCTCTTCCTAAAATAGGAAAGTTACGCTTGATAGCCTGACGTGTCTGAATCATATCATAGAAACCTATCCCAATGACAGGAAGCAACACAATATAGGTGTAAGCTAATGGATGCCATAACCACCAGGCAACACCTCCAATCAAAACTACAGAGATAATTGAAAAGGCAATAAATTCATTACGCATAGTAAATTCCAGAGATAGTAAATCGCTGCAAAAAAGGGATTTATTTTAAACTTTCATATACAATAAGAAGCTCAAATGGTACTTTTTATTTTTTCCCTTTACTTTATTCTATAGTTCGGCAAGAGATAAATTTATGGTGCCTTACTACCTTAGATCTTCAATATTAGTTATGTTTCCGTTTTTTCTCTACTGTTTGGTATAAACATATCTCATCTTGAAAAGTGACAATGTGACCTGGCTCATAATTTTTCTGTACAAATGGGGATAAATAGAATAGAAAATAAAATAATTTATTAAAACAAAAATGAAGGCAGTCTGGTGAGTCATAAAATCATTAGAATAAACCAGAAACAACTAACTTTGTCTTTATACCATAAAGCAGTAGAGCAAAAGTTATCTCTATATTGAACTATATTTGAATAAAAATGTAAAAAGTTAGTTATATATAAGCATCTTGACTACCTCTAAAACTAGAGTATAGTATTCTTATTGAAGAATTAACCTTCATCAATACAAACCTTTTTTTACAACTTGTGAAATCCAAAAAACAGGAAGTGCCCGAATACAACGGCTTTCTCCGGAAAAATGTAATCCGATTGCCAGAAGAAATAGAACAATGTACAGGAATACGTATTTTCGGAAAGCTTTTGCGATCTTTTGTCTTTTCTACAGATGTTGCAATTATCCGTAATTGCAATGCAGATGCGGTTATTTCTGTCTATCCGTTTACTCCTCAACCCATCATTACACATGCACTCATACTCGCTGCAGACAAACCTATTTTTTGTGGTGTAGGAGGCGGTCTTACAACAGGAGAACGTGCAGTTGAAATAGCTTTGGATGCAGAATTTCAGGGAGCCATGGGAGTTGTACTTAATAAACCTACCCCCAATAGTTTAATCAAAAAGCTAAAAAAAACACTGGAAATACCAATTGTGATTACTGTTGTTTCTGAAGATGAAGATTTTGAAGCCAGACTAAGAGCAGGAGTGGATATTTTTAACGTTTCAGGCGCTGCCAAAACGGTTGATATTGTCAAAAAAATCAGAAGTATCAGCAAAGATATTTCGATCCTTGCAACGAGTGGCAAACAACCCGAAAATATTGTAGAGGTAATCAAGTATGGAGCTAATGCTATATCCTACACTCCACCTACCACTGGTGAACTATTTAAACCTATTATGGAAAGATATCGTCGTGGTGAGGATTACTAATCAATTATCTCTGACAAACTATTCATCGTTTAATCTATAACTCAACATGAAGAAACTTTTTATACTACTTGGAATTATTATACTGGTGCTGGGAGTTGCTTTCTGGGGATTTAAAACCTGGACTAAGTCACATAGTCCACAAACCACAACAACTTTTAAAACAGATGATTTGGAAATTAAGGTAAGCTACTCCCAACCACAAAAGAAAGGAAGAGAGATTTTTGGAGGACTAGTTCCTTATGGGAAGGTATGGAGAACAGGTGCCAATGAAGCGACAACCATAACATTTGAGCCAGATGTTGTTGTGGCAGGAAAACCACTTGCATCGGGTAATTATACTTTATGGACAATTCCTGATCCAAATCAATGGACAATTATCTTTAATAAGGAAACAGGTCAATGGGGAACCAATTATGATGAGAAACAGGATATCTTACGAGTATCTGTGCCTGCAGCTACACTGCCTAGCGCTACAGAAAACTTCACCATCACGATTAAACCACAATCAACTGGAGCAGATATACATCTCATCTGGGATCGGACAGATATAGTAGTACCAATTAAGCCTCAATAAATCTAAAAAGGACAGATAAAGTCTGGTCAGACTTTATCTGTCCTTTTTAGATTTATCAAACCATTGGCTTGCATTAAATGAACCTTCCAGCTTTTTTTCTAATTCGTCAGGCAATTGAGGGAAGAAGTCAAGACCTGTTCGGCGTTCTACCTCATCCACAGACATAGCAAAACTCTGAAGAGGTTTTTTAGTCCCTTCATTCCGAAACATAAAACCGATGGCTTTGACCTCTGGTTCACGAATGTCATATATTACCTTGTAGTAATACTCAGGTATGGCCACTTTATTATAACGCCCGATTGTAGGCAATCCACTTTTCAAAATAGGGCCAGAAGTAATATAAATAACTTTATTATGTCTGGCCCATCCTCTTGCTTTTGATTCAAGCTTCTCCCATATACCGGCATTGAACTCATGCAACTGAGGGCTCATATTACTCATAAAAAATGTCTCATCCATCCATTTTGCCGAAGCACGGAAATCAGCCACAGGGGCTAAGTGCCCTCTATCATATCCAGACCCACGATAATCCTCAGGAACAGCTGACCCAGTAGAAACATCCGGATCAGGTCTGAAATTATCTTCCCGTTTGTTATTGCCCGTTACCATACTACTTGTAAGACGATAGGAAACCCATGCAGGTTGTTCATACTTTTCTGAGTATCCCAATGCATAAGCAGAATGTTTTATAACCTCTACCTTTTGCCCTGTAGGGTACACAAAATCAGCACGTTTCTCAAAGTCAGCTCCGGTGGCAGGCTCAGCAACCTCATTGTCATCTTCTTCCTCTTCCGATGGCGTATTCTTATCTTTAGAGCCTCTTTTTGAGGTAGACTTTTTCTCTTCCTTAGGAAAAGAAACACCTCCGAAAGTACCCTTTCCGAAAAAGTCTTTCCAATTACCAATTAATACAAAAATGCCTACCAGAATGATAGCCCAAAACAATGCATTGGAGGTATTTGATTTTGCCATATATCAAAACTACAGTTCAGGCTGCAAAATAAATAATACAACCATTAAAACCAGAACTGTCTGTTTTGATTTCATACATCCTAAAGTATAGATTTAAAGTCTTACCCAAATTACCTGCCCATCGTATCCAGTATTTAGTCTCTTAACTGATCCAGGAAATCATTAAAAGCTTTAGCCTCATCTTCTGTAATCATATGCATTGATTTTTCTACTTCGCCAATAAGGGGATCCAGCTTTTTCAGTAATTCCAGTCCCTTATCAGTAATCTTAACATTGACAGCACGACGATCTTCTGGACACTCTTCCCGTTCCAGCAGTTTTTTTACTCTTAGCTTTTCAACCAAACGCGAAGCATTGGAACTCTTATCCAACATACGCTCTGTCAATAACGATACTGTAGCCGCCTTGGGGTGTTGCCCTCTTAAAATTCGTAAAATATTATATTGCTGAGGGGATACATCATAAGGCTTTAAAAGCTGTATCTGCCTCAAATCCAACCAATTCGCAGTGAATACTATATTTAGTATGAGTTTCTGAAATTGATTTTGAAAACGAGGTTGTTGAATTTCTTTCTCCAATTCCATAAATTATTAAATTTTCTCATACAAATATATGTATATACATTTAATGTTGCAACACATAGTATAAAAGAAATCAGGAATTACCCTCCATAAGCTGGAAGATAATTCCTGATCTTACATGAACACAATCTAATTTAGAAACGTCTTGTTACATTAACTGAGATGAAATAATCTGCAAAAGCCGCATCACCATGACGTTGTCCGGTAGGATCTTGTAAATCATAATAGCTTTTAATTCTATTACGGGCAAGAGCTACAGGAACAGTACATGTTAATGAATATTTACTGTTCATATAGGCTATACCAGGCTCTCCCGAAACAATATATCCAGGACGACGGAATCCCTTACTTCCACCAATAACATCATGAGCAGGAACTCCTTCTACCCTACCGCCTAACATTAAAGAGAATCCTTCGAGGAAAGAAAAAGCTTGATTAATTCCCATACGTGCAGCATACTGATCTGCCACTGAGTGATAAGCAATAATAGGATCTACTCCAATAAGAGTCCCACGGTTCAGGGTTTTATTTGTTTCACGGAAATTAAACATATAAAAACCATTATAGTAAAGTGTAGTTTTTGATGCTAATTGTGAAAACCCTTGCACTTCAAGATTCAACGCAACTCCTCCATCACCCAACTGAATAGATTGATCAACAGCCTTATTTACTATACTATCCTGTCCTGCTTTTGTTAACTTGTGAAAATCATCTTTAACATTTGAATTACCTGTAGGCAATTTCACTCCTACTCCAAACAGTATATTGTTCTTTGTATGTTTATCAGGATTTAGTACCCAGTAATTTACAGATAATCTCATGTCTCCAATCCCATTTGATTTGGTATGAAACCGAGCCTGTGAAGGATTGTCTGTTACACTATTACCATAATGCTCATACAAGGAAGATCTATCGTTTATAATAACAGGTAGATTTACGGCAAAAGATAATCGGTTTGTAAATTGATAATTCAAGCCAATATCAAAAGAATGGGAATCATTTATTACTTCAGTACCATTAGCAATCCGCTCTTTTTGCTCTTCAGTGCCCTTGAAGTGTCTGAAAGAATGCAAATATCTATATCCCATAGAAACCTGCCACTTACTGTATTGACTTTGCTTAAATAAATCTGAGGATGACATAGCTGGCGCAGAACAACTCATATGTCTGACAGCTACACATCCTTGTCCAAAAACATTCAGATTGGTTAGTATAAAAAATATATAGGATACACCAATAGTGAGTAGAATACGGTTCATAAATATAAAGTGGTAAGATGTAATTGAAAAATTTGTAAGTATATAGGACACTTCTACTGATATTGTATAGTATATCAGTGTTTTATCAGGTAAGACAAAGACATTCCTTTACCTTTTCTATGTAATAAAAGGCGTTACAGCAATCAGAGAAACAATAAGGAATTGCCTTAAATCAAATAGAGTGATAACGAGGTGGGGGTGTTTGTATTTTGACTGCTACAGACGAAACGAACAAATTAATGAAGGATGAAAAATTCAGCATCTGCCTTACAGACAGATATTTAAAAGAAGTTATTTCAGCTAACAGGTAATAACTTTTCTCAAACACTTTAGTCAACTCATGAGAATGCTTTTTTGCACTCTGTTTTGAGTCAATTACATATTTCATCAAATAATCAGACAGCTCTTTTTTGACTTGCTCCTGTTGTTTATTATTCACGCAATACAAAAACAATGTATCATTTTTAATACGCTGCATTGCTTTTTCATATACCTTCCCTTTATATACAAACTCTCCTTCCACATGTTCAAAATCACGATCAATCTGATGATATACTGTAATAGGAACAGGAACTATTAACCAATCTTTTTCAGGTTGATGATTGGTAAGAAGAATAGTTCTTAACTCTGAACGTATTTTCTGCTGACGAAAGTGTAAAAATAAATGATACCCTACTGTATAATACAGAAGTAGACATAATAAAAATATGGATACTACTTTTTTCAACGATAGAAGTGGTTGGGCTTTCCACCAAATATATAAAAATTTTATTTTTTCAAGAATAAATTAAACATAAAAAGCATGTAAAATTTTTATAATTTTTAAAATAGTTAAAACATAGAGTTTTTTATTATTTGTACTATACATAGAACTGCCGAATAAAATACCCGTTTGTGGAAATATATACTCAAAAAAAAAGCCCTTAAAAGGGCTTTTTACATTCGGTAAATATATACATCCAATAGATTATCAGATTGACTGGGAGTGTAGTTGCTGTCGCTTTCTCTCAATCATTTCATTATAGTATTCCAAGTCATCTTTTAGCTGAAAGCGAACCATATAAGATAAAGTTGCCTTACAAAGTATATTAGTTACTTCTTCAATTTTTTGTTCTAAAAGTTGTATTTCTTTTAGAATCATTAACTGTTTTTCATTTTCAGCGACTACATTTTCTGTTAATCCATTGAAAAACAGAATAGATTGCTCTGCAATTGTTTCCATGGTCGATTTTGTGATTGTGTTGCCGGTTTCTAAATAAGTGTTATGCATCTGATCAGCCGGTTAGTAATATATTTACAATCTTTGTACCAAAGGTAGGAGGAAATTACCACATTTTAATATCTATAGATTTGTATCACCAGCCGTAATTCCAACCTTTTGTATAATAATTATAGATATACTATTTACTTCTCTAAATTTGGTCATTTTCTTACTTGACATTTAATCAAGATTCCAGCTCAATCAAACTGAGGTATTCTGTTACAATTTAGTTTATTATCTCTGCCAGGGCTAGGAGTTAAGTAAAGATATATCTTTTTCACTAACTTTCCTTACATCAACTAAAAAAGATTTTTTTTCTCAAACTATTCACAAATCCTCTTTCACCTTGCTTTTGTGAGGCAAAACACGTGCCATATATTCTCATTTCACTTTTTAAAAGCAGAAAAAGTTACATCTACTCACTTATTAACCTTAACGATATATTAATGCAAAAAGTTATACAGCCAGGCAATATTTTTTACTAAAAAGTAAGACAAAAAGTCACTTCAAATCTATCCCATATATATTGATGATTTTTTAAGTAAAAAGTAAACATTTTATCCTACAATTCGTATCAGGCTATTTCCTCCCGGCTGACGTACTACCTGCACTTGTGTAGTGATTCTTTCTTTCAGGGCTTCCACATGTGAAATGATTCCAATCATCTTACCAGTAGCCTGCAGATTCTCCAGAGTTGTAATGGCAACATCTAATGCCTGTGGATCTAACGTTCCAAACCCTTCATCAATAAACAAAGATTCAATACGTGTTTTCCGTCCTGCGATGTCAGATAATCCTAACGCTAATGCAAGGCTTACCAGAAAGGTTTCTCCCCCGGAAAGTGTCTTAACAGGACGAATATTATCTGCCTGATCCCGATCTATTATTTCCAATTCCAAATCTGTTTTTGGAATACGACGAATCTGGTAACGTGGATTTAACTGATCCAGATACCGATTAGCCAACTGTACCAATTGAGCCAAGGTAAGTCCTTGTGCAAAGGTGTTAAACTCTGCTCCTCCGGCAGAACCAATCAAACTATCCAGTGCTGACCATCTCTCCAGTTCTTTTTTCTGATTGAGAATGGCAGTTTCGACATCTTTGTTCCTCAGGGCAGTCTTGGTGTGATTGTCAAGTGCCTGTAGAAGCAATGTATGCTCAGTAATTACCTGTTCAAGGGCAATTTGAGAGGCAGTTATCTGTGTTTGTATCTGAGTATAGTCCTGGTCGGTAAGCACTTCATTTGTTAAACCTTCTAATGTTTTCTCTGTTTGTTTCCAGGCTCCATGCAATTGGTTCAATAATGTATCTATCTGATCTTTCTTTTTAAGAAGAATAGCTTCAGTCTCTTCATCCAATAGTACTTCCCGTAACGCTTCGATACTATCAAAAGATTCTTTCACCAGATTCTTTAATAACCTTTCTTCTTTCTGTGAAACCAGCTTCACTTCATGCTCCAGCATTTTCTCCCTATCTTCTAACTGCCGGGTCTTTACCTTATAAGAATTAACCTTTTCATTATACTGATATTCAACAGTTTGCTTCTTATCTTCTGCAACTTTCATCTTTTGAACAAGCTGTTTCTTTTCTTGCTGAGGATCTTTATCTCCTATCAAACGTCTTCGTTCGGTCTTAAGACGTTCAAGCTGTTCTGTATCATCTATTAATCGCAACCACAGCTGATTGAGCTTATATTTCTCTTCCAGATAAGTAACCTCACTTTGCAATTGATCATATATCTGTAATTGGCTACGAAGGCTTATTCTGGTATCCGCAACATTTTTTATCATTCTCTGAATAGAATCCAGATCCTGTATATCTATTTTATTTTCCAAAAAATCTGCAGCTTTCTGATACTCCAAACGAATTCTATCCAGTTTTTCTTTATCCTTCTTTCCTTGTTCAGCCAGTAGTAGCATATTTCCCTTATTCTGACTCAGCAATTCTTTCATTGACTGAATTTTTCTAACCATCTCATCATGAATTGTCTGCTGGAATTCCAGATCCTGCTGAGCCTTATTCACCTGTTGAGTATATCCATTCTCTACAAAGGGATGATGTACGGAGCCACATAATGGACATGCTTCGCCAGGTTTCAATAATATACGTGCTTTCTCATAGTTCTGGATTTTCAATTCCAGCTCATAGATTTTTCTCAAATCTGCTACTCTCTCTTTGGCAGAACTTTCCTGGATTTGTAAAGTTTCTATCTCCTTTTCGCTCTGCTCTGAAGTTTCTTTTAGTTGTCTGAACTGATGTCGTAATTGCTCCAGCAACTGAAACTCTTCCAGATAGTATTTTGATCGACTCAGTTGCTCATTCCATACCTCCAGTGTTTCACCTAATTGTATCTCGGTATTTGTGAGTGATTCTTTATCCTGCTGTTTTAGTAACTCCCGTAATGTCTGGATTCTTTCCTGTATAGCTGCTGCAATTTTTTTGCTTTGCGACTCAATTTCTTTCCTGTCATTCGAAATCCCGATAAAGTCTTGCACCGGTTTCATTGACTGAACCTTTTTTTTCTGCTCAGTCAAATCCTGTTGAATTTCATTGAATCGTAGCTGGAAGTTTTCAATATCTTTCTCAAGCAAAATAGCTTTTTCCAATCTAGGCAGACTCACCTCCTGCTCTGCATTTAATTCGGAGATATATTGACGAATATTTGCCAAAGCCTGTTCAGCCTCCAGTGTAGCTGTTTCTTCAACAGGCAGAACTGAATACAACTCACGTATATCTTTCTCTATATTATAGATAGTAGACTGAAGCACTTGAATTTCAGCAAGAGGAGTTCGATAGGATACAGCTTTTTGGTGTAATTCCAGTTTACGAAACTCCTGTTTGAGGTTAGTTTTCTCTAACTCCAGTGTAGAAATCTGTTGTTGTATGTGATTACGCTGAGCGGTCAGTTCCTGGATACGGGCAAGCCACTGGCGTTGGGATTCCAAAAGTTTAAGTTCTTCAGATAAAGTTCCCTTTTGCTTGGTAAGCATCTCAAGCTTATTACGAATTTCATCTTGCTGTATCTCGGTCAGCAAAGAGGTGGTATCCAGCTTCCGCTCCCAATCTTTTAACTTCTCTACCTCTGATTTTTTTCGCTGATAGGCTTTTTGTGAAAGTCTGGTATATAAGTCTGTCCCTGTAATTTTTTCTAAAAGTTCACCTTTATCACTTTCTTTTGCTTTCAGAAATGCCGCAAAATCACCTTGAGCAAGCATTACAGACCGCAAAAAACGCTGGTAATCTAAACCTGTCAAAGCAGTTACCCTTTCCCGAACATCTGTCAGTTTAGATTCCATAATCTGATCTGTTTCCAGATCAGTTAATTCCATTTTTGGGGGTTGCAGATCTCCATCCAGCTTGTTTCTGCTACGCCATAATGACCACTTGCTACGGTATCGTTTTTCTTTGGTTTCAAATTCTACTTCAGCAAAACAATCCGTAGTATGATAACTCATTATCTTCTCTGCTTTATCAATTCCAAATCGTGGTGCATAACCATACAACGCCAGGGTAATAGCATCCAGAATAGATGTTTTCCCTGCACCGGTTCGCCCAACAATAGCAAATAGACCCGAATCGGCAATTGGGCTTTCATGAAATGGAATATAATGCTCGCCTCTAAGAGAATTAATATTTTTCAGGCGGATACTTAAAATTTTCATTCGTTGATTATAAGCAGTAGGTGGTATTCAGATAACCAATAAAACTGGTTGTCTGTAAGTTTTAATAAATCGCAGAAACAGAATTAAACTCAGGAATGGTCTTCATCTTCCAATAATTCCCGAAACGCCTGTAACATCTCCGGATATTTTTCAGGATCAAGACTTTCGCTTTCACATTTTTTCTCAAAGATCTCTTCCGGACTTAATTCATACAAAGCCTTTTCCAAACCAATCTGTTCATCCAGTGACAAATGTGTATGGGTATAAATAGCCTGATGTTTCAGTATATCTATGTTACGATCTTTAATAAGGTCCTGAAGTTTTTGTACAATATTAGGTTCATAGTAATCCAGCTCCACCTTGATTTCTGCCCAGACACGCATTAATTGCCCCGAATCATCAAAATCCTTGATATCTTTTTCCAGCTTTTCAAATGTACCTCTAAATCGCACCAAGCGTCTCCATTGTGGAACTTCTACAGGAACAACCTCCGTAAGCTTATTGTCTGTAAATTCCAGCACCAAAACTGTCTTTTTATCTGTAAACTCACTAAAACTTAATGGAAGCGGAGAACCGGAATAACGAATATGATCCTGCTGATTTACTCGTTGCGGCCGATGTAAATGTCCTAAAGCGATATAATCAAAAACAGTCGGAAAATCAGCAGCCGAAATATTTCCCAGGGTACCAATATGAATAGGTTTTTCACTACATTCTCTCATTTCAGAGGGAGCCGAAGGTTCTCCACCCAGTGCAAACAAATGACCTGTAGCTATAATTGGAACATTAGTAGACCGAAAAGAAGTCACTTCTTCTGCTAACTGCTGATAATGTTTAATAATGCCTTCCTTAATTCGTTCCTCAATCTGCTCATAACTCTCTCCTACAATCGCTTGCCGGATATCTTTGTCACGCAGATAAGGAACCGCACAAACCACTGCCTGCAATTCCTTCTGTGAATCATGGATAGGAATAATCTGGTATTTAAGTTCCCGAAATGCCTTTCCTATAACCTTAATATTAAGCAATTCCAGAATATCCCGTGGTGCATTCAGTGTTCCAGGATAATCATGATTCCCTCCAACTATAATTGTATTTCGGCAATTAGTTTGAGCCAGACCACGTAAGAACTGATAATACTGGCTTTGTGATTCATGTGAAGGATATCCATTATCAAAAATATCTCCGGCAACTATCAAAAGATCTATTTCATAGGTTTCTATAACTGTCAACAACCAATCCAGAAACAGTTGGTGTTCATCATATCGTTCATTATCATGAAGACGATGTCCGATATGCCAGTCTGCAGTATGCAAAATACGCATGATCATTAAGAGTCTAAATACAGAAATCTCTACATTTTACTTGGATTGTAACAAGAGTAGAGTAGCCTTTGCAAATATCCGACTTATCCCAGAAAAATCCTGCGTTAAAAAATAATTAAATAAAATTCCACCTTTTACACACATCATCTACACCAGGAATCCTGTATCATTGCAGTATAAGACCCTCATTACAACTATCATCGGAAGTTTATACTATCATACTCTCACATGTCTGCTGCCAATTCTATTTATATTTTGCGAATTGATTGTCCTGATGCCAAGGGATTGGTTCATAAAATTACAGGGGTACTCTATCATCATGATTCAAATGTAATCCGAAATGATGAATTTGTAGATCGTACAACTGGTCATTTCTTTATGCGGACAGAGTTTTCCGGCAATATTCAGCCTGATAAAATTTTACAGGGCTTACGAGGTCTTCTACCTGATAATAGCACAATTTCTCTTACTACAACCCAAACAAAAAAGGTAGTTATCTTAGCCACCAAAGAACACCATTGTTTGAGTGACTTACTGATACGTAATAAATTTCAGGATCTTACTATGGATATACTTGCAGTTATCAGCAATCATACCCTGCTGCAAGAACTTACAGAACGATTCTCTGTTCCGTTTCATTTTATTTCACATGAACACCTATCACGGGAAGATCATGAGACAGAAGTACTGAAAACCATTCAATTATATCAACCAGATTATGTAATTCTAGCTAAGTATATGAGAATATTAACGCCTGCATTCACAAGCCAGTATACCAATCGAATGATAAACATTCATCATTCGTTCCTGCCTGCATTTATTGGAGCCAATCCATACAAACAAGCATTTGAAAGAGGTGTAAAGATTATAGGCGCTACAGCACATTTTGTCAATGAGGATTTGGACGAAGGTCCTATCATCATGCAGGATGTTATTCATGTTGATCACTCCAAAACGGCATCAGATATGGCGCAGGCAGGTCATGACGTTGAGAAAATTGTACTGGCTAAAGCACTAAAACTTGTACTGGAAGATCGCGTCTTTATCAAAGGAAATAAGACAATAATATTTGAATAGGTAAACTATTCCATTATAGCTTCATCCAGAGAGTCACAAAAAGAAATTCGGATCTGTTTTAAGAATCCAAGCTCTGGATTCGCATTATTAATCCGTTGTATCTCATTTTTCAACTTCTTCTGATATTCTTCATTTCTAGGTAAGACATAACAATAGACAGAAAGTCCATAATTAAATGCTTGCCGTTTCCAATCTGTAAAGCTCCAATCTACTGAAGGACGATGGTAAGCCACTAAGTTCTGGGCATCAATAATCAACTTATTTATCTGCCTTTGTTCTGCAAATCCTGCAATTTGCCTCAAGGCTTCTCTATAGTTGCTCATGGGTACAAAAGCATTATGTACTTTAACAACAGCTATTTTTTGAACTAACAAAAAATAGACAGTAGTATACTGGTCACTATACAATTCCTCTGTAGCAGAAACATCCATAGAAATTACCATCGCCATCAAAATAATTTATTTACAAAGAACCAGGTATCATTTTAGTATCTATCACATGTAGTCATTCTCCTCAAACACAAGCCATATCCATACCCGCTTTTTCTTTGAAGAAGGAAATTAGTATAAAAATGCTCTGCCTGTACAGCTAAAAAATGGGTCAATGTCACAATTAAATTGTAAGTATTTGAATTTGCAAAAATTTTTGCTAAACCCTCGTTACAGAGACAGAGCATAGTTTATATATCACAAAGTATGTCAAAATAAGTATAAAAGAAAACCATTTCAATATAATAAAATAATTTTTCAACATTTAAAAAATGGAAATTTTTAATAAAATTCAATAAATACAAACCAGATAGAGTTTATTTGCAAATTATCCTTTTAATCTATTAAAATAATCCCACTTCACTAAATCTTGTCTTAGATACACAATTCGTCTATATCTTACGTTGATCAGTATACTAATTCTATTACTAATGCCTCATAAAATAACAATCTATAACTGAGCAATATGTAACCTAACAATTGTCTAACGGATCAATAAATAGGATCAAAAAAATCATATCGAATGTATTTTGTGTAATTTTGAAAACTTTACATTTATTCCAACTCTGAGAAACATACTCGGAATTGTATAGTCTTTGATATATAAGTCATATGGAGCAGAACTCAACAAATTCACAACAAAAGGTAGACGAACTTTTAAAAGCCCTGGAAGAAAAATATGCAGCAATGGGTCAGGATATGCCTTCCTATCTGCAGGGTCTGCTCTATGCAGACTATCTGACTTACTGGGATTATGTCCATCTGGATACGTTGTTATCTCTGCAAAATCCCAGAACAGACTTCCCAGATGAGATGATATTCATTACGTTTCACCAATCTACCGAACTTTATTTTAAATTGGTATTATGGGAGATACAGCAAATTGCCAATAACGAAGCACTGACGATAGCATTCTTTACAGAAAGAATAAAACGAATATGCCGTTACTTTGAGATTCTCGTGCAATCCTTTGATGTAATGATTGAAGGAATGGATAAGTCTCAGTTTTTACAATATCGAATGTCCTTGCTTCCTGCAAGCGGATTTCAATCTGTGCAATACCGGATGATAGAGATTGGAGCAACACGATTTCGTAATCTGGTCGAAATTGAGCAGCGCCATCAACTTCCTTCTGATTCTACCATTGCTGAGCTTTATGAGCATTTGTATTGGAAAATGGGAGCTACAGAACTGGCAACTAAGCAAAAGACGTTAACTCTTAAGCAATTTGAGAAAAAATATGCTGAAACATTAATTAAATTAGCTGAAGAGTATGAGAGTAAAAACCTCTGGATGCGTTATAGAAAGATTACATTAGAACAAGGCGAAAGTTCTGAATTAATTAATGCTCTACGCAGATTTGATGCATTAGCCAATGTAAACTGGACACTGGCACATTATAAATCAGCAGCCCGTTATCTTCACAAAGATCAAAAAGTAATTGCAGCAACTGGCGGAACCAACTGGCAACAATACCTTCCTCCACGCTTCCAAAAACGTATTTTCTACCCAGAACTGTGGTCGGAAGAAGAAAAAGTTGAATGGGGCAAGAGTTGGGTAGATGAGGTTATTCAAACTATTTAATAGCCTATTTTTTAATTTTAGAAATCCTCCAGACAAATAACTCAAACTGGAGAATTAGCAAATTTTATTTTGAGCAGATGATTGTTACCGATTCTCAAACGGTAAATAGTACACTTTTAGCCATTGTAAGTATATGGCTCATGTTATTCTTATGCCCTGTCGTGAAAGCTCAGACCAAACAGGTAATTACCTATTATGATAAAGGTAAAGAACATGTAAAAGAGAAATATACTATTTCCAACACCAAGCCTCCTTATTTACAAGGGCCATACGAAAATTACTATGCAAATGGGAAAGTACGATCCAGAGGGACTTATAAGAAAGGAGTTCCTGATGGAAACTGGACCTATTATTATGAAAATGGTAAACTAAAAATAAAAGGCAATTGGCAGAATGCCAGGAAAAATGGTATATGGAGCTACTATTATGAAAATGGAAACCTTCAAATGGAAGGAACCCTTCAAAATGAGATTCGCACCAACCAATGGAGTTATTATTATGAGAGTGGGAATCTGAAAAACCGTGGTACCTATATCAATGATCACAAAGAAGGATTGTGGGAATATTTCTATGAGGATGGTAAAAAGAAAGCAGAAGCCACACTAAATAATGATAATGGCTGGTACCGGGAATTTTATGCATCCGGTACTATTCGCATGCAGGGATTACTTACCCATGGAAAAAGTGACAGCCTATGGAGTTATTATTACGAAAATGGAAAACTCAAAGCCAAGGGTCCAGAAAAAGAAGGAGTACGAGAAGGGTTGTGGCAGTTTTATGATGAAAATGAAAAATTGATTCAGGAAGGAGAATACAAAAATGGAATACAGGAAGGCAAATGGAAGTATTATCATCCCAATGGAGCCATAGCAGCGGAAGGAAAAAAATCTGGAGGAAAAGAAGATGGAATCTGGAATCTATTTTATACAAATGGGACTACACGAGGAGCTTTAAATCATACACAACAAGATGGCAATTATATAGAATACCATGAAAATGGCAAATTAAAAGCCAAAGGTTCCGTTCGGAACGGTTTATATGAAGGTGAATGGCAGTATTTTTATGAAGATGATGGAACATTGGAAGGCCAGTGTGTCTTCGTTGATGGCAAAGGATTATATAAGGGTATCTATAAAGATGGAAAGCCCCGTATGGAGGGTCATCTCGAAAATGACAAACGTGTAGGACTCTGGACATTATACAAACCTGATGGAGGCGTTGCTGGCTACTATGAGGCATTTTATGAAAATGAAATACCAGTTGCCAGTATTAACCCAACTGATTCTGTAATCATTACAGATACTATAACACGTGTAAATCAACCTTACAATAAACCTTCGTTACGACTTCCCAGAAAACACAACTGGCATTTTATATCAAAGCCGAATGAATATCGTGCCTTTATTGTTGGTCTTAATCCATTGGCTATGTTCTGGCAGTCAAATCCAAGTCTACCTTTGTCAGTTGAGTATTATATGCACGAACGTCTTGGATATGAATTTACAGCCACTATTTACAGAAACCCTTTTTTTACCAGCAATGATAATATTGCAGATAATGTAGAATATTCAAGAGGATTTTCTATAGGCATTAAACAAAAATTCTATCAACCAGATGGCAACCTTGGTATGCTCTATATAGCTCATGAGCTCCGGTTTACGGGTATTAACCATCAGGCCAATGTTCAAGATATAAATTCTTCTTATCTTGTTATTCAGGCAGACGAAAATCGATATGAGTATAGCTTTATGGTTGGGGATCGTTTTTTACAAGATCCAAGCCGAACAAATAAGAAGAATAAAGGCAATCGTTTTACATTAGATGGATTTGCAGGACTAGGTATCGCCTATCGCCATTATAATCCTCAATGGAGTAATAAACCTGAATGGGATACTATTTTTAAGAATGTGCCTAAATCTAAACTTCTGTTGACTTTGCGATTAGGTATTATGCTAGGTTATGCTTTTTAGCTTTTCTTTGATCAAATTAGTAATCTTTCCAAGAAGTCTCCTGAAAAAACTCAACTAAAATAAAATACCTCAAAGGATCTCTTTGAGGTATTTTATTTTACTAATCAGCTATATCTATCATTACGCCAGGGATAAGCAGTATTGGAATAACCACGTTCTTCCCAAAATCCTAAACGATTAGCGGATAAAAATTCAATTCGTTTGATCCATTTTGACCCCTTCCATGCATACAATTGAGGAGTAATAACCCGAGCAGGTCCTCCATGTTCAAGAGGCAGGGGGGTGCCATCTACAGTATGAACCAGCAATACATCTGGCTTCAAAGCTTCTTCTAAAGAAATATTGGTAGTGTAGGTATCATATCCATAACACATAACATGTGTAGCAGTCTCCTTAGGTTGGACCAAAGCAGCCAAATCCATAAAGCGAACACCCTTCCAGTGCATATCTAACTTTGACCAGGTAGTGACACAATGAAAATCAGAGGTATCATCTGTCTGAGGCAAAGCCATAAATGCATCCCAGGTAAGCATTACAGGATTTTCCACCTCACCATCTACAATTAACCTCCATTTGTCTAATGGAATATTGGGTTGGTATCCCAAATCTAACACAGGCCACTTTTCAGTTACATGCTGCCCAACAGGCACCTGAGGCATACCATGTCTGTTGGTAGGCCCGGTACCCAAAGGTTTATTATCAGAAACCGAAGGAGTCTGTTTCATCTTTTCTTCAAAACGAGCCTTCAGCTTCATACGCGCATCTATAATACGGTCCAGTTTTTCAGAGCTTTGTTCATCTGACATAATAGTGTATGGATAAGTGTATATGTTTTTGTAACCTTTACAACCAACAAAAAGTTTAAGAAAGAGAATCTAACACATATTCTCAATCATAAGAATGCTATTTATGACTCCAGATATTTTAAATAGGAACGCAATAAAAAGTCAGCAGATAAATATATACACAGAAGAATTACATAAAATATACATATTTATAATGGATCAGTGTACCTTCACTATAAAACGCAGTTACGTTTTTGTCAGATTTATCATATCAGTTGTTCCAGTCAGGAAATGCGTTTTTCAACTCATCATCCAGTGTATCGGCCCAATACTCCATATCAGCTATACAGGTTGCTAGTTCATGATAGTCCATCCCCCGAATATCCCGCTCATAGGTAGCATATACCCAGTTACTATTAGGCATAATGGAAATTTTTACTCCCAGATTTGTATCATTTAACTGCAACAAATGCCGATAAAAAGAAAGCAGGTCATTGGCTGGAATTTGTAGAAGAGGAGAGAAAATACGGAGGTAATCCCTACTCCCACCATTATCAAAACGAATAGTTTGAATAAAAACCTCGATACTGGCAGATCCTTTACGCCATCGCCATGTGTTTTTCTCAAAATCAAAAACCTGTTCCTGTGTTAATCCAATTGATTCAACATACTGATGAATCATTCCTGTTACTTTTTCAATTTGTGCAGTCATAAAAAGTTAAAATATATTCTCAGGTTACTCTCTTATATTCTTGTATTTCAGAGCGGGAAATTTACTAACAGGAAATGCAATAAAACAAATAAAGACATAAAAATCCCGGGTAAGGCTACGTCTCTTTTTATCTGAAAATAACTTATTTCTTAGATATTCTTACAGGATTTTGTAAAGGTGCTATTCACGATAAATGACAGAACCTGTTAAGTGTATGTTTCCTCCAAATAACGCACAGCACAAGCGCTTTCCAACCTAGTATTTTTGTAATGAACAAAGCTCAAATGGAGAAACCTGTTTGATAGAGTGCTTTGAGTAATCATTTGTTCCAAAATACTACAGCTGTGAAAACTAAAATTTTACTGATTACACTATGCCTTTGGGTTATTCAAGGGCAGCTGTTTGCCCAAACAAGGCATTTCACATTAGACAGATCGCTAAAGCGAACTGACTATGCGGCACATACAGTTGTTGTAAAACTACGATCAACTACCAGTGCCAACAGTCGTACAATACAGCCTTCTCCCAAAACCAATGGCACAATACAAAAGTTAGGAGTAAGTGAGATCAAAAAGTTTTTTCCAACTCAGCAAAGTACTAGCACATCAAAAGCTCGTCTCCGAAATGGACAATCATTTGTCGATCTTTCAACAATCTATAGGATTGAATTACCAGAAAAGCAAGATCTGGAGTCAGCCATAAATACATTACTATCAGATTCAACAATAGAATATGCCGAACCTCTTTATATAGGTTACCAACCTCTCTATACACCAAATGACCCTTTGATAACTACAGGTGCCCAATATGCATTAAAAAATATTAGAGCCTATGAGGCATGGGATATTCACAAAGGAAGTCCAGATGTTGTAGTTGGCATTGTTGATTTTGGTTTTGATATTAACCATGAAGATATTAAAAATAAAGTCTCATTTAATACTGCAGATCCAGTAGATGGTATAGATAATGATAAGGATGGTTATACTGATAACTATGCAGGATGGAATATTATACAAAACTCCACTAACTTATTGGCCAATAATCATGGAACAAGAGTAGCAGGGTGTGCTGCTGGACAGGCTGATAATGGTTTGGGTATAGCAGGTGTAGCCATAAATTGTCCTTTTATTCCAATAACTGCTTTTGATACATATACTCAGAACTTTGCCGGATATGCAGGTTTGGTTTATCTGGCAGAGAAGGGCTGTAAAGTTATTAACTTATCATGGGGAAGAGTTGGCCCCGCTTCTTCCTTAGAGCAAGACGTAATCAATTATGCAGCTATTAATCATGATGTAGTAATCTGTGCATCTGCGGGTAATGAAGGCAGTAAAGTATCTCGTTATTGGTGGCCAGCATCTTACGATAATGTCATTTCTGTGGCAGCAACAGGTTCTACTGACCTGCGTTGGGGAACACAGGGAGGCTCAGCATTCAATGATAAAGTTGATCTGGCTGCTCCCGGACAGGATATAATCAGTCCTGTAGATGGCAATTCGTATAGTTATGATAGTGGTACCTCTTATTCAAGTCCAATAGTAGCAGGTGCTGCTGCACTGGTTCGCTCTATGTATCCAGAATTATCAGCAACAGAAATAGCACAACGCCTAATTGCCACTACAGATGATATTTATAATTTAGCAGGTAATAGTGAATACATTGGGATGTTAGGTAGTGGGCGTCTTAATGTATACAAAGCATTGACAGCGACTGTTTCCAAAGCCATTACCCTTACAGGAATTAGCAGTACAAATGCCAAAAACCAACCCTATCTACTTTCTGGTATAACAAATGAATTGACTGTAAACATCAAAAATATAGCATCTCCCTTAACGAATGCTCAAATCAGCTTGACATCCAATTCTTCCGATATTACCATATCCAATCCTACAATCATTTTTGGGGCTGTAGCCACTGGAGCCAGTATTGCCAATACAGCGCCATTCCAGATTACAGTTGGGAGTGATGTACCTGCTAATACAGAAGTTACATTTACAGCAACAGTGACAGACGGCTCTTATACTAGAAGTTTTACATGGACAACATTTATTAATCCAGATTATCTGGATATAAATATCAATAAAACCAAAATTACTACCACCAGTAATGGGAGATTAGGTTTCTCAGATGCCTATTCATTTTGGAGTTCAGGGATTGCTGCCAACCAGCAGGGGAAAGGAAACGGGATCCGTATACAAAATCAACAACTTTTATTTGAGGCAGGATTGATTGTTGCAACAGACGAAACCCATGTCTCAGATTGTATCCGGAATGAAGCTACCGAATATAATACCAATCAACATTTTGAGTCTGTTCGTAATGTAGAATTTCAGGACTATAAATTAACAGATATTCTCACAGGAGGTATTATTCAGGAAAACTGGTATAAAGAAGATAGAATTGGAGTTGAAATACAACACCAGACTTATGCATGGAAAGATGCCCCTAATGATCAATTTGTAATTATTGAATATAAAATAACAAATAAGAGTGGCAGTAAGCTTGATTCTTTATACACTGGTCTATTTGCAGACTGGGAAATAGGCGAACGTAAGCAAAATCAGGCTGGCTGGGATTCTGGCAGAAAATTAGGCTATGCATTTAACCCTACAGGCAGTTTCCCTTATGCAGGTGTCAGATTACTAACAGAACAAACACCTAATTACTACGCATTTGACAACACATCAGGAATAAACATCTTTGATGGTTTTACCAACACAGAAAAATTTCAGGCAATCAGCAGTGGGGTTGGGCGTGCCCAAACAGCTACCACAACGGATGATATTGCTCATATGCTGGCAGCTAAAATCGAAAATTTGGCGGATGGAGATTCTGTAGTGGTAGCATTTGCGATACTAGGTGGTAATAATTTAGCTGACTTACAGAAAAGTGCAGATGCGGCTTTAGCCAAATTTATTGAAATCAATCGTAGTCCTAAACCTGTAATCGCCAATGTTACAACCTGTCGGGGTACAAAAGTTATGCTTACACCCTCACCTGGTCAGACATTTAAATTTTACCAAAAACAAGCAGACGGAACATTAAAAGCACTCTCTATAGGAAGCGAACTGGAAATAGATAATGTGGAACAAGACACTACATTCTTTGTAACCAATGCCGATTCATTATATGAAAGTGATCCTGTGGCTGTAAGTGTCAATATATTTGAATCACGTTTTAAAATAAATAAAGATTCATTGGGCATTGCAGATCAGGATGTTCTGCAGGTTACCAATATGACTTCAGATGCAGTGAAATGGTTATGGAATTTTGGAGACGGTACAACAAGCACAGAACAAAATCCCTCACACACCTATACAAAAAAAGGTGATTATCGAGTAACTTTAGTAAGCGAAAATGCAAAGGGGTGTCAGGATAGTGTTGCTCAGGTTATAAAAGTTTTTCCTGGAATTTTAAGTCCTAAACCAGTAGTTCAGCCAGTCTCAATATGTGCTGGAGACTCGGTTATATTAAAACCCTCTAACGGAACTGTATATGGACTATATTCAACAAATTTCGACTTTTTAGCGATTGGCACTTCATTTAATCTTGGACGAATCTATAAAGATACTATCTTTTATGTTACAGCATCTGACTATATAATAGAAAGTGACCCTGTTATTGTAACGATAAAAATCTTACAAATTGATGCAGAATTTTCTATCAATAAAGACACACTTGATCTGACATTGAATGAGATGTTGAAAGTCACAGATTCGAGTCACAATGCAGTTAAGTGGCTATGGAATTTTGGAGACGGTACAACAAGCACAGAACAAAATCCTGCACATACCTATACAAAACAAGGTACATATATAGTTTCTTTGCAGGCGACTAATATCAACGGATGTATTGATATGTATTCGGACACTATTCAAGTCATTCGTACGAATATAGCCAACTTTTCTATTAATAAAGACACACTTGATCTGACATTGAATGAGATGTTGAAAGTCACAGATTCGAGTCACAATGCAGTTAAGTGGCTATGGAATTTTGGAGACGGTACAACAAGCACAGAACAAAATCCTGCACATACCTATACAAAACAAGGTACATATATAGTTTCTTTGCAGGCAACCAATACAGTAGGTAATTCTGATACTCTTTCTAAAAAGCTGATAGTTATTGGCAATACAAATCAGCTAGCTGATGCCATAAAAGTTTCACCTAACCCTACAACATCTTTTATAAACATCACTCGTAGTGTTGGGTTGACAATAGAAAAAGTAAAAATGCAGATTTATAACTCTGCAGGAACTAAAGTCTATGAAACAATAAATATCCCATATGAATCCCAATTTGATTTTACCTTGTATAGTAAGGGGTTATATGTAGTTATATTCTCTGGTGATAATCAGCAAGTAGTTAAACGAATTATTGTTGACTAATTTCAGTACAGACAGCTAAAAAGAAAAGGGATTTATGTTATAAATCCCTTTTCTTTTTAGCTGTTTAATTTACAACTCAATTCTTTCTCCATTCTGTTCGTGCATTTGATATACCAACTGGGTCTTATTAGCCACTTCGTGTATCATACGGTCTAGTTCTTTTGCAGAAGTATCAATATGACTAATAACAACCTGGTTAAAATCATCAGCAAGGTTAGTTCGATTATATAAGGTAACCAACCCTAGAATCGAAGCAACGGGTCCACGTATTTTATGTGCATTCAGGTAGGCTAACTCTGACATCTTTTGCTTTACTAATAATTGATCTATCTTTCGTTCCTGTAGAATATTACGAATCAATAAGTAAACAATTATCCCTATTCCCAATAAAACTCCCAGAAAAAGGTAATGTTGCTGAGCATATTTTGTTAATGCTTTCTGTGCGATCTGATGTACTGATGCCATCTGGGTATGTTTCTTTTCCAGATCATAATTAGCTTGCAAGGCAAAACCAACTTTGGCATTTTCTGTCACCAGAATACTATCATCCACAGCATGAGCCACTTCAAAATAATACAAAGCCTTATTATAGTTTTTTAATTCTTTATGCCTCTTATATAACATCAGGCTTGCCTCTTTAACAATCTGTTTTGCGCCACTTTCTTTAGCCAATTCCAAAGCCTTATCTGCAGCAGCTAATCCGTCAATAAGTTTATCTGTAATAGTATAAACTCTTGATAACCCAATCAAATCCTGAGCGATAGCATCTTTTGCATTTATCTCCTGCGCCAGATGTAATCCCTGAGAATAATATTCATATGCCTTTATTGAATTACCTTGTTCCAAATAAATATCTCCCATATTCAATAAACAAGAGTGTACACCTACCTTATCTCCTACTAACATAAATGTGTTATAGATAGCATTATAGGTTTCCAATGCTTTTGCATAGTTTTTCTGCTTTTTATATAAGTAGGCAAAATTATCCAGGACCGCAGCTGCATCCTGACGGGAATCAGGTATAGAATGCAGTATCTTTAATGCTTGTGTATGACAATTATAGGCTTTGGAAAAATTCTTCTGTTGTGTATGAACAATACCAATGTTACTTAAAGTAGCTGCAACTCCCTTCCAATCATGTACATCTTCTCTTTTCTTCAAAGCCTGTAGATAAAATTCCAATGCCTTGCTATATATCCCTAACCCTACATACGTAATGCCGATACTGTTTAAGTTTGCAGCGATAAGTTTCTCATTATTTATAGTTTTACAGATTTCGAGTGATTTCAGAAAGTATTCTTCTGACTTCTTGTATTCTCCTTTCATTCGATGCGCAACTCCTATCCGGTAAAGACCCAAGGCTATATTATCGGCATTCTTCATATGACGAGCCAGAGCCAAGCCTTCTCTAGCCAACACTATGGATGAATCAGGATCAGAAGTTTGATATAATTCAGCTAATTCCATGAGAATGAAGCTACGTTGTTCTATCTCTGATCTTTTCAAGGATGCCAACAAACTATCTTTAACATTACTCTGTGCAATCGCTTGCAGACAAAGAAAAGAAAGAATAATTGCCCGTAAATGTTTATTCATTTGATGAAAGTTAAAGGAGCAGTGATTTCGTTTATACACAAATTAGTGTTACCTCTTTCCAAGATAATACTTTACTATTTTTACAATTTAGTAGCCTGCTTATATTCAGACACAACAGATCACTAAAGAAAACTATTTACAGTTTTAAGCAGCTACTAGTGTACCTACTTTACTGAATATCCTTTAGTTGGGAATAATATACTGATCAATAATGACTTGAGCATTTGAATCTATTAAAAAACTTTCATCAATTCAGTAATATTTACTCAAAAAAAAATCTATTCTCAAACGTAAAGAAAAACTTATTCATAATTTATTGATAATTGAAAATGAATAAAATGTATTTTTCTTCCATCTGCAATAAAATCAGACTAAACTTATAGCTTAAAAACCATATACTTAATATTCAACCCATTAGCTTAGTCCTATTTATCCCTTTCTCAAATTTATCAGCATGATTTCAGGTAACACCAAACAATTACAACTCAAAATAATGTAAAATTATCACAGAACCTTACACGTGTATAGTATTTACATATTATGCTATGATTTGAATATTTTTATCTCTCATATCTTTCAAAGTTGTGAGCTAAACTATAAACAAAGAAAAGTGCCTTGGTAATCTCAGATAATATATGAGACTAACAAGGCACTTTTATAACTATTTTAATAAACTCCTTAGAATACCTGCTTTATCTTATAGTTTTTTCCATTAAAACTAAATTTATCTCCTTCTTTTTTACCTTTCATAACGGAGTAAATAGGAGCGTTAGTGGAAATAGCCATAAAATCCTCTCCATTTACTTTGAATGGTGTACTTACTCCAATAAAGAAATGAATAGAATCTGTAATAACAACAGCCCATTTTCCTACTTCAGCATTGATAGCAACTTCGTCAATTCCATCCAATTGTACCAATTCCTGACGTAGAAAATCCATATGAGGTTCTAATTGTCTGTTATCCTCAATCATTTCCTCATCTTTTGACTCATATTTGTCACTCCATCCTTCTTCATCACTATCTGTAGCATCTGTTATTCTCTGAGTAATAGTCTGTTGGGTTACCTGTTCGGAAGCCTCTAAGGCTTTACGACAAGATTGGATAATTTGCTTTTTGTATTCTGTAAGTTCCATAATATGTTCTTTTTAGTATTTACAAAAACATTGTGCCTTTCCAATCCAAGGTAATACTAATCTTTCTATTTAGACCATTGAAATTGAATATTATGTGAAGATGCTTTATGTTTTTGTTCACTAACCCTGATTTTACTAATTGCTTCTGCCAGAGTTAAACCTTGTTTATCATATTCATCCAATACCGTTTTCGGTACGGAAAGCTCTACTTTTTGCGGTATAGTTTCTTTGTTCCAGGTATTAATAGAAATATTTACCACAAGTCGTTCGGTTGGAGCTAGTGTCCGAAGTGTACGACCATATTCAATCATATAGGCTTTTACTTCATTAATAAAGCTAGCATAGTCTTGTACACTTGTCTGAGTATCCTTGCTTTTTCCAGTCTTCTCACTGGAAGAGGCGGTACCCATAACTTGTACAGGTTCTAAAGATTTATCTTCTTTTTTACTTTTATTCTTTGCTTTTCCTTTTTCAGATTTTGCAGAAGTTGTCACTTCTTCTTCTGATTCTGAAACTATTGTAACTGCACCACTTCCAGCAATTGCAGGTCTGGTGATAGTCATGCTCTTGTGATTTGAACTGACATCACTACTTGTATTCATAGTAGCAACTCCATAAATCTTTAAACTTCTATTGTAATTGACAGAGAAGTTATAAATAACTCCTAATCCTTTAAAAAATTCATATCTCTCCTTTGTAGTGCTTTTTTCCAATCCATTGAAATACACAAAATTATTATCTGCTGTAACAAATGATTTATCAAACCCATTTCCGAAGAGATTGGTAAAGATCTTGCCCATTATCTCATATTCTGGTTTACTGGTTTTATCAATAGGTTCTACAGTTACTTTTGTTTTAGCAGCCAGGTCCTGACCAGCCATTCTTGTGTCTTCCTGGCTAAACTCAAACAATATACGTTCAGGTTTTGCTGTTTTGTCCTGAGAATTATATTTCCTCTCCTGGTCATATCTCTTATCGTAATAAAAGAATATCTTCTCTCCTGGCTTTACAAAACCAAATAAATTTCCATAACTACTCAGAAATCCTTTCATAAGTGTTATGATCTGTTCCTTTTCTATAACTTTAGTAGCGGGTGGTGTTTTATTAGTATCATCGTCATCACTATCTTCTTCATCCATATTAAATTTATAGTAGTAAGCATCACCATTAATGACTTTTACCCCTAAAGAATTTGTATAAGTGGGGGCAGAAATCAATAATCCAAATCCAGGAAAATAATGCACTTCTCCGTTTTGTGTTATTACTCGCTGGGATTTCTTATCAGGATTGGCCTCTTTAAAGTATTCTAGTAAAACAGTTCTCAGAACTTCCTCATCGCGTTGAAACCGGGTGGTGTCTGCTACTTTCTGAGCTTGTACAACAACCGAGTATAAAACCATTGTGATACATCCTGTGATTTTCAGAATGTGACGTGTTATATTTTTTGTATATGATAGCATAGTAGTGTTTTTTATATTGTAATTGAGAGTTCCCTTTTACTTCTCCTATCTGGCGCCAAATAAGAAGAGTATCAAGATTAGTTAGTTTGCTTCTTTGTCTTTCTCCCCTTCGTTTAATTTGGAGATTACCTGAGTAAGCAGAAAATCTGTCTGTTGTTGTTTCTGATCTGTATTCTGTACAATGTTATTTAAGACAGCATTAATCTTTTGCAGATCGTCTTTGCGTTGCGAAGCCAGATAATCAGTAAGCTGCGTTAATAATTGCTGAGAATATAGTTGTTGTTGTTGCCCTGCAGAGGAAAGGAGCTGCTGCATTGTTTCGAAGTTTTCCTGTTGTAAATCATTCATTAGCCCAGCCACCTGTTCTGATGTTAGTCCTGTTTGATGCTTTTGCAATACAGATTGCTGCATCTGAAGAGCATAAATCTGGCGTTGAAGCTTTTGCTCCAGTAATACAATTCGCTTGAGGGCAACACTATCATTAGTTATAGTATGTATTTGTGATAGCTTTGCTGTGTCTGATGTAGTAATCGAAGCCAATGTATTTGCTGCTGGTACCACTTCCTTTATACTGGTTTCACTATCCTTTCCTAATCTTATCGATAGTTCATTATTGTGCAGGCTTATTCGTATGTTCATCCAGGCAACACTATATAGTATTCCTACAAAGATGGCAGCAGCTACAGCCCATTTCTTCCATTTCCCTTCAGGTGTATTTGTTTGTATTTTCTGCTGTTTCCAAAAAATGGGTTCTTCAATTGACTCATCTTCTACTTGTTGAAGTTTTACTCTGGTAGAAGACAACCGCTCCCACTCCTGTCTGGCAGCCGCATTTTCTTCCAGATATTGTTTTACCTGTGCTGCTTCTGCTTCATCAAGCTCACCATACAAATAAGCAATCAGCGTATTTTTAGTAACACTTTTCATAATCTTTATTTATCAACTTTTAATCTTACTAAATATTGGCTTTAGAGTATTTTAAAAATAGATCATATCTTTGGTTACCTTCCATTTCTCCAATTGCTTCCGCATGTTTTCCAGACCATAATACATTCTGGATTTAACAGTGTTTTCGGATACGTCCAATGCAGCAGCAATTTCTCTGAATTTTAATCCCTCATATTCTTTCATAATCACCACTACACGTTGTTCAGCAGGCAATTCATGTAATGCTTTTAGGACATATTCTGCTGCTTCTGTTCGCTCTGTCTCTACATCTGCTTCAGCAACCCATCTGTCATCAATAGAAATTTCTTTGTCATTATCAGAATCCCGTTGCCAAAAGCTAAATGAAAACATTTTTTTTCGCTTTTGCCTTCTACTCTCCTGATGGCAGCAATTGGTAGCAATCCGATATAACCAACTACGAAATTGTTCAACTGATTGAAGTCCGGAAAGATTTTTATGAACAGTTATAAACGTTTGCTGGGTAATATCCATAGCCATATCATGGTCGGCAAAATATTTATAAGTGAAGTTGTAAATGCGTGGATACCAATACTTCACCAATCGGTTAAAGTCCGCTTGGCTGCCTTGCTGGGCTTGACGTATCCACGAATCAGTGTAAAGTTTAGGTTCCAAACAGGATCAGGTTGGTTAAAATATACTCTGTAGATGCCCAGTGATGCAGAAAAGTTTTAAGGAAGATAAAAAAAGTTAAGAAATATTCATTCTCTATAGGCGAACATGCTCATTATTGCCAGTAGATACTCTCATGAGTTCTGCCCTTTTGATCAGTCAAATACAATGGAGACATAATCAGTGTTACAAGTATTCTAGTGATAACCATACAAATCAACAGATTATTTATATACCTTTCCGAAAAGGTTACCCTAGAGATCGTTTTTCATTAAAGAATGATTTCCCTAATTTGCCAAAGTTTCCTGAACTCAGGCAATACATCCTTAACTTCTCTAATTGAGTATTTTCTATGAGTCTTCTCTCAGCACGCCATATTACAAAACGCTATGCAAACCACACAGCCCTTAATGATGTAAGCATTGAAATTCCTAAAGGCAGCATTTTTGGTTTACTAGGCCCAAATGGTGCAGGTAAAACCTCACTAATTCGCATCATTACACAAATCACCGCACCAGACAAAGGTGAAGTCCTGTTTGCTGGAGAAAAGCTATCCCCTGCCCATATTAAGCGTATTGGATACCTACCAGAAGAACGAGGCCTCTACAAGAAAATGAAAGTAGGCGAACAACTACAATATCTGGCACAACTCAAGGGCATGACAAAGCGAGAAGCAACAGATAAACTCAAACAATGGTTTATTAAATTTGATATAAAGGAATGGTGGAATAAAAATGTAGAAGACCTGTCGAAAGGGATGCAACAAAAGGTACAGTTTATTGCTACAGTACTACATGAACCTGAGTTGCTGATACTAGATGAACCCTTTACCGGATTTGATCCGGTAAACGCCAATCTGATAAAAGATGAAATTATACAAATGAAACAAAATGGCTGTACCATTATCTTTTCAACCCATCGTATGGAATCCGTAGAAGAAATGTGTGACTACATTGCATTGATTCATCAGTCAGAAAAAATACTGGATGGAGCAACCAAACAAATCAGACGGCAGTACCGAACCAACACCTATGTGTTAGAAGGAGAAGGCTCTCTGGGAACACTTCCATCAGAATTTCAATTGCTTGATCTGCAACAACTCGAAGAAAATCATATAAAGGCGTCAATTAAGATTTCCAATGAAGCTACACCAAATGATTTATTACAGATACTGATACCACAAATTCAGATTCATTCATTCATTGAAAATATCCCTTCCATGAATGACATTTTTATCCGAAGTGTCACAGGAATGGGAACACCCATTGAACCATCTGCTATTACTGTTTGATAGTTAATACTGATCCATCTTTTTTTTAACCTATCAAACAATTAAACCAAAAGCCTGAAATATGAGAATTATCTTCCTGATTATACAACGTGAATACCTGGTACGTGTCCGCAAAAAATCTTTTCTGATCATGACTATATTAGGTCCTGTTCTCCTTGCCTGTATTTACATCGTTCCAGCTTATCTGATGTTACGTGAAGGAGAAAAACGAACCATTGCCGTCATCGATGAGAGTGGTTTGTTTAGCCAAAGCTTTGAAAACAACAAAAATATTAGCTTTGCTCCTATCAATACATCTTTGGCAGTTGCAAAGGAACAAGTTAGACAGGATAAGTATTACGCAGTACTCTACATCCCAAAATCTATTTTGGATAAAACGCATAATCGGGAAGTTGAACTTTTTTCCAAAAAAGGTGCCAGCATTGAAGTAGAAGATAAAGTACAGGAAACTATCCAGAAAAAAATACAGGATTTACAGTTGAAACAAGCCAATATAGATACAGATCTGTTAAAACAAATTGAATCGTATGAAATAGCTGTTAATACCGCCAATCTGGAAGAAGAAAAAGAACAGGAGAGCAATGTAATCGCCTCTTCTATTGTTGGATACATATCAGCCTTCATCATCTATATATCTATATTCCTGTATGGTGTGCAAGTGATGCGAGGCATTCTCGAAGAAAAGACCAACCGGATTGTAGAAGTTATGATTTCTTCTGTCAAACCCTTCCAGTTAATGATGGGCAAGATCATCGGTATTGCTCTGGTAGGTCTGACTCAGTTTCTTTTATGGTTATTGTTGGGATTTGGAATTATCTATGGAACAGCACAAACTCTGGGTATAGATCAGCAAACCATGATGCAGCAAGTTGAAAATCGCCAACCTGGTCTATCACAATTGAAAGAGGTTCAAAAGAAACCTGGTTTACAGGCAAAAGATATTTATAAAGGTCTGGCAACTATCAACTTCACCAAGATTATTGCTTGTCTGCTTTTTTACTTTCTTTTTGGCTATCTGATGTATAGCGCATTATTTGCAGCAGTTGGTGCAGCTTCGGATGCAGATACAGATACACAGCAGTTTATGTTTCCTATCAGTGTTCCACTTATCTTTTCTATTGTAATAGCTACCTATATTGTCCAGAATCCGGATAGTTCTATTGCATTCTGGACTTCTATTATTCCTCTTACCTCCCCTATTATTATGCTTATCCGACTGCCATTTAATCCACCATTGTGGGAAATTGCATTATCTATGGCGTTATTGATTGGAGGCTTTTTAGCTACTACTTGGCTGGCAGCACGTATTTACAGAGTAGGAATCCTGATGTATGGAAAAAAAGTAAGCTACAAAGAGCTTTCAAAATGGCTTTTCTACAAGGGATAACTTGCTGATTATCTTTTATAGAAAGAGGGTACTTTTCATCAAGTACCCTCTTTTTTTATCCTCATAATGGTATTTTTTTACTTATACTGACAATTCTGCTACATTTTTGATACAGGATGGGCTCAAAATGCCAAAATGGCTGATTATCCTCTAAAAACAGAAGAAAACGGACATATTTTCAGCTTTTTAAGGAATGGATTTTTATTTGATAGATAGACAGTGTCCAGAATTTGTAAGAAATAAAAAATAAAGTGGTGATACTAATCATTCTATTTGCTTACACAGGATAAAATACTATAACTTATGAAAACTATAGCTATCAACCCTAGAAATTAAACCACTATGAATTTTAACAAATATACCGTTAAATCTCAGGAAGTCATTCAACTGGCCTCTGAGGTTGCCTTAAGCCATGGCCAGCAAGCCGTTGAAACTGGTCATTTGCTGCAAGCCATACTTCAATCTGATGAGAATCTGATTGGCTTCTTATTAAAGAAGCTAAATGTAAATCAAAAAGCATTGGAGACACGTCTGAACGAAATAGTTCAGGCTTATCCGAAAGTAAGTGGAGGGAATCCTTATCTGGGTAATGATGCAGCGGCAGCTCTTCAAAAAGCAGAAGGTATGTTAGGGGAATGGGAAGATGAATTTGTATCTGTTGAACATATTCTTTTGGGTCTTTTTGCAGGTCGTGATCGTACAGCACAGATACTAAAAGATGCAGGTATCACCGAAAAAGCGTTGAAAAACGCAATTAAAGAATTACGAGGAGGAAATAAAGTGACAGATCAACATGCAGAAGGTAAGTACCGTTCATTAGAGAAATATTCTATTAACTTAACTGAACGGGCACGACAAGGTAAAATTGATCCTGTAATCGGTCGTGATGAAGAAATCAGACGTGTATTACAGATTCTATCACGGAGAACCAAAAATAATCCAATTCTGCTTGGAGAGCCTGGCGTTGGTAAGACTGCCATTGTTGAAGGATTAGCACAGCGGATCGTTAATGGAGACGTTCCTGAAAACCTAAAGTCTAAGACATTAATGTCTCTGGATATGGGACTTTTGATTGCAGGCGCGAAATACAAAGGAGAATTTGAAGAACGTCTAAAGGCTGTAATAAAAGAAGTTACAGACTCCAATGGTGAAATCATCATGTTTATTGATGAGATACATACACTGATTGGAGCTGGTGGTGGTGGAGAAAGCGCAATGGATGCAGCCAACTTATTAAAACCTGCATTGGCTCGTGGTGAATTACATGCTATTGGTGCAACAACCTTAAAGGAATATCAGAAGTATGTAGAGAAAGATAAAGCATTGGAACGTCGTTTTCAGGCTGTATTTGTAGATGAGCCCAATGTACAGGATGCCATTTCTATCCTTCGGGGTATCAAAGATAAATACGAACTACATCATGGTGTTCGGATTAAAGATGATGCAGTGATTGCCGCTGTAGAATTATCAAACAGATACATCTCTGATCGCTTTCTACCAGATAAGGCCATTGACTTGATGGATGAAGCAGCTTCCAAACTCCGAATTGAGATGGATTCTCTGCCTGAAGAGCTGGATGAGATCAACCGTCGTATTATGCAGCTGGAAATTGAGAGAGAAGCCATTCGCAGAGAGAATGATAGAGATAAAGAAGCTATTCTATCCAAAGAACTGGCAGAACTGAATGAACAACGAGATAGTCTGAAAGCCAAATGGCAGAATGAAAAAAGTCTGATCGATGAGATCCAGAAAGAAAAAGAAGATATTGAAAAGTATAAAGTAGAAGCTGAACAGGCAGAACGTTCCGGTGATTATGGAAAGGTGGCAGAACTTCGTTATGGAAGAATCGTGGAAGCCCAAAAGAAACTGGAAGAGCTTCAAAAACAAGTAAAAACTCTTGACCGGCCTTTGCTGAAGGAAGAAGTAACGTCTGAAGATATTGCAGAAGTAGTAGCAAAGTGGACAGGTATCCCTGTGTCTAAAATGCTACAAAGCGAACGAGAAAAGCTGTTGCATCTGGAAGAAGAGCTAGGTAAACGAATTGCAGGACAAAGTGAGGCAATCGAGGCTGTTGCAGATGCCGTTCGTCGTAGCCGGGCCGGATTGCAGGATCCTAAACGTCCCATTGGCTCGTTCATATTCCTGGGTACTACAGGAGTTGGTAAAACCGAGGTAGCTAAGGCACTGGCTGAGTATCTGTTCAATGATGAAAATGCGATGGTACGTATTGATATGTCAGAATATCAGGAGCGCCATGCAGTGAGTCGCCTGGTAGGTGCGCCTCCAGGATATGTTGGATATGATGAAGGTGGTCAGTTGACTGAAGCAGTACGCCGGAAACCATACTCAGTAATCTTACTAGACGAAATTGAGAAAGCCCATCCGGATGTATTCAATATTCTGTTACAAGTATTGGATGATGGTCGGTTAACAGACAACAAAGGCCGGATAGCCAACTTTAAGAATACCATTATCATTATGACATCCAATATGGGTTCTAACATCATTCAGGATAACTTTGAGAAGATGGAAGACTGGAATCGTGAGAAGACCATTGAGGATACCAAAGAGCAGGTGATTGATTTACTCAAGAAGATGATTCGTCCGGAATTCCTTAACCGGGTAGATGAAATTGTAATGTTCCAGCCTCTGGTGAAGAAAGAAATCCGGAAAATTGTGGACATTCAATTCCGTCAGATCCAGAAACGGTTGGCCGAAAGCGGAATCCATATTGAACCGAATAATGAGGTACTGGATGTACTTGGAGAAAAAGGATTTGACCCACAATTTGGAGCGCGGCCTTTGAAACGGGTAATGCAACGGTTAATACTCAATGAATTGTCAAAAGATATCCTGGCAGGCAAAATAAACAAAGATGATGTGGTCGGTATGTTCTATGATGAAGAAAATGATGCGATCAAATTCTTCAATGTTGAAAATATCCCTGCAGAGTTAGATAAATAACATACAATGCTTCCTACTATAATCCCCAACATTTACTGTTGGGGATTTTTTATTTGAAAATGTATTTCAGGTACTAACCTTGTATCTTTATTTATCAGAGAGAATAGTATATTTGCTAACCACATCTTTGTACATTAATCTACTGCTCACTAAATAGTATGGAAAACATTCGGATTACGTTGATTCAAACAGCTTTGCATTGGGAAAACCCAGGAGCTAACACTCATTCTCTGGAAGAAAAAATCAGGAATATACAAGAACCAACCGATCTGATTGTCCTACCTGAAATGTTCAGCACAGGTTTTACAATGGATGCTCCAGCAGTAGCAGAACCAATGAACTTTACAACATTCAAATGGCTCAAGATGATGGCAGCCTCCATGAATGCAGTTATTACGGGCAGCTTTGTGGTAAAGGAAAACGGAAACTTTTACAATCGTCTGGTGTGGATGCGTCCGAATGGTAGTTATGAAACCTATGACAAGCGTCATCTTTTCCGAATGGCTAATGAACATGAAACCTATAGTGCAGGTACTAAAAATATATATCCTACTATAAAAAACTGGAAGTTTTTACCCTTAGTTTGTTATGACCTCCGCTTCCCGGCATGGAGCCGCAACAAAGATTTATCTACCCCATCTAATGGCTATGATTGTCTTATTTATGTTGCAAACTGGCCTGAAGCACGGCGCTTGCACTGGAACACCTTATTACAGGCAAGAGCTATTGAAAACCTGAGTTATGTGGTAGGTGTAAACCGGGTTGGAACTGATGGAAAAAATATTCCATACAGTGGAGATTCTGTAGTAATCAGCCATCGAGGAGAAAAATTATTTCATGCCGAATACGAGGAAGTAATCAAAACTATTGAGCTAGACAGGAATGATCTTCAGACGTATCGTGAAAAATTCCCAGCATACCTGGATGCCGATACGTATGAGATTAAAATCTAGTTTGTGATCTTGACATTTTACTTAGCTAATATATTTTGCCATGAGTATTTCACTTGCGTGGTTTGAGATTCCTGTTACAGATCTTTCCAGAGCCAAAATATTTTACGAAACAATCTTTGATATCAAGATTCAACTACTTGACTTGGGGGCGTTAAAAATAGGCAGTTTTCCTGCCTCTCCGTCAGGAGTTTCCGGAGCATTATGTCAACATGCAGAATTTTACAAACCTTCGTTTGAAGGACCAATGATTTATATAGATGCAAATCCGGATCTGAGTACTATTCTTAATAAAGTAGAAGCGGTGGGTGGCAAGATACTCTTTCCCAAACGCCTCATCTCGCCAGATCAGGGGTATACAGCTATTTTTATCGATACTGAGGGAAATCGTATAGGACTTCGTTCCAAAAACTAATTTGTCCTCTATGCTTATTCCTTCTGAGATAACACTGTTTATTCCCTACAAATCAGATACAGAAAGACTTTCTGTTGCTGCAGTCTGGCAAAATATGGGAGGCCAAGTCATACGATTAGATCGTTTCTGGGAAAAGCCTGCCAACCTTCTTACACAAAAATTCGCCATTTACGGAAATGATACTTTTTCACTAGTTTCAGCCCAACTATTTGCTATTCAACTTATCTCTCCTGACGATCTACTACTCACAAAGCTTGCTCCAATCTGGACTAAAAGACAAATACATACCCAATCATTAGACTCTATTACAGATAGTCTCTTTCCAATCTTTATTAAATCGGTTGTCCCTAAACAATTTAAAGCAGCCGTTTATCAAACAAAAACAGACCTTCTTGTAGAAACAGAAGGACTTGCCCATAATACACAACTGCTGGTTTCTGAAATTGTAGCTATAGAAGCAGAAGCACGATGTTTTGTGTTACAGTATACGCTGAAAGACATCGCCATCTATGAAGGCACCACATCTTTGGAAACGGGCAAAGAGTTTATTCAGGACTTTTTAGATAACGTTCCTGACTTACCACAAACATTTGTGGTTGATCTGGGATACTCCTCAATTAAGGGATGGTTCATTCTGGAGTTTAATGCCAGTTGGGGAGCAGGATTAAATGGTTGTGCTCCTGAAAAAGTGATTGAATGTATTATAGCTGCTACTATAAATCCATAAGAAGACATATTTTTTATTGATACAGAGATTCTATCAGATTTTCGCTCTATTCCTCTTGTCTATTTTGTAGCTTTGCCACCGATTTAGAAAACCCAGAGTTGCTAACTCTGTAGCTATATATCATTTCCAGATTTATTTATTTATCGACTACATGGAAGTAAGAGTTCGTTTTGCACCTAGCCCAACGGGGGCTTTACACATTGGCGGGGTTCGTACAGCCCTGTTTAACTATCTGTTTGCAAAGAAAATGGGCGGAAAAATGTTACTCCGCATTGAAGATACTGATCAAAAGCGTTTTGTACCCGGAGCGGAAGAATATATTATAGAATCACTTAAGTGGGTAGGAATTCATATTGACGAAGGACAGGGCGTGGGAGGTCCACATGCACCATACCGCCAGTCTGAACGAAAAGAAATTTATCAGAAATATGTTCAGCAATTACTGGATGAAGGAAAAGCCTATTATGCGTTTGATACAGATGTAGAACTTGAGGCTATGCGTCAGCGCTTAAAAGCTGCAGGTGCCGCCAATACTTCCTATAATGCATTGACACGTACACAAATGCGTAACTCTCTGACATTAAATGAAGATCAGACAAAGCAATTAATTGATGCAGGCACTCCTTATGTAATTCGTATTAAGGTTCCAATGAAGGAAGAAATTCGCTTCAAAGATTTAATTCGTGACTGGGTGGTTGTACATGCCAATACATTGGATGATAAAGTGTTGATGAAGTCAGATGGACTGCCTACCTATCACCTGGCCAATATTGTAGATGATCATTTGATGCAGATTACCCATGTGATTCGGGGTGACGAATGGCTTCCATCTGCTCCTTTGCATATATTATTATATAAATTCCTTGGATGGGAAGCCCCTCAATTTGCCCATTTGCCGTTGATTCTGAAGCCTGATTTATTGGATGAAAAAGGTAAAATTATTGAAGAACGACATGGAAAACTTAGCAAACGGGATGCCGATGAGATGGGATTCCCAATCTTCCCATTAACATGGAATGGAACAAATGCCGATGGTGAAGATATTACATCTGTTGGGTATCGGGAAGCAGGATATTATAAAGAAGCACTAATCAATTTCCTTGCTTTACTTGGCTGGAATGATGGTACAGATAAAGAGTTATTTTCATTGGATGAATTGATTGACAGCTTCACATTGGGAAGAATACATAAAACAGGATCTAAGTTTGATATTCGGAAAGCCAAATGGTTTAATCAGCACTATCTGCGTCAAAAGCCTGATTCAGAATTAGCAGATGGGCTAGTTAACGCCTTACAGCAAAAAAATATCGCTTGTTCTCAGGAGAAAGCGAATAAAATTGTTCATCTGATGAAAGAACGGGTTACCTTTCCTCAGGAAATTTATGAACAAACAGAATTCCTCTTCCAGGAACCAGCAGTGTATGAAGAAGCTGTTGTACAAACCAAGTGGAATCAGGAAGCTGTGACTTTATTAACAACGTTTAAAGATGAATTGGTTACTATAACTGAGTTCAATGCAGAAACAGCCAAAGCAACGCTGCATACAGTCCTGGAAAAGGCAGGAGTTAAAATTGGAAAAGTTATGCCAGCTCTTCGATTAGCATTGACAGGAGCTGGACACGGACCTGATCTTATGCAAATCATGGACATTCTGGGAAAAGAAGAAACCAGTAACAGGATTGAAAAGGCTATTGATAAATTAGTTATAATAGGTTAAACAAGAAATTTGTATATTCATTTCCTGTGCCTGTCGTAAAAGTCAAGGCACAGGCTTTTATCAAAGTTCTTTATACGTTTTCTAATCCTTTACAGTCATGGCAAAAAAGAAAGAAAATTCCGAAAATAAACCCAAAGTTCATCCCGAACTAGATGGATTGGAACTTACGGTCAATACATTTGGTGAGATTACAGCCAACTACGACATTGATAAAATCAATGAGTTTCTCAATAGAAAGGTAGATGATAAAAAACTAAGAAATCGCAAAGACAAAAAAAGCAGTTAAAGCAACCTTAATCTTTTTATAAAAACAACTATCTAACCTCATGCAATCACACGAAATTGACTACAAAATCATTGGGGAAGACATTCAGATTGTAGAAATTGAACTGGATCAAAATGAAACTGTCATAGCAGAGGCAGGTGCAATGGTTTATATGCACGATGGTATTCAGTTTGAAACTAAGATGGGAGATGGGTCGCAAGCCAATAGTGGATTTATGGGTATGCTTAAACAGGTTGGCTCCCGCTTACTCACAGGTGAATCTCTTTTCATGACCCACTTCACTAACCGGGGTTATCCGCGTAGCAAAGTTGCTTTTGCAGCACCTTACCCTGGAACCATTCTACCTATTGATCTGGCACAGATGCAAGGCAATACACTGATCGCGCAGAAGGATAGCTTTCTATGTGCAGCACTAGGAACCAAAATTTCCATTCACTTTAACAGAAAACTTGGTTCCGGTATTTTTGGTGGAGAAGGTTTTATTCTTGAAAAATTACAAGGTGATGGACTAGCCTTTATTCATGCAGGAGGTGTGGTGATTGAAAAATATCTTAACAACGAAAGTTTACGTGTTGATACAGGTTGTGTGGTAGCATTTGAACCTAGTATCCAGTTTGATATTCAGCAGGCAGGAGGTTTACGTTCTATGATGTTTGGTGGAGAAGGTCTCTTTCTGGCAACCTTACGTGGTACAGGTCGTGTATGGCTACAATCTATGCCTATATCCAAACTAGTGGAGGCTCTTGCTCCTTATGGACGTAACAGCAACAAAGAAGGTGGTTCTATTTTAGGTGGCCTGGGTAATCTGCTGGATGGAGATTAGTTGTTTGCAAAACACTATTTATAAGACAAAAGCCTCTATCATGAGGCTTTTGTTATTTTGAAAATCTCTCTTGACATACAGTTTCCTCTATTTTGCTCCCTGATTCAGAATAGCATCATTGAACTTTACAATTTGCCCCTTCCCTCCTACAGCCCAGCCAGATTTTCCAACGAAACTAACAGCGTGTAAAGCTGATTCATCTATCTTAGTCCAGGTCTTCCCCCAATTCGTTGAATAACAAGTACCTGAAGGGCCTACAGCAACCAATGTATTTTTATTGTAGATAGCAACTCCTTCCTTTAAACCAGCAGGAACAGTTTGTGAAGCAGCTGTCCAGGTCTTTCCACCATCTTTCGTTACATTAACATTCAGGAAAGCCTCTTTCACATTTTCATAATTTCCTCCAATGGCAACACCCGTTTTAGCATCTAAAAACCGTACACCAAATACACCAGAAGTCTTTCCTGCTTTTATAGTCGTCTCTGATACTTGCCAGGTTTGTCCCTGATCTGTAGAATAAAAAACTCTTCCACCATTTTCTCCACCTGTACCAATCCAAGCGTTTGTATTTCCCTGTACAACTAAGGCTGTTCCACTGGCAGCGAATGCAGCTTCACCATCCTTAACAGCAGGAATATTCTCAGAATTTATGCGTTTCCAGGTATCTCCCCCATCAGAAGTAACAATGATGTAGAATTTACCATCTATCGGATCACTAAAAGCAATGCCATGTTGTCTATCCCAAAAATCTATGGAATCAAAGAAAACACCCTTCTGGTCTGTTGAATAGACTAGCTTCCAGTTAGTTCCACCATCTGTAGTCTTGTATAATTTTGCCTTTCCTTCTGATCCATCGCCTGCACTCATAATAATTGCGGTTTGGGAATCAAACGCATGAATATCTCTGAAATCAAGTTGGTCTGTATTTGGAACTGTGAGTTTTTGCCATGATGTGCCACCGTCCAATGTTCGGAGTACTGTCCCCCCGGAGCCGCTAACCCAACATGTGTTTTTATCAATAGCACTTACCGTTCGAAAACTCGCCTGGGTATTACTGTTCTGTACTATCCATTGTGCAAAGGTTACCTGACAAACAAAAAAGAGTAGGATATATTTCATTGGTAAAATAGATTAAGCCTTCAAAATAGTATAAAATGATTGTTTCTCAAATAAGAGAAAACGCCTGAGTGAAATATATTTCACTCAGGCGTTTTTATCAATTAACTCTATAATGTACTACCTTACACTCTCTTCACTGACTTATTGTAATTCTTAATGTAGTCGGGTAATTCAATACTGGGATCAAGAACAGCATCACGCTCAGGTAGTTGGGGAACCAGTTTTAATGGTAGTATACCTGCCCAGACATTCAAGTTCATATCCTCTTCGTCATCATTTACACCTCCTGTACGTACTTTTGCAGAAGCCTCTTCCAGAGGAATACAGATTACCATTGTCTTTTTCATTTCACTGGCATTGGGTTGCCGGGCATCATTCCAACGACCAGGAATAATATGTTCTGTAAAACATTCCAAAGCTTTCCATCTTTCTTCCTCATCAGTAACCAATTCTGTCTTACCAAAAATAACCACAGACCGATAGTTTACAGAGTGATGGAATGTTGATCTCGCAAGGATCAGTCCATCCAACAGAGTGATACAAATACAAACATCTATTCCTTTGGCCAACTCTCTGAAAAAATGACTCCCCACAGAACCATGAATATATAGCTTGTCATCAATTCGCCCATAGCTGATTGGAATCATAAAGGGTTGTTCATTTTGTACATAGGATACATGACAAACCAATGATTCATCCAGGATATCATAAATGGTCTGCTTGTCGTAGGTCCCTCTTTTAAGAGATCTCGTAAGAGTAGTACGTTCTGTTTGCTCAAATGTTTGAGAAGTGTTTTCCATAGTTTGCATTCATTAGAAATGATGGATATAAGGATTTGTTATTGAGTTGATCCTGAAGTATCAGGAGAGAATACCATAGTATACTTGATGATTACTTTTCAAAAGTATACATTTACAGGACTACCAAAGGCATCCAGTTTCCATACAATAAGTAGTCCGGTTTATGCTTCCTTACTCTACCTTATTATCTATTGACAGACAAAGCACTACTCCTATCTATCTGCAAATCACCAATAACATGATCTTACAGATAAAGAAAGGGGTCATCGGAGCGGGAACTAAATTGCCGGGAAGCAGAGCTTTATCCGAACAGTTGCAAGTGCATAGAAAAACAATAATTAAAACGTATGAAGAACTTTTAACCCAAGGATGGATAGAACAGATACCTGCCAAAGGAACCTTTGTAAATAAAAAATTACCTGAGGTCACACCAGAGAAGATATCTTTGGCCAATAACTTATCCCATGCTTACCCTATACAAACCGGTTTTACGATTCAATCCAATATACTTCTGCATAGGCCAGTTATCAAAGCAGGCAATCTTATAGGTTTTGATGATGGTTTTCCCGATGTACGCCTGGCTCCAGTAGAAGCACTTTCACGTACCTACCGGACTATTCTACAACGCAGTTTCCAAAAGAAGCTTCTTTTATATGGTGAAACACAGGGCAACCCATACCTACGCGAAGTTTTGGCAGATTATCTCCATCAGAGCCGAGGACTGGCAATTTCCTCAAATAATATTTGTATTACCCGAGGTAGTGTTATGGGAATTCATTTGGCAGCAAAAATTATCTGTAAACAAGGTGACAAAGTAATCGTAGCAGAAGCCAATTATCCGGCAGCGAATATGATATTCCAACAACTAGGTGTACAGTTGCTTCGTGTTCCGGTTGATGAACAAGGAATATGTGTAGATTCTATTGAAACACTTTGCAAAGGGCAATCTATACGTTTACTCTATATTACGTCTCACCACCATTATCCAACAACAGTTACACTGAGTGCAGAACGGCGAATTCGTTTATTACAATTGGCAGCACAATATGGCTTTGCCATTCTGGAAGATGACTATGATTATGACTTCCATTACACCAGTAGCCCAATTCTACCATTAGCCAGTGCAGATACGCATGGCATGGTGGTGTATGTGGGTTCTTTAACCAAGGCAATTGCACCTGCTTTTCGGGTCGGATACATTGTTGCGCCACAAAACCTTATAGAAGAAGCAGGTTATCTGCGTAGAATAATTGACAGACAGGGAGACCTTATTCTGGAACAAGCGATGGCAGAACTGATTGCAGAGGGGGAATTGAAACGCCATCTCAAAAAAGCACAGAAGCTTTATCACGAACGCCGGAATTTTTTCTGTGATCTGTTAGAAAAGCACTTTCCTGAATCCATTTCGTTTAAAGTACCAGAAGGTGGTATGGCAGTATGGGCTACATTTCATCAACGGCACAATCTGGAAACTTTATCAACAGAAGCTCAAAAACAAGGTTTACTGTTAGGTAATGGAAAGAATTATGATTGTGATCTGCAAAATATGACCCGTATGGGATTTGCCTCTTCTAACCTGGGAGAAATTGAACATTCTATCCATCTCTTACAAAAAGTTATGACATAAAAAACAGGCTGACATACTCCTGTATATCAGCCTGTGATAAAAATATATTCAGTTAGTGTTCTAAAAGAAAAAGCCTAGTCGTATCACGGGTAAACTATCTTCTTTGGAGAATCCATATAAGGCAGTAACGACAACCTGTTGAAATGGGACCAGAAAAATACCTCCACCATAACCAGTATGCCATACATTGGATTTTTCATTGTCTACCCAAACACGACCTACATCATGAAACCCAACAATTCCACCAAATGCAGGGAAAAGGTAAGTCCTAAAGCTAAATAACCGAACTCGAACTTCTGTGTTGTTATAAAAACTATCCCTTCCAGAAAACCGGGTACGACGATAGCCTCTTAAGTTTGTCAGGCCACCCAAACTATTTGCCTGAAAAAATTCATAATTGGTAAAGTTAACTCCTCCGCCAAACCGGGTTGCAAAAGTCACCCGGGCAGGTAGCTTTATGCTCCAGTAAAAGGCTAGCTCTGAAGAAAGTTGCGTGTATGGCTGCGTGATATTGTCATTTAATGTCCGCATCACTTTCAGATCAGCATTCCAGAAAACACCGTTGGTAGGATATACTTTATTATCCCGCGAATCAATTCGAAAACCTGCCATCAAACCAGCATAACTTTTTCGGTCAAAGAAACTCTCCGGTAAATTATTTTCAGAAGCATATTCATAGATGAACCGCTTTCTCGCAGAACTTTCTATTTCTACACTTTCAATCTGTGGCCCCAGAAAGAATTTCGTTTGAGAACTGACCTTCTTAAAAAATAAAGCATTCAAACTCAGATTCTCAAATCGCACCCGATAATAATTGATGCGTTGTTCTTTATTATATGCACTCTCATTGCTTAACCCAAAAAAGTTATTTACAAAATTGGGTGCCTTTATCTCTGCATTGATTTGAAGATCTGTTTTAGGGAAAACGTTTGTAAATGTCCCCTGATAGTCAAAATTATATGCTTCCGTAGCAGCGGCATGATTAACAGTAATTTTATGTTGGGCAGCAAATGGCTCTTTTCTAAAGCCCTGTTTGCGAATCAGAACACCTCCACCAAAGAAAATCCCATCATCCGGATTATACTGAGCAGACAATAAGGGTAGTACTAAATCATATTTAAACGCTTTTCGATTGTACTCATTGACTTTTGGATCATCTGACGTTTTGTCTTGAACAGGAGCAGATGTTTTTATATCTGTATTGTCTTTGGTATCATATACAATTGTCTTTCCGGCACTAGTTCTAGAGTTGTCAGCAATTACATCCTTGCCACCACCACCAATGATTCGTACTTTAATCGATTTGTTAGTAGTACCAGAAATCATAAAGAGATCCTTGCCACCTAATCCGTATAAACTAATTTCTTTGGTTTCTGGTGAAGTGAACGTTCTATGATATAAGAGTTTTGTAGAATCTCCATCTTTGTTAGTCTTATATACTTTTATCTCAATCTGAGCATCATTCAGATGATTTACCAAAAAGTACTCATTCTTATCACTTCCTACTACATCTACTTTCTTTGCCAGAAAGCGATAAAATTTTTCAGCCTCCTGTGGTAATATCTCTCTCCGAGATTTCAACTTATTAATAATCTCCTGACCTCTGATTTTAAAAACGCTATCCGGCAGTTGATGAACCGAGCTTTCAATCACCTCATCTGTCATGCGCTGTTGTATATCTTTCGCAACCTGAAGCCAGTCATTTAAAGATAATTCCGTTAAAAAAGACCTATCAAAATAACGGGCATTAAAATTCAGTGTTCGCACATCCCGAATGGTATAACCAAATCCTTGAATCTTTGGCATGGCCCATTTGCGACTGGCAAGCTTGGGAATCCACCCCTCGTTGATAAAAAACGCCTGATCACGATCACGAGGCACAGGGCTAAAAATTATTCCTTTTTCTGTTTTCTGTCCCACCCAACGCCACTGATCATCATGGCGATCCCAGTCTGAGATAAACATATCAAATAATCTTGCCCGAACTACCGCCTGCTGGTTTACACGATTGTCATTATCATCCTCCAACTTTTGCACTACCTTGATAGTACTATAGCTTTTAGTATTCTCATCTTCTTCATTACCTGGATTCCTTTCTTCAAAAATAGCCAGTGTATTGGCAAATAACTTTTGATATTGTCCAAAATGGGGATCATCCGGAATAAAAACAACTTTGGGATTTGCATGAGGCACACCCGCTGCTTCAGCCAGTCCAGGCACAGCAATGGCCCCATAGGGATGTGCTGCAGAGATCTGATCCTGTACCAGATCAGCAAAAATAGTCTTACGAATGAATTCAGGAATAGCACTTTCTGGATCTTTTTCAATAGACCGCAAAACAAACTGCTTACCATTCGCATCTTCCAACCGAAGTGATTTGGTTTGTTGCCCTCCGCCCTTCTGAAGAATTTTTAATCCCTCCTTTTCAATATCGAATACGGGTACTTCAATAGGCTGTTCCCACTCTGCACGATAATTTTTCCCTAGCCACATTTCGCCCCATTTTGACGTACCATATTGCTGACTGGCAGATACTATCTGACTTTTGGGCAATACAACATCTTTAGGGGATATACTATCTTGTTGAGCTGTAATAGCCGGTTTTCTATTGGTGATAATTGTTTGCTTAAATACAGCATTTTCAGGCTTAACTGCTTCCCAAAATTCTAGCCCTACAGTACCATCTTCATAAAAATCCAAACGAGCAAATCCTTTTTGGCTGTCTGTAAACAAAGCATATTTTCCATTTCTAACAACAGTTCGTTTAGATCCAGCCCCACTTGTCACAAAATGCATACTATCCCGTTTGATATATTGCAGATTGTGGTCATGACCATTTACATAAATTGTATTGGGATAGGCTGTTAAAACATCCAGAATAGACTTTCGCATGAAACGATTCTTCCCATGTTTCATATCCTGAATATCGCCAAATCCCCCCCGATAAAGAGGCATGATAGAACCTACTACAGGTAATGGTATATATAGATTCTTTCTCAGATGAGTAAATGGAAATATATGATCCTTCCAGGTTGCCGCGCCATTATGCTCTCCATAGGTATACATCGGATGGTGAGCAGCCACTATGACTTGCTTATTTTGGTTTCTAGCCATTATATCCTGTAGCCGCTCTACTACCTGCGCTTCATTTTTACACTCACAATCTGAGTCTTCTCCTGGACGATCTTCTTTTGGCTGTAACCACCACTGAGTATCTAGGATCACCAAGGTTGCTTGATTGGTTAAAGATATTTCAACAGGTCCGGGACAACCCTCGTCTGGTAAAAACACATTACCTCTTTGAAGATAGTTCTCAACAAACTTTTCCTGATTTTCCAGATATTTCCAGCCACCCACCTTACCACGCTTCCAATCATGGTTTCCCGGTACTACATAGGCATTGCCTTTATAACTTTCCAAAATTTTTAACTGAGCAACTATTCGGGCTTCTGCATTTTCCCGAGCCGAAGATTCCACATCTGGCATTCCATTCTGATAAATATTATCACCTAAAATAATCAATGCACTATTAGGTGTTTTTTCCAGTTGTGTTTTCAGCAACTGCAAGGTTGGATCCTGACCATTCAACACAGGTGCTCCTGCATCACCCAATAAGAAAAGTGTATATTTAGGAGATTGAGCTGAAAGGAAAGAAGAATAAAAAACAAATAGAATAATGGTAAAAAAATGCCTCATAATTAATTCTCATATATAAATGGAGAACAACAAATCTCTAAAGGGTCCATAGTGTGGAAGCTAAGTATTTTATTTCAGGTATTCAAAACGTACAATATATCCAACTTCTCCATCACCTTCACTTGCAATAAACATATCCCCTTCCGGTGAAAAACATAATCCTTCAGGCTGTCGAAATACTTTAGGAGATAAAGGAATAGCCTCATAAATGGAACCATCTCTATTTAAAACTACTAATAAATTACCAGTAGCAGCCAGAAGATAAATTCTCTTATCCAATGGATTTACAGCAATAGCAGAAGGTTTAAATGATACTTTTTTCTTTTTTGTCTGTTTGAGATTAGGTTTTACAAACGACTCCAGATCTTCACTGGCCAAGAAGATAACAGGCTTCGGATTCAGTGTATTGGATTGTAAATCATATGCATAGACCGCACGTCCTTTCAAAGAATCGGTTTTAATTCCTGCATCCCCTTTACAAGCGATCCATAGTTGTTGTGTTACAGGGTCAAGACAAATGCCTTCAACATCATTATCTTCTGTTAAAGGTGTATCCAGTTCATCATCATTCACCATTTTATCATCTGTAACAACAAAATGATGCAAGGTGCCATTACTCTTTGCCACATATATCTCCTCACCTACAGAAACTAAATCTTCATAATCTCCATCCTTTGCAAAACGTATTCGCCGACTTACTTTTCGCTCATTTAGGTTATATAAGAACACTTTGCCCTCCTCATCCTGCACACACATTATTTGACCTGGTTTGTAATAGGTAATCCCTGAAATCTCTTCCAGTTCATCCGGCATAAAAAACTTCTGACTGGGATGTTTGATATCATAACGAAGCTTACCACTGGGAACCTTCGGAATTTCTTTTAAACTCCGAGTATCACATCCCAGTGATAAAAAAGCCAATACCAGCAATATGTAATTTTTACTACTCATCATCTTTATCCAGACGTATTGGCGCCCAAATTATTTTAAAAGCTTTTTGCCAGAGTAAAACCTGTACCTGTAGGAAGTAATTGCCAACCTAGTTTCTTCCTATGCTCATCACCTGATTCAGGATGTTGTCTGACGATAGTTTTACTAATAAAATGGCCCAATGCAGCTCCAACAATCAAGTCAGATGTCCAATGTGCATTAGCATTGATTCTAGATACTACAGTTAGAGTAGCTAGTGAATAAGCAATAATAGGTACAGCTCGTATATGTTTAAATTCCATTGCCACTACAGTAGCTAATGCAAAAGCTGTTTGTGCATGTCCTGAAGGGAAAGAATGATAAGGAGGGTATTGAGGGCCAGCCCAGTCATGAGCAGTAGCACCATCCCAAGGACGTTTGCGACCTGCTGATAGCTTTACAATTTGCCCTAATACACCATTAATCAATTGGGACTCAAGGATAAGCAAGCCTACCCGTGTACTTTTCTGATTTTTGAAAACCTGGCCATGTAAAAATACCAGGCCCGAAGTAATCCACAAATACCGACCATTTCCCAACGGATCGACAATCTCTGAGGCAGTATTGGTAAAATGTGTTACATTTTCCTGAGACCAGTTCTTTATCTTCTGATCTGCTAGTAAATACGAAGCTCCCGCTACCCAGGAAATAAGAGCAAACTGAGTAATATTCTTTTCATTCCAGGAAAAAGGCCTTGTTACAACAGCTTTCGTATCATACCAATAACTTTTGACATAGTTCCAGTCTAACTTTACAGGATGAATCGTGCTATCATTTGTATCAGCAGCATTTAGAATGGCTACGATTTGTACAGAATCCATGATCGATTGATTTTGTGCAAATCCTATACTTGACATTCCCAGGAAAATACTTAGCAGTAAAATTGTTCTCATAAAATAATAATGTCACTACCTATCTTAAAAGACGGTTTTAAAATAATAACTATAAATGAATAATTGATAAAAGGATAACCATTCTGCCTTATTGTATAGGGCAAAGATGATCATTGGTTGCAAGTATATACCAGGTAAGCTACAATTTATGACCTTAAAATGATTCTACAGGAAAAAATATTAAGGCAATGGCAAAAGAGATTACAGAAATCACAAATCCAAACATGAATACGGTATAGGAAATGCGAATTAATTTATATTTTCTGCCCAGTACTTTTCCTAAAAAATAGATATCATGTATCATACTGGTATACAGCAAGTTAGGATCTTTAATGAGTTGATTCATTCCCCACTCATACTCTCTCAGTTCCATTCCGTGAAAGTTTCCAAAAAACAGGAGATTTGTTCTTTGCTTCATTACATCTTCCTGAGTAAACCTTCCTGAGTTTATATTAGGCAGTGTAGCCAGAATAGCAAAGACAATAGCGGTGAGACAACAACTAACCAAGATAGAGGTAGGTATGATAAGATTCGGAAATTGCTCAAACTTTCGAAAAAGAACAGAGATCAATAAAGAAACAATGATAGCATTTACTGAAATCATAATGTTTGCCTTTTGATCGGCAATACCACTTAGCTGCAGGTGATTGGAAGAAGTAGTGCGGAACATGGTTTCTACACCTCTGCCAAACTTATTATCTTTTGCCTGATCCTTTTCTTTATCTTTCTTCAATTCAATTGGCTCTGTTTGCTCAGAATGATTTTCCAGGTTATTGGATTCCTGGTATTCCTGAAGCTTCTTTTTTAGCTTCTTAATATTTTTATCTTTTCTGGGTTGCAAATGTTCTTTTGCGTATACAGTAAAATACTGATGATCCTTTAAAAACTTAATGTTCTCTTCACTCCAATGGTCTAAGGCTATGGTCTTCGAAAAACGACAGGAAAGTTCTTGTTTCAGGCATTCTGTATTTTCAAAAAAGTCCTTTGTCCCTAATTTATATAAATCTGCGTCACAGATAATCTGCTCTAGAAAATTATGCGGATTCTGTGGCATTTTTGTTGCCTGAATACATCCAACTACCTGCGAGATAAAGTGTTCATCTTTATGATTTTCTCCTAAAAAATTGGTAGCAAAACTAACGCTATGCTCTTCATGATGAGAAGGATCTTTCAAAAATCCAGTATCATGAAACCATGCAGCAATCACCAATATTTCCATCTCTTTTTCAGATGCGCCACTAGCTTCTCCAATCTCTACAACTGCTTTGACAACACTTTGAGTATGTGCCAGATTATGATAAATAAATGTACTATTATCCAGACCTTGCAGTAAACCCTCAGCCTGTTGCTGTGCTTTTTGAGTGAGTTCGGTTTCTTTAAACATATACTAACACTTGTTTCCCATTCGCAATAGAAGTCAGATACTATGCTTCTACTTTTATTTTGTTATTTTCTTTTTTAAAGGAGTCTTTTAAAGATTTCACACCATATAATCCCACAGACTGATTCTTGCCACGAAGGTTATAATGTCCAAGATCAACTGTGTAGAAAAGTTCTGTTGGTTGTAATTGTGAGAATACCCGTTCAGATAGTAATAACTCTTGCTGCAATTCTCTACACAAATCTAACATTCGTGAAGCAGTATTCAATACATCGCCATGGAATGCAATCTCTGATTTTATTTTTCCAACCTCGGCAGCGATAACAGACCCTGAATGTAAACTACCTTTGAATTCTGGAACAATTCCATAGGTATCATAATAATACTCTCTGAAGTTTTCAATTTTCGTTTTCGCATCCAGAAATGCTCTTACACAGTGATTATTTTTAAAACCTTCTGATACCTCCCACGAAACTACTACTTCATCTCCTACATATTGGTATACCTCTCCTCCCTGACGATCTATAGGATCACTAATATCGTAGTAAAAATCCTGTAAAAACTCACTAAACTTCAGTTCGCCCATTGATTCAGCAATTGTTGTTGAATTCTTAATATCCAGAAATAGAAATACTCTTTCCTGACGTTGCGCCTGATGATACTTACCTGTGACCAGGTTCATAAGCGAATTCTTTCCAAGCTTCCTGTCTAATGTTAAATAGACATTTACAAACATCTCTAATACTAATGTAACTATTAAAAATTCAAAAAATTGTCTTGTATAAAAATCTTCAAAGTTATCGACAAAGATGGAATATGGAAATAACCAGGATATCTTCAAAACATAGGCAACGGAAAATATCACATGAAATATAACGGTTAGAATCAAAGTGAGACGTAATGTCTTAAATATAACATAAGTCCAAAATCGCCTCCTGCGAAATATCATTCGAAATTCAGAAGCATGAGCTTCAAAATTAGCGAGTATATACCCAGCTGGCAAACTCACAAACAGAGAACTGATAATAGGTTGCCAGGACCATCCTTTTGAATATATCGCATAAATCAAAAAGACAAAAACAGTTTCCCGAATAACAAACCGTTTATTCTTGGGAACTCTCAACCAGTCTCTCCAGGTATAGCCTGATAATTCTTTTACTACATTCTCAGGAACATCCTGACCAAACCTTCTTAATTGTTTTGTATAGCTCATCTCATCAATCTGCAAAAAGTAAAAAATAGCAACAACACCTCTTACTATCGGGTATAAAATTTTAGCCATAGAACTAAATTACATCTATAAGTAAAATAGACGCGATTTAGTTCTATGGCTAAGTGGTTTGTATACTAAATGAAAATAATACTGTCCTCAAACAGCCGTTGTGGATTCTGTAGAGCCAGTATTAGAGTTTGTTTCGTTCTCTGAAGTCACTTCCAACGAGTTTTCTTTTGGATTTTCTGTCTCCTGTTGATGTGCAAAAAACGTACGCTGCATCACAAGAATAATAGCAACACCTACAAAAATAGAAGAATCGGCAATATTAAAGATAGGCCAGAGAGAGGTCTCTACTCCCCCCCATAGTGGCACCCATGAAGGAATTGTTCCTCTCCACAGATCAAAATAAAACATATCAATTACTTCTCCATGAAACCAGGGTGTGGGAGCATTAGGAGTAGTCAAATCAAAAAGAACACCATAAATAGTGCTATCAATCACGTTACCAATAGCGCCACCTAATATAAGAGACGTACACCATAGCAGACCTTCATTTACACCTTTTTGTGCCAGATAATACAGATAGTAGCCTATCCCAACCATAGCAAACAAACGAAATACACTTAAAACCAGCTTTCCATACTGATGATCAAGTACAATTCCAAAGGCCATTCCCGGGTTACGGGTATAGTGTATCTTAAACCAATCACCAAACACAGAAAACTCTTCTCCAAGATACATGGTATGGTGTACAAGCATTTTAACAGCCTGATCAAGGATAATTACACCCAAACTAAGCAGAAAGTATTTGTAATATTTCACTTGTTTCTGATCTACTAAATAAATAATTATCTTCCTGTATTATAAGAATTCGGGCAAAGGTACAGATTAGACTTTCAATTTGAAAACAATATCTTTACAGAACACAAAAATAAGGAACTATCAATAGTAGCAATTACATCATTTCTCTATTTTCCAGAATCCAACCATTGTTTTAAAGCATTAATCAAAAGTTTATTTTTGTTTTCGCCCTGACTGGCAATACGAAAATGTTGTGATGTAAGACTTCTGAAGTTAGAAGCATCCCGTATCAAAAGCCCATGTTGTTGTATCAGATAGTTTTTTAATACAGCAGATGTTTCCCTTCCGGTTCGGCACAGGAAGAAATTTGTATGAGATGAAGTTATCTCTATACCAGGTAATATGGCTAATTCATCTTGTAACTGTTTGGTTTCAGACAAAATATCACTCAAAGGGAGAATAAAGTCCTCCTTACGATTGAGGATAAATATACCAGCCTCACTAGCTAAACTATTCACAGACCATGGCATTTTAACTGAAAGAATCTGTTTAACTAATGTGGAGTCTGAAACCAGATATCCCAAACGCAAACCAGGAATACTGTAGACTTTTGTCATAGACCGAACCACAATTACATTTCGATATGTCTGAGTAAAACGCAGACAGGATTGAATGGAATGCGTAAAATCTATGTACGCCTCATCGACCATGAAGGTAGTCTGAGGATTTGCTATAATCCACTCTTGCAACAAATCTTGTTCCATTACAGCTCCTGTTGGATTATTGGGGTTACAGATGAAGAACAAATCTGTTGTTAAGCGTGAAACGGAATGAAGATTATCCCAATGCAAAAACTCCAGTTGTATGTCATTGGCGTTACAGGCATCTTCATATTCGGCAAACGCTGGAATAACTATAGTAGCAGACTTCCTTCTAAATGCATGAGCAATAAGATAAAAAGCCTCTGTAGCACCATTGGTGACGATCAACTGATCTGTTACTACAGCATGTGTTGAAGCTAATAGGTTAGTCAGCCGCTTTGCATCTACCTCCGGATAGCTTTTTACACTTGTTAATACAGTAACCAGATGATTTTTTAAGGAATCGGGAAAACCATCATAAAACACATTGGAACTGAAGTTGGCAACAATAGGAGTTTGATATAAATATCCATCATCTCCGTGACCATTTAACATATATCAGGATTGAAGCTGTTGGTAAATGTAAGCAATGTCTATATGAGTACGTAAGTGTTGAGCCAGTCGATCATATTGTTGTTCTTTATAGGCTTTTGTATCAATGAATTCAGATACAATATGATCTTGGGTAAGATACCTACTAAGTATATCGTCTATGACGATTTTATTATCCAGTATGCCATGTATATATGACCCCCAACATATATCTGAAAGCCAGTACCCATCCGTTTGTCCAGATAGCGAACTGGTCAGAGGCTTGCTCTTCTCTGTTTCAGAAATACCCATATGGATTTCATAGCCCTCACATAGTTCATGGCGGGCTTTATATCTGAACTGACATTGTCTAGTAATCTTTTCAGCAGTTAGTGTTGTATGTACAGGTAATAAACTTAAGCCTGGCATCGTTTCTATTTCTCCTTCTACATGTAGTGGGTCATTGACTGTTAATCCCATCATCTGGTACCCACCACAAATTCCTACTACAGTTTTATTCTGATAAAATGCACTAACAATGACTTGTGCCACCCCGCTGTTTTTAATATCAATCAGATCTGCAATAGTATTCTTACTACCTGGAAGGATTATAATATCAGCCTTTGCTATTTCTAATGGATCATGACTATAAAACAGGTGTACACGATCATCTCTTTCCAAGGCACTGAAATCGGTATAGTTAGATAGTCTTTTCAATAACACCACTACCACATTTACTTTCCCTTCTTTCTGACGGAATTGCTTTTGTTGTAATGCTACCGAATCTTCCTGCTCAATATCCATGCCTTTTAAATAAGGAACGACTCCTACAACCGGAATTCCACATAGCTCTTCTATTTTTTTACGACCATCCTCAAACAATCGGCTGTCGCCTCTGAATTTATTAATGATTACTCCTTTGATCAACGCTTTCTCCTCTGGAGGCAGTAAAGCAATCGTTCCATAAATGCTGGCAAATACTCCTCCTCTATCAATATCAGCAATCAGGTATGTATCTGCATTGGCATACAAAGCCATACGCATGTTTGTAATGTCTCTGTGTTTCAGATTAAGTTCTGAAATACTTCCAGCTCCTTCCATCACAACTGGATTGTATTTCTGAGATAACCTATCATAGGCAGCAACTACCTCTTTAAATAATTCCTGTTTATTATTTCCCATGAAATAATCATAAGCGGATTGATTTCCTGCTGGCTTCCCGTTAAGAACTATCTGAGAACTCTTTTCACTGGATGGTTTTAAGAGCACTGGGTTCATATCTGTATGGCAGTCAATGCCACAGGCTTCTGCCTGTACTGCCTGTGCTCGTCCAATCTCTAATCCATCAGGTGTTGCATAGCTGTTTAAAGACATGTTTTGTGCCTTAAACGGTGCAGGGTTAAAGCCGTCTTGTTTAAAGATCCGGCAAAACCCAGTATTAATAATGCTTTTTCCAACATCAGAAGCCGTGCCCACAAACATAATGGGTTTAAGAACAGTCATAGATATTCAGAATAAATAGTTGTATTCCAATGTTTTTTAATCCAGGCAATAGCCTTTTTATGAATTTGCTGAAAGATTACTAAATCCATAATCAATCCCATGTAGGTACCACTATGGGCTATAAAAATTCCGCAATTATGTGTCTGAGCAAATTCATTCAGTAGATCAAAACCAGTTTTAGGCAAGATCTGATTATTGATTTGAGCACTTAGTTGTGTACATTCATAGAAAAGAGTATAATCTTGATTTTTGAAAGCTCTTTGCAGATTCTGTATTATTTCCTCGTATTTCTGCATTTGTACTTCAGAATAGTGAACAGATCGGCCAAAGCTAATAGTATCAACAGTTGAATCAAAATCTGTATCAAAGTAGAGAATACAGTAAGGAAGTTCGTTTAAACTCTTCATCACTGCTCCCTGAGAAGAGTCAAATACTATATTTCCTTCGTGTAAACAAGGGTCTGTTGGATCAACCTGAACGGCCAGTTGATAAAGAATCTCTGCTGTATAGTTAGTTTGATAAAATAAATTCAATGCACTCAAAACCCCGAGAATATCTGCTGAACTGGAGGACAACCCTTTTCCTTGTGGGATATTGGATGACTGTTGAATATGAACTATCTGCTCTTTAGATATATACGTATCTTTTGACAGGTAATCATAAAATACATGTATTGCCTGACAAGTTTTGGGTTTAAGAGAATCAGGTACAGCATTTTTACCATCACTACTAATCGTTGTACTAGTATAAAACAGCTGCGACGATTTATTACTCACCAGAAACCGGGTACCATCCGGAAGCATCCCCTGAATAAGTTCTCCCGGTTTGGCATATACTTTTGTGTTAACAGACATTCAATTGTTATAGCAAATGAAAAAGCAGGTACTGGAATAAAACTTCTATCTTTGAGGTATGAAACCTCAATTTCTGATTGCCGCTCCATCCAGTAATAGCGGCAAAACTACACTAACACTTGGATTATTAAAAGCATTAAGTCTTAGAGGATATAAGGTACAACCCTTCAAATGTGGTCCTGATTATCTGGATACCAAACATCACACAGTGGCAGCCAGTCAGCAAAGTATCAACCTGGATGCATTTATGATGAGTCAGGAACATATTCACTCTCTATATAGACGGAATACGCAAAATGCAGATATAGCTGTAGTGGAAGGAGTTATGGGGCTTTTTGATGGTGCATACAAAATGCAGGGCAGTAGCGCAGAAATGGCAATATTATTGGATCTTCCAGTTATTCTGGTTGTCAATGCCAAAGCCATGGCTTACTCAGTTGCACCTTTACTGCATGGATTTAAGACATTTGATTCCCGGCTTACAATTGCAGGAGTGATTTTCAACTTTGTTACTACAGAAAGTCACTATCAGTTTTTAAAAGAGGCTTGTGAAGACGTAGGACTTGAAAGTTTGGGTTATATTCCTGCCAATCCGGAAATAAGTATACCATCCCGTCATCTGGGACTTTCAGTTTCTACTGAACACAATTATTCGGAAATAATAGAAAAAGCAGCTCTACATATTGCAAAAACTGTACAAATAGATCGATTAGTAGATCTTTGCACTAGTTCAATTTCAACTACTCAGACTTCACCTGCCCATACTCCCAATACAGCTTCTCTAAAAATAGCAGTTGCACAAGATGAAGCTTTTAATTTCACCTATCCGGAAAATCTTGAAGTCCTAAAGCGATTAGGACAAGTCACTTTTTTTAGCCCATTACGTGATACCATTCTACCTGAAGCAGATTTGATCTATCTGCCTGGAGGTTATCCGGAACTACATTTAAAAGAGCTATCAGAAAACATATCTTTAAGAAATGCTTTATTGGCTTATTGTCAAAATAACGGTTATGTATTGGCAGAATGTGGAGGTATGATGTATCTGGGCAAAGCTATTAGTAATGCAGAAGGCAAAGAATATCCGATGACTGGGTTTCTGGATATTACTACATCTATGCAGCATGCAAAACTTTCGTTAGGATATCGATCTATATACCATAATGATAATATATACAAAGGACATGAATTCCATTACTCAATAATGACTACAGCCAATGAAAGTACAACAGATGTTCAGGTCAAAACAGCACGTCAGAGAGATATAGATGTACCTGTATATAGAAAAAATAATGTACTTGCTTCCTATATTCATTTTTATTGGGGAGAGGATTGTAGTTTGCTCTATGATCTGGTAGGCATCAAGAATCTTTATACTCATTGACTTATACAGAATAATTTTACATGTCACCCTTCTATTTAGTAGTTCTAATTCCTTTGTGGATTGGCTATTTGCTTGACTTATGTCTTGGCGATCCACGATGGCTTCCGCATCCTATTCGATTCTTTGGCAATCTGATTTCTCATGGAGAAAAACTTCTCAATACAAACTCCTTTCGATTAGTAAAAGGGACACTCCTAACAACTACCCTATGTGTAAGCACATTTTTGTTTTTTTATTGGGTGATAAAACTCCTTTATTCTATACACCCTGTACTCTATTACATCTTCTCTTCAGTATTTCTTTTTTATGGTCTTGCCAATAAAAGCCTTTTACAGGAGGGAAAAGAAGTTTTTGATCAACTCAATACAAAGGGGTTGGAAGCAGGTCGTAAACGTTTGTCGTGGATTGTGGGGAGAGACACAAGTCAACTGAATCCAAACCAAATACGTACTGCAGTCTGCGAAACACTATCTGAAAATCTGAGCGATGGTGTAATTGCACCTTTATTTTATTATGCATTAGCCGGAATTCCAGGTATGATGACATACAAGATGATTAATACACTGGATTCTATGATTGGCTATAAAAACGACAAGTATTTTTACTTTGGAAAAGTTGCAGCTCGTCTGGACGATATAGTAAACTTTATACCTTCACGACTCACTGCATTATTGATGGTGCTGGTGACATTTAATACACGTGGACTTCAGTTTATTTTCCAATATGGTCATAAACATGCCAGTCCCAACTCCGGCTATCCGGAAGCTGCATTAGCAGGTATTTTGGATACGAGATTTGGCGGCCCGAATGTTTATCATGGTACACTTGTTGAAAAACCTTTTATTGGTCATACTGTCAGAGATATTACCCATAACGAATTCTATCGAATCTATTATATTAATCATGCAACCACACTTCTATTTCTACTTATTATTAGCCTTACATATTATATTTTGAATAGATTGGATATACAAATACACTGGTTTTTGTAAAAATCTAAAACAGATAGCTATCTTTACAACCACAAACTGGTTCTTCAGAATAATTTTCTAAAGATTAAAAGGGAATCCGGTGTAAGTCCGGAACAGTACCCGCTGCTGTAAGTTCATTTTACTCGTTTTTAACATCTCTGGCCACTGTGAAATCTTCATGGGAAGGCGTTAAAAGCTGAACAAGTCAGAAGACCTGCCGTTTGTGCAATCCATCCTGCTTCGGGAAAAAAGCAGAAGAGAGAGATGTATGGGCGTTGTGTGCCCAATCCCCTCTTAGTTTCTATATCCCTACAGGTTTGGAGTCAGACTTACTGTTCACTCTAAATTTGTTACTCTTTATGTTGGAAATTACAGGGAATCATGTTTCCGGATTACTTTTACTTTTCGTATTAGGCTTGAGACATGGACTTGACCCTGATCACATTACTGTTATTGATGGATTTACTTACCGCCTTCATGAAACCAAAAGCCGTTGGGCTCGCTGGGTAGGAACTCTGTTTACATTCGGTCATGGACTTATGGTTACTGGAATTGCTTTATTCCTTAGCTTACTGCGGAACAGTTTTGAAGTACCCGAATCTCTCAACTTATTAATTGAATGGGTTCCATTGATTATGTTGGTCATAATTGGTATTTCCAATGTCATTAATCTCACTCAAAAAAAAGAGGTAAAGACAGTTAGTCTACGTAAATGGTTACTCCCTACATCACTTACCTCCCATCTGAATCCATTCTCTATCATTTTGACTGGAATTATATTCGGATTCATCTTTGATACCTCTACTCAGATAGCGGCTTTTGGCTATGCAGTTTCTGCTTCTGACCAATGGGTTTATGCAGTTATTGGAGGTTGTGTATTTTCAGGAGGTTTGATGCTTACAGGTACTTTCGACTCTCTTTATCTTAGCAAATTACTCCAGAAGTTTGATCAGAAACGGATTCGCAACCATCGCTTTAAACTCAATCTATTGATTACATTCATGTGTTTTGCAATTCCCGCCTACAAATTAAGCTGTATGGTTAATCCTGCACTGGAACTTGATGATTTCCAAAACAATGTAGTGGGACTTATATTTATAGGTTTGATCGCATTGTTGTATATCGACCTTTACATCCGATACAAAATACATAGTAGAACAGCCCACTAATTTCATCAGATGAATTCATTGACTATCAGTATACTTGGTTGTGGCTGGCTGGGATTACCCCTGGCAGAACATCTCTTACAAAAAGGCTATCATATCAAAGGATCGACCGCAACAACTGCTGATATAGAAAAATTAAAACATCGAAATATTATTCCTTATCATCTTGAAATCACAGATCAACGTATTTTATGTGATGATCTTGCTGGATTTTTGTCCTGTGATATTTTGATTGTCTGCTTTCCACCATCTCGCAGAGAAGACATTGAACACTATTATCCAGCTCAGATACAGCAATTAGTATCTGTTTTGAAAACATCATCTGTGAAACATATTTTATTTATTAGTTCCACTTCTGTATATCGGGATACCAATCGGGAAGTGACAGAGGGAGAAGCACAATTAGCAGAACGAGGAAGTGGCAAAGCATTACATCTGTCAGAAGATCTTTTACAAAGTCAGTTTTCAACTACCTGTCTACGGTTTGGAGGGCTGATCGGCTATGACAGAATGCCGCATCATTATCTACACAAAAAGAAGCTGGTTACAGATGCTCACACTCCATTGAATCTCATTCATCGAGATGATTGTATCCAACTAGTTGAAAAAATTATTGACAAAAATGTATGGGGAGAGGTATTGAACGCCTGTGCAGATACCCATCCTACACGAAAAGAATTTTATATGACAGAGGCAACTGTATATGGATTATCTTTGCCTGAATTTTCAGACGAAACAGCAACAGGCTATAAAATCGTCCGTTCTGACAAAATCAAACAAAGGTTAGATTACACATTTATCTATCCGGATATTCTGGCCATTTCAGCCATTGAAAAAAGCATCAACAAATACTAAATCTATTAACCTGTCAGTAGTGAAAAGAGGAATATTACTTTGTGGACACGGCAGTCGTGATAAAGAAGGCATTGAAGGCTTCAAGGAACTGGTGTTACTACTTAAACACCGTTATCCGGATCGTATAGTGGATTATGGCTTTCTGGAATTTTCTCATCCGGTATATGCAGCGGCAGTGGAGCGGATGTATCTGGAAGGAGTCCGTGAAATTACGGCTGTGCCTGCCATTTTATTTGCCGGAGGGCATGCCAAGAACGATATTCCTTATGAGATGAATAGCCTGCAACAACAATATGAAGGCTTAACGATCAAGCTAGCCAGTCATATAGGCATCACTCCATCCATTCTCCAACTGGCAAAGAAAAATATTGAAATTCTGGAAGCTCAGCATCCACAAACAGATCGCAAAGAAACCTGTCTGCTGGTGGTCGGAAGAGGTACCTCTGATCCAGATGCGAATTCAGATGTGGTAAAGCTTATGCGTATGTTATGGGAAGGGATGGGATTTGGATTTGGAACTACAGCCTATATTGGTGTAACAACACCTTTGCTCAAAGACACCCTGCCTTTGCTGGAACGTTTGCCTTTCCAACGTGTGGTAGTACTTCCAATCTTTCTTTTTACCGGAGTACTTTTAAAACGAATTTACGAACAGATAGATACCTTCAATAGCACCTCAGAGAAAGAATTTCTCTATACCAGTTCCTTTGAAACAGATGATCTGTTGCTCGAAGCCTTAAGTGAACGCATTACAGAAGCAGAAAAAGGAAGTCCTAATATGAACTGCCAGTTGTGTAAATACCGTACACAGATTATTGGCTTTGAAAATGAGGTAGGAAAAGAACAGGTTGGGCATCACTTAGCAGTAAAAGGAATCCTTTTTGAAGAGGATGAGAAAATTGCAGAGAAAAAAGGGATTCTCTCTGGTGTAAAAAAGATTCTGGGCATTTAAGTAAAAACCGACACTAACTCATTGAAAAAAGGAAAGATATATGGTGTTTCACTGGGTCCAGGAGATCCGGATTTGATTACAGTAAAAGGGCTGCGATTGTTACAAACAGTGGATAGAATTTACTATCCAGGCTCTGTAACCGAAGAAGGTACGACAACCAGTTATTCTCTTCCTATTCTGAAAGCGTATGATCTGGATGAAAACAAACTGACAGGAATGTTTTTGAAGATGTCGGATAACCGGAAGGATGCCCAACAAACTTATTCCAACACCTTTCAGCAAATGCTAGCTGACTATCAGAATGGCCTGCACGTTGCCTTTGTCAGTGAAGGAGATATTTCCTTTTACAGCACCTTCTCTTATTTGTTAACCCACATTCAACAGCATCAGTTGGAGGTGGAAATCGTCGCAGGTGTCCCTTCATTTCTATTAGGGGCAGCAGAACATCAGGTTCCACTGGCACTCCTCACTGAAAAAATCATCATTCTGCCTCGCATGAGCAATACCTTACAACTACAACAATATCTTTCTGATTTTGAAACGGTAGTCTTGATTAAAGTCAGAAGTATTTTGCAGGAAATAGCTTTGGTTATTCAACAACAAACCGTAACCCTTTGCTATTGCGAACATCTGGGAACAACACGCCAATTTATCAGTACATCGCTGGACGAAATTCTGAAACGCGAGATTCCTTATTTTTCATTGCTCATTCTCAAAAAAAAAATATGAAGTTAAGTGTTGTAGGCATTGGTCCGGGTGACAAAGATTATATTTTACCTATAGCCCAGCAAGTACTATCAGAAGCGGATATTGTGATTGGTTATAGTTACTACTTTCAGTTTATTGAACATTTACTCAAACCAGGCTGCGAATGTATTGGTAAAGAATTAAGCGAGGAAGAAGCCCGAGCTCAACTGGCAGTTGAAAGATGTGAGGATGGCAAACATGTAGCGGTTATCAGTTCCGGAGATGCAGGCATTTATGCGATGGCCTCTCTTGTCTATGAGTATGCCCGTTTGTCTGTAAATAAGGATATTGAACTTCAAACTATTCCAGGTATCAGTGCTTTTATTGCATCAGCAGGTAAACTGGGAGCTCCACTGGGTCATGACTTCTGTTGTATTTCATTATCTGATCTGATGACTCCCTGGAGTACCATTGAAAAACGTATTTTAGGAGCAGCAATGGGTGATTTTGTTACCTCAATCTATAATCCCCGCAGCAAAAAAAGATTCTGGCAGTTGGAGCGATTTCGTGAGATATTTCTTCAACACAGAAACCCGGATACACCTGTCGCGATTATCCGACAGGTTACACGACCAGATGAACAGATTACATTGACTACTCTGGAAAAAATGGATACCAGTTTAGTAGATATGTTTTCACTGGTGATGATAGGCAATTCTCAAACATACACGTTTCAAAACTTTCTGGTTACTCCACGAGGGTATCTATCCCGCAAACCACACACAGGACAACAGATACAAGACGAAAGCTTCCGTCAGATACAACAACAGTTAAAACGTACAGATCTTCATCCAGCCGATCAATGGGCTGTTATTCGTTGTATCCACTCAACGGCAGACTTTGAATATGAAAACCTGTATGAATCTTCTTTGGAGGCTATGACTCAATGGAACCTCTATCTAAAACAAGGTGGAACCATTGTCACAGATGTTACGATGGTACAAGCTGGTATTACCAAAGCCTTTACACAACAATACAAAACCCAGGTTATTTGTTATCTGAATGACCCTCGTGTTGAAGAGTTATCCATCCAAGAAGAACTAACTCGCAGTCAGGCTGCTATGCGAATTGCTACAGAGGAACATCCCACTGCCTTATTTGTAGTAGGCAATGCTCCCACTGCCTTGTTTGAGCTTTGTGATCAGTTGATTGACCAAAAGATTAAGCCTGCGGGCATTATTGCCGCTCCTGTAGGTTTTGTTAATGTAGTAGAGTCCAAATTAAAGCTAAAAGCTATTCCTACTGTTCCTTATGTTCTGATAAAAGGGCAAAAAGGAGGAAGTAATGTAGCAGCAAGCATAGTCAATGCAGCATTTACACTTGATTCATTTTACCAAACGGATACAGGTATATGACAGAAGGAAAACTATTTAGTCCGGAAGATGTACAATTGCTGGAAGAGATTATTCTTAACCGCCGGGATGTAAGAGGAAATCGGTTTCTGGATAAACCATTGGGAGATGATACTCTGGACAAACTCCTAATGGCAGCCCTGCATGCCCCTTCGGTTGGATTCTCACAACCCTGGGAGTTTGTCATCATCAAAGATGAGACTGTTAAAAAGCAGATTCGGGAAAGCTTTGAAGAAGAAAATGAAAAGGCAGTCCAGTGCTTTTCGGATGAAAAACAGAAACAGTATATCAAGTTAAAATTGGAGGGTATTCTGGAAGCGCCTGTGAACATTGCCATTTTCTACAAACCATCCGCAGAAGTGGTGCTGGGTCAGACCAGCATGAAGGAAGCGGGGCTGTATAGTGTAGTCTGTGCGATTCAGAATATGTGGTTAATGGCACGAGCACTTAATATTGGATTAGGTTGGGTAAGTATTCTTGACGCAGAAAAAGTAAAACAAATCCTATCTGCCCCAGCATCCAATCAATTGATAGCATATTTGTGCCTGGGGTATGTAGACAGATTTTTCACACAGCCTGAACTGGAAACCCTACAGTGGGAAAAACGCAAAGAAAAAGATAAAGTAGTTTTTTACAATACCTATTGAGAGCAGGTGGCAGATTATATTGTAATAGGACTAGGAAACTCTACTGAGTTTAGATTACAGGAAGATATACTGTCCTGTTTGTCATCTCATACTATTTTCTCAGGAGGCAAACGACACTATGCATTGGTCAAAGATAAGCTCCCTCCTATTCATCAATGGATTGATATTAAAGGGGATATGGAAGGTTTGTTCAAAGAGTTTCAATCTATTGATCAGACCATTGTCGTTTTTGCATCTGGTGATCCTCTGTTTTATGGATTCGCCAGCACTATACAAAAATTTGATCCCAAGGCAACCCTAAAAGTATATCCCTGGTTTAACAGCATTCAGCTTTTATGTCACAAGACACATACTCCTTACCATCAGGTTACTTCTGTATCTGTACATGGTAGGTCCTGGGATGAATTGGATACGGCCTTGCTTTATGGATTCCCACAGATTGGAGTACTCACCGATGCACAGAAGGCACCGGCGTCTATTGCACAACGAATGTTGGATTATCGGTTTGATAACTATACAATGATACTTGGTGAAGCTTTGGAAAGTACTAATGAGCAGATTAGAACTCTGACTCTGGAAGACGCTATTCATACTACAGCTCATCCATTAAATTGTATTTTACTTAAACAAACAAAACCGAAACCAAAATCTTTTGGTATCCCGGATTCATCATTTGCCTACCTGGACAACCGTCCAAATATGATTACAAAAATGCCTGTGCGTATGGTAAGTTTATCTCAACTTGACCTGTCTATACGCCACTCTTTGTGGGACATTGGATTTTGTACAGGATCAGTAGCCATTGAAGCACGATGTCGTTTTCCTCACCTGCAAATAACTGCTTTCGAAAAGCGCCCAGAATGTGACCAATTATTTGAGGTAAATACCCGCACACATTCAACACCCGGAATTGCTAAAGTAATGGGCGATTTTCTTGAGATAGATCTGAGTATACTTCAACAACCAGATGCAGTGTTCATAGGAGGACATGGCAATAGATTAGAAGAACTTATTCTAAAAGTCGATACCTGCCTGCAACCCAAAGGACGTCTTGTAATGAATGTAGTTCAACAAGCAAGTAAAACAAGTTTTATACAAAGCATTCAAAAACTCAAGTATGTGTTGCTGCCAGAGATGACCATTCAGGTAGATGAACATAATCCGATTACCATTTTAGCCGCTGAAAAACCCTAATGAACCGAATAGCTATTATTGCCAGCACAGACCGGGGAGTAACTCTGGGACTTATAGTACAAAAAGAGTTTCAGAAATCTGCTCTGGTATCTACACGTCCTTCCGAAAGAACTGAAGTACAGTCAATCACTTCTATTGCAGATTTTCTGCAAACCTCTTTTCACTCTTTTGATGCATTTATTTTTATTGGAGCTTTGGGAATTTGTGTTCGTAGCATTGCTCCGTATATTCAGGATAAGAAAGAAGACCCGGCCATCGTCAATATAGATGATCATGGAAAGTTTGCCCAATCTGTTCTTTCCGGACATATAGGAGGAGCGAATGAACTCACCCATAAAATAGCAGCTATTACGGGAGCTCAGCCTGTGATTACGACCTCTAGTGATATCCAGAACATCTGGCAGTTGGATACCTTAGCCAATCAATTTAGGTGGAAAGCAAGAACAACAAGTAGCCTTACTACATTAATCTCATTGTTTGTCAATAATAAACCAACTGCAGTCTTACTGGATATTAAAGACCCAGGCACAACCTATTTGGAAAAAAACAAACCCGATTTTGTTGACTTTTATTATGACTACCTGCAGATTGACTTTAGTCAATACGAACTTTTCATAGCAGTAACCTACAAAGTATATAATTCATCTCTGCCAACCCTACTCTATCATCCTCAGGTTCTACATGTAGGAATGGGATGTTCAAGAGGTATTGAAACTCATCTAGTGGAAGAATCTTTCAGGGATCAACTATTTCAACATCAGATAGCCATCGAGTCCATTAAATCACTTGGATCTATTGATATTAAATATGATGAAGAAGCATTTATTCAACTAGCACAAAAACTAGAGATTCCATTTTTTACCTGGACTGCAGATCAACTCAATACCCAACAAATTAAAAATCCGTCAGAAACGGTTCGTGAAAAGCTGGGAGTAGACAGCGTGTCGGAAGCATCTGCCATGTTATCAGCCAGGAATCAGGATCTGTTGCTGGAAAAACAAAAGATCACAGTAGCTTCTGGAAAAAAATATACACTTGCGCTGACTCTGGATAAGACAGCCCAACGAAAAGCGATGATTGCCATCATTGGAGCAGGTCCTGGAGATCCTGAACTAATTAGTGTTAAAGGCAAACAATTACTGGAGCAAGCAGATTTAATCTTATACGCAGGTAGCCTGGTACCAGAAGAATTACTTACCTATGCCAAGCCTGATACAATCATACGAAATTCAGCCAGTATGAACCTTGAGGAACAGATTGAATTGATGGTAGCCTATTATTCCCAAGGTAAAATGATTGTAAGGTTGCATTCGGGAGACCCATCTATCTATGGAGCTATTCAGGAACAGATCAGTATATTTGAGGAAAGAGGCATGGATTACTTTATTGTCCCTGGTATCTCAGCTTTTCAGGCAGCGGCAGCTTACCTGAAATCAGAATTTACGATTCCGGAAGTAGTTCAAACCATTATATTAACTCGGGGTGAAGGTAATACACCTTTACCAGAACACGAAAAACTCAACGAAATGGCACGTCATAAAGCTACCATGTGTATCTTCCTGAGTGCAACTATTGCTAAAACTGTCCAGGCTCAGTTGCTTGAACATTATTCGGAAGATACTCCTATTGCCATTTTATACCGGGTTACATGGAAGGATGAAGAAGTGTACACAGGTACCTTGAATGAACTTGCAGCAATCATTCGGGAACACAAACTTACCCGAACTGTTCTGATCATTGTAGGTGTAGCCATCGGAGCCCGCCAGAACCGATCTCAATTATATCATCCTGAACATAAGCATATTTTCAGGACTGGAAAACCTGTAAAACTGTAAAAAATGATTCTGTTATTTGGAGGAACAACCGAAGGCAAACGAGTTGCGCATTATCTGAATACAGCTCAGTTGGATTACATCTATTCAACAAAAACAGCTATTGAGTTTGAAGGACATCCAAATGCCCAGTACAGATATGGAGCATTTACAGAAGATGACCTTGCTACATTTATAGATGAAAAAACTGTGAAACTAATTTTGGATGCCAGCCATCCTTTTGCATCCCAATTACATCAGACAATTGCAGAGGTCGCATTCAAGCGTTCCATTCCAGTTATTCGTTTTGAACGGGTATATTTTGAAAAAGTCATTCATCCTAAAATTCATTATGTATCCTCCTTTGAGGCTGCTATTGAAAAATTGTGTCAGCTGGAATGCTATCATTTACTTGCACTTACAGGTGTTCAAAGTATTGTTCCTTTGAAACCGTACTGGTTTGAAAAACAGGTTACGTTTCGGATTTTACCAAGAGAGAGTTCTATTCAACAAGCTCTACAAACAGGACTGGCTGAGAAAAATATTCTGACAGAAATGCCTGGACAGGGTACAACACAGGAGATACAGTTGATACAAAATCTGAGAGTTGATTGTATACTTACTAAGAATAGTGGAGAATCCGGTTTTTTGTCGAGTAAAATAGAAGCCGCAATTCAAACCCAAACCAATTTAATTATTGTTGAACGACCGACAGTACCTGAATCGTTTCAAATTGTATACACAGAACAGGAACTAGCAGAGCAGTTAAAGACATTGTATTTATGAGTTTGCAGCCCATTCCTTCTGGACCTTTACGAACAGGCTATACTACTGGATCTTGTGCAACGGCCTGTGCAAAAGCTGCTTTGCTCGCATTGATTAAACAAACATCAGTGCAACAAGTAGATATAGAACTACCAATAGGAGAAACAGCCTCTTTTCGAATGAACTCTTGTCAATATTCACTCTTATCTGCTAGCTGTAGTACAATTAAAGATGCAGGTGACGACCCGGATGTTACACATGGAGCAGAAATAGGTTGCAAGGTTAGCTGGAACAATAACAATGAGATTATATTCTTACGGGGAGAAGGAGTAGGTATTGTAACACTTCCAGGTCTGGCTATTGACATTGGAGAGCCAGCAATTAATCCTGTTCCTCGTCAGATGATGATCAGAGAAGTGAGCCAGGTTTTACAAAGTCAGAATATAGTGAAGGGCGTGAATCTGGAGGTCTTTGTCGTTAATGGCTCAGAACTGGCAAAAAAAACGTTAAATGCTCGTCTGGGCATTATAGGGGGGCTTTCCATACTTGGTACAACGGGTATTGTCAAACCATTCTCTGCCTCTGCTTATATTGCCAGTATTGAACAGGGAATAGATGTAGCCCTTGCCAATGGCTGTACAGACTTAATTATTAATTCTGGTGGACGTACAGAAAAGCAGCTGAAAAAACGCTATCCACATTTACCTGGCTATGCATTCATTCAATATGGTAACTGGATTGGAGAAACTCTCCAAAAAATAAAAATGACTCCTGTGTCTAAAGTTGTCATGGGAATTATGCTAGGCAAAGCGGTAAAGCTTGCCAAAGGAGATTTCAATACACATAGTGATCAATCGTCCTGGGATAAAGATTTTATCATCAGAGTTGCCACAGAGAGTGGATACCCATCGGCAATCTGTTCACAGATTCAGGAACTAACAATGGCACGAAGGCTCACGGAACTATTTCCATTTACAGAAAATGAACCATTTTATCAAACACTTTGCAGCTACTGTTATCAGCAATGTATCTCTGTAATTCCAGAAGTTAGCTTTTCTTTTTTATTATTTGATGCGAATGACCAAATGATTTCTTATCATTTACACTACTAATATATTCTCATTTCATTCTCTAATTTATAGTATCACGTTGATTACACCATTGCTTTTTGATTCAATACTACTCGGTATACAACATTCGTTTGAACCTGACCACATGGCAGCCATTTCAGTGCTGGCATCCGAAAAAACCAACCAAAGAATGAGTCTGGCAAAGCTTATCTGGAGATCTTCTCAATGGGCTCTTGGACATTCTGTCTCCCTAATTCTTTTTAGTTTTTTTGCCTTACTCCTGAAAGCCATCTTTCCTATTTATATTTCATCTTATGCTGAAATAGCGGTTGGTCCTGTTATGATTTGGCTTGGCGTTTCTGCCATTCGCCGAAACCATCAGCTAAAAGAAATGATGGCTAGCCATAAAGCTATTCCAGATCACCTACACATTACCAATGCATTGCATATTCATGGAAAACAAGGTGATGAGATTGCCATGAATCCTTTGAGTCGTTCATTTTGGATAGGTATGTTACATGGGCTTGCAGGTACAGGAGGAGCTTGTACTGTAGCATTGGTTCTGGCATCTAAAGATACATCTGTTGCTATGCTTGTCATTCTATTGCAGAGTATAGGTATCCTCTTCTCTATGACAATTTATAGTTGTGTATTAGCTTTTTCTGTTTCAAGATTCATTGAACGTAACCAGTTTGTCTTTAAACTAATTAATGCTCTTGTGGGTTTATTCTCAATAGGGATCGGCTGTGTATGGATTTTCAACACACTGCAGGAATTTTTCGCCTGATTTACAGACGCTGATATTCATTGTATGTTTTACACTGTTTTTCTTTATTGTTAAGAAAGAAAAGATTTGTAAATTGATAGGCACATCTGGAAACTATGACCAGATAGTTAGATAAAATACCGCTTAATTTATGTTTGCAGAAGCAAAGTACCCTGAAAAAATAGATCCGGAAGAATTAGATAATTATCTTGAACAGGGTTGGTTTCGCATGGATCAAACCATATTTACCACTAACTTTCTGAATGTCAACAACAAGATATTCAGTGCAATTTGGTTACGAGTAGAATTACAAGACTTTGTGCCCAGCAAAACACAGCAGAAACTGCTGAAACAAAACGCCAGATTTCAGGTTTCTATCCAGAAAGCCTCTCTCACAGAGGAAAAAGAATCCTTGTTTGCTCGTTATAAACAAGGTATTTCGTTTGAAGCATCCTCTTCTCTTCATTACCTCTTATATGGTAACTCCAGTGATACAAAATCTATTTACAATACATACGAAATAACTATGTATGATGGAGATGTATTAATAGCCGCAGGTTTTTTCGATATAGGAGGTAGAAGTGCAGCAGGTATCAACTCTTTTTATGATCCTGCCTATAAAAAATATAGTCTGGGTAAATTTCTGATTTATCAAAAGATGATTTACTGCCAGCAACTTGGCTTGCAATACTTTTATCCCGGATATTTTGTTCCCGGATATTCTGTGTTTGATTATAAACTGGACGTCGGCAAAAAGTCCCTCCAATATTTACAAGTCCATACACAACAATGGGCACCCATTGAGGAATTTGAACACCAGCTTACTCCTTATCAGCAAATGCAGTTCCAGTTACAGTTACTACGAACAGCATTGAATGAAATGAGAATAGATGGAAAAATATGGCAATACAAGTTTTTTGATGCAAATCTATATCCGGACTTTGCAGAACTTCAGCTTTTTGATTTTCCTTTATTTCTGGATTGTTTTGAGGCTTCAAATCCCAATATTATCCCTGTCATTATTTACGATATAAGAGATCAGCGCTATCACTGGCTTCATTGCAGAGCTGTGGGAAAAAATTCTATTCCGGAAATCATGCCTTCTATATATGCAGCCTATCTATTAAAGATAGAAAGCGAAATATTTTCAGCAGAAACACCACTAGAACTGGCAGGTGTCCTCAATGCCCGTATAATGCCCGTAAGCCATGAAATAAGTAATGAAAACATGTCTGCTCTCTCTTAAGTTTATAAACATACTCTTTCAAAAAATTGTAGTCCACTAAAATCTGCGGGTGAAAACCCATAAAAGAAAATTCTATCAGGTATAGAACCCTGATGAATAATTCCTTTATGGGTTATTATATCATAAAAGAAGTTTGTATCATCTGGATCATCACATAAAACAGGAATTTTCCATCCCCATGGCTTCCAGTTTGGATCTAGTGTATTATCAATCCACTCAAAGTTGAAAGCAACAGGATTAAAATAATATCCTGTTACATCTACCTCATCTCCTTCGGTTGTGATGGTAACTATATTGCTTGCAGTTTTTATCATTCGGGAATGATAGGTAGTATGAACATTTAAAGCGATCCACTGAGAACTTAAGCGCATTGAAGTCAGGGTAGCAGTGTAAAAAGCAAATAACTCTCTGACATATAATCCAAAATGTTCAGCATGAGTTGGCGCCTTTACGTCATTTATCTGTATTATAGTCTGAGGAGTACTTATACCTATTTCCGATTGTATTTTTAGATAAGCTGCTTTTATTGATTCAGAATCTGCAGTTTCCCAGCCAGATGATCGAATAGCAAGTTGATTACTCATAAATCAATTATATTTTACCCAAATTTTGTTTCTAAAATTTTTTCCTTTCTTTTCTTATAAAAGAAAAAATAATTAATAATTATTCTGATATTTAGGCAAGTATTTCTCGTCTACGTTATATCTATCTTCTTACTAAATGAAAATTACATACTTACTTTCATTCCTCATAGCAATCGGAATGTTAAGTAGTTGTACCTCCAAGCAGGAAAAAGCAACTACAGCCACATCAGCAGTCATTTCTATTATTCCTAAGCCAGTGAAACTGCAAAAAGGAGAAGGCTCTTTTTTGATAAACAATGATACAAAAATACTAGTAGATGCAGGAAATGAAGAATTAAAGAAGATTGCACAAACACTTGCCGATCAGTTTCAGAAAGCGGGTAATCTTACCATCAAGGTAGAGGAAAATACAGGAAATACAGATAACAACATCGTGTTTACACTGAAAACACCTCAGGATTCTCTTGGTAAAGAGGGATATACTCTTTCTGTAACAGACAAAGGAGTAACTCTGAAAGCCAATCAAGCCAATGGTATTTTCTATGGTTATCAAACTATTCGCCAGTTGCTTCCTACAGCCATTGAAAGCTCTGGTACCGTGAATAGTATTACCTGGAGCCTCCCTGTAGTCGAAATTACCGACATACCTCGATTTGTATGGAGAGGTCTTCATCTGGATGTTTCCAGACACTTTATGCCGAAAGAGTTTGTCAAGAAATACATTGATCTTCTGGCATTTCATAAGTTAAATACCTTCCATTGGCACTTGACAGATGACCAGGGATGGCGTATTGAAATCAAAAAGTATCCTAAACTGACAGAAATTGGAGGTTGGCGTAAAGAAACATTAATTGGGCATGCAGGTGAAAAAGTGGAACGATTTGATGGCAAACGGTATGGAGGTTTCTATACACAGGAAGAGATCAAAGAAGTAGTTCAATATGCAAAAGAGCATTATATCACAGTTGTACCAGAAATTGAGATGCCAGGACACGCAATGGCAGCTATCGCCGCTTACCCTGAACTTGGTGTAACAGGAAAGCCCGTTGAAGTTGGTACGAAATGGGGGGTATTTCCAGATATTTTTAATGCAGAAGATAAAACATTCTCCTTTCTGGAAGATGTGCTGTCTGAAGTTATTACGCTATTCCCAAGTGAATATATTCATGTAGGTGGTGACGAAGCGATTAAAGATTATTGGAAGACATCACCTGTGATTCAGAAAAAAATCAAGGATCTTAAATTAAAAGACGAACACGAATTACAAAGTTATTTTATTCAGCGTATTGAGAAGTTTTTAAATGCAAAAAGCAAAAAACTAATAGGCTGGGATGAAATTTTGGAAGGAGGTATTGCACCGAACGCAACTATTATGTCATGGAGAGGTATAGAAGGTGGCATTGCAGCAGCAAAAGCACACCACAATGCCATCATGACTCCAGGAGACTTTGTATATTTTGACCATTATCAAGGTCCAGAAAAAACTGAACCACTGGCTATTGGAGGCTTCCTACCATTAACCAAAGTATACTCTTATGAGCCTGTTCCTGCTGAACTATCAGCCGAAGAAAGCAAGTACATTCTTGGAGCACAGGCAAATCTATGGACTGAATATATAGAAACCCCTGCACATGCAGAATATATGGTATTTCCCAGGGCTAGTGCTTTAGCTGAAGTTGTATGGTCACCTAAAGAGCAGAAAAACTGGGATGATTTTGCCAAACGTATTCCTCAACAACTGGAACGATATAAGTATCTGAATGTGAATTATGCTAAAACGGCATTTGATGGTAAGTAAATAAGAAAAGGCCTCATTTTAGATAAATGAGGCCTTTTCTATAAACCTTTCCTTTCAACCCTATATGTCAGATTTTTAACTGATAATATCCCCGAATAGCTAGCAATTCGTCTAAAGAAGAACAATATCTAAATAGATTATGTAGTTCTTCTTGTTGAAATCTATGAATTTCTTCAAAAGACAGGAACGCCACATCTTCCAATACTTGTTGCGCTAATTCGGGATCATATCCTTTACGTAAGACTCCACCCAAAATAGTTACACGAAAAAAAAGCTCAACCGCATGCAATGAATTTCCTGTAAATTCATTTACAAACATAAACTCTCCTACTTCAATCTTTAATCCTGTTTCCTCCTCAAATTCTCGAATCAATGTTTCAGGTGCTGTCTCTCCTACCTGCATTCCACCTCCGGGTGGACACCATAAATCTCCTGTCCGGGTCACATGACGCAGATTGACAAGCAATACCTTATCCTCCTGAATACAGATACCGCATACTCTGACTCGCAGTTGATTTCCAAATTTTTGCAATATTTCTTCTGACTGCATAATAGTATTAAAATGAGAATGCTATAATTAAAATAGTACTTTCCAAAGTTTTTCGTACCTTTACATTATTTCACAAACCATTACTAATGGTATAGATGAGAAATAATAGATAATTCTTCGTAAGAAAACAGGATCTCAGCAAATATAAATCCTCCCAGCTTAACACTTAACTATTTATTTTAACCAATGCCCGTTACTACTTCACTAGCAGAACTATTAAAACAGAAATTTCCTCATACTCCTACCCAAGGACAAGCGGAATTGTTTGAAATGCTGGACGAATTTATTGCTGACAAAGAAATACTACTTCCTGTCTTTCTTCTAAGAGGATATGCAGGAACAGGAAAAACAACGATTCTAAGTACACTCGTAAAGATTATCAAAAAGTTTGGGTACAAAACTATCCTTATGGCACCAACAGGACGTGCAGCAAAGGTAATGGCCCAATACTCTGGTAAAAAAGCCTGGACAATACATAAAAAGATATTCTGGCAGAAAACAGATGCTTATTCAGGCAATATGGTATTTGAACGCCAGCCTAACTATAATACCAGTACATTGTTTATCATAGATGAGGCATCTATGATTGATGATGAAGCAGACTTTATGGGCGGCAGAGGTTTGCTTGCAGAATTGATTGATTATGTATTTGAACATCCCTCCAATAAATTGTTGCTGGTAGGTGATGCCGCACAGTTACCTCCTGTAGGCAAAACCTTAAGTCCGGCTCTGGATAGCAGCTATTTACAGAGAACATATGACATTAGTGTACGCGAAAAAGAGCTTACAGAAGTAACTCGCCAAGGAGAGACATCAGGGATATTACACAACGCTACCTATATTCGTAATAGTCTCATTAATCTAAAACTAACAATAGAGTTACAAACTCGTGGGTTTAGAGACTGCTATAAAATGACAGGTGAACGTTTGGAAGATGGCTTGCGGTATGCGTATGATAAATTTGGCCGTGAAAATACTATTATCATCACACGATCAAACAAAACAGCTGTACAATACAACCAATATATACGTCGACAGATCAACTCTTCAGAAAGTGAAATTGATGCGGGAGATTTATTAATGGTGGTCAGAAATAATTACACAGTGTTGGGTGAAGATGCTCCGGCAGGGTTTATTGCGAATGGCGACTTTGTTGAAATAAAAAAAGTGAGAAGCTTTGAAGAAATGCATGGATTCCGCTTTGCCAATGTAGAACTAACATTGATTGACTATCCGGAATACCCATCGTTTGAGGCTAAGATCCTTCTGGATACACTACACACAGTAGCAGCAAGTTTAAGTTCTGAAGACAACAAAAAATTATATGATAGCGTCTTACAGGATTATACACATATTCCACGAAAAACAGAGCGAGTTGAAGCAATTCGGAAAGATCCTTACCTGAATGCACTACAGGTAAAGTTTGCTTATGCACTTACCTGTCACAAGTCACAGGGAGGACAATGGTCTGCTGTTTTCGTTGATCAGGGCTATTTAACGGATGAAAACCTTAATGCCGAGTTTTTACGCTGGCTCTATACTGCCATCACACGGGCAACGGAAGAGGTATATTTCATGAATTTTCATACAAAGTTCTTTAATAGTTGATTTAAAGTTGGTCTCTAAAAAAAATGGAATGTAATTTGTACTTAATCTGATATCTTACTGTTATTCTCATGCAAAAGAACCGAAGCATTCTCACTCTAAAAACTATTTTACTTATACTATCAGGTATTGTATGCATAGTATTTTCAGCAGAAGCTCAGAAAAGTAAGTACAAAGGGAAAGCAAAGCCTAAAAGCAAAGTTATATATAGTTCAAGAACATCTTCCAAATATCGTTCTAAAACAGCCTATCGTAAACCTACGCGCTCTAGCCATTTGGTTAGTTCCGTTATCGTCTCTAACCCAACCATAGTACGTAGTCAGGCGGCGTTTTCTTTTACTAGTCGCTGGTATGATTTCGGAGATGTTATTCAAGGTGAAAAAGTTACACATACTTTTCCATTCAAAAACACAGGCAAAGATCCTCTGATTATAAGTGTGGTTCAGCCAACTTGTGGTTGTACCGTAACAGAATGGACCCGCACTCCAATTCCTCCAGGGCAATCAGGTGATATTACGGTTACATTTGACAGTAAGTCTTCTCTTAACCAACAAAATAAAACCATCACGGTTGTATCGAATGCGGCAACCGGTAACGAACGTCTATATATCCAGGGTAACGTTCTTCCAAAGCGGTAGTATGGTACATATTAATTTTACAAACTGAAGCATTTGTAAAACTGAACCTCTAATTATCAGGTTATCCTGTTTAATACTTTTTGTTTTTCTCTCTAAAGCATAACTTTGATCGCAAGCTCTCAGAAATAATATACTTTATAGTATTTCTGCTGGTTTGTTATTTCCCAACCACTTCATTTTACCATTTAGTATGCATTATTCTTTTATCCGCTTCAGTACAATCTTTGTACTAGCAGGTTTATTATTTACATCTGCAACAATTCAAAGTCATCCACCTAAAAACAACTTTACTGTAATTGCCTACTATGCAGGTGGTACCAAAGACATTGATCAGTATCCTATTGAAAAATTAACACATATTATTTTCAGCTTTTTGCATCTGAAAGGAAATAAGTTCACTGTAGATAAAAAAGAAGATACGTTGACTATTCAACATCTGGTTGCACTTAAGAAACGTAATCCCAATCTGAAGATTCAGCTTTCTTTAGGAGGTTGGGGAGGCTGTGAGACATGTTCACAGGTATTTTCTACACCAGCAGCCAGACAAGAGTTTGCGGAGTCTGTTAAAGCGGTAATGATTTATTTCAAAACGGATGGTATTGATTTGGATTGGGAATATCCTGCGATAGAAGGCGTTCCTGGACATCAGTATCTTCCCGCAGATAAAGACAATTTCACAGATCTTGTACAACGCCTCCGCACAACTATGGGCAACAAATATGAGATTAGCTTTGCAGCTGGTGGATTTACTACTTATCTCGAACAGTCTATTGACTGGAAGAAAGTAATGCCTCTTGTAGATAGAGTAAACCTTATGACATATGATCTGACAAATGGTTACAGTACCACTACAGGACACCATACTCCTCTTTATTCTACAAGTGTCCAAAAAGAATCAACAGATAATGCAGTTAAATATCTGGAAGCATTGGGTGTACCCAAAAATAAGCTTGTAATTGGTGCAGCTTTTTATGGAAGAATTTTTGAGAATGTAGCTCCTGAAAACAATGGCCTGAATCAGAGTACTAAATTCAAGCAAGGCGTTGATTACAAAGGACTACCTGAATTTCTGGCAAAGAATAAAAACTTTCATTCGTTTTGGGATTCCACAGCTCAGTCTCCCTATATGTATGATGCTACACAAAAGCTTTTCTTTACCTATGATGATCCTCGATCTATTCAAATTAAAACCAAATATGCTCTTGATAAGAAATTAAATGGTATCATGTTCTGGGAATTAAATAATGATGTTCCCACAGGTGGCTTATTAGACGCAATAGATAAAACAGTAAAAGAATATAGTTCAACTAAAACAAAATAAATGAGAAAAGGCTTCTGCATACTCTAACAGAAGCCTTTTCTCGTTTAGTATTCCAATTACTCTCCATTGGCAACAACCCAGGCAACCAACGCCCACCCCACAATCATTAAAACACCTCCAATTGGCGTAATTGCTCCTAACCAGCGGATTCCTGATAAACATAGAACATAGAGTGATCCCGAAAAAATCAGTGTTCCTCCTAAAAAAGAATATCCAGCGTAGGTTAATAAGCGACTCTCTATACGATAGGCTAGCAATCCAGTAATTAGCAAAGCAAAGGCATGGTAAAACTGGTATTTAACAGCTGTTTCATAAGTATCTAATCGCTGTGATGTTTCCAGCATAGGTTTTAGAGCATGTGCCCCAAACGCGCCTAGTCCTACTCCTAAGCCCCCCAATATGGCTCCACTCAGTAGAAGAAATTTTTGCATATAAATAAAGGTTACTTGAAAAGATTTTTGGTATAAAGTGTCAAAAAAACAAGAGATAAGTATATAAAGTGAATGATCTTGAATATCCTTTCAGGACTAATATTCTTTATTCAAACCTATACAAAATACTTACCCTTTATATTTCCCGACAAATAACATGTAAAAATCATATCTTCAAAGCCTGAAGACTTATTTGTCAGTTAAAAGAGCAGCAATCTAAATTCAACCAGATACTATTATGAATAAATGCATATTCTTAGATCGGGATGGTGTATTAAATGAAGAAATTGGCACTTATGTTTATAAACGTGAGGATCTTATTATTCCTGAGGGAATGCCCGAAGCACTTCAACAGTTAAAAAAAGCAGGTTATTTATTGATTGTTATTACCAATCAAGCAGGAATAGCTATGGGCAAATATACCAGAAAGGAAGTTCTTGATTGTCACAGTAAAATACAGGAAGCCTGTGGGAATGTATTAGATGCACTCTATTATTGTCCACATCATCCAGATTATGACACAGCATCGCTTACAAGAAAACCAGATTCATTGATGATCGAAAAAGCCATTGCTAAATTTAATATTGATAGAAATCAATCCTGGATGGTAGGTGATAGACAGCGGGATATCGAAGCAGGCAATAAGCAACAGATCAAAGGAATTTTTATATCAACTCAGGAACCATCTCCTTTAACGGCAATTTATAATGCAAAAAATCTGTTAGAGGCTAGTCGGTTCATTCTTCAATCCTCTACTGAGGCTTAATAAAAAATCCACAAAGTTACTTCAAGAACCTTGTGGATAAAATATAAATAGGCAAAGCAGAAGTTATCCGCTCTTTGCTAAAGATCAAATAATGTAAGAGATATTGGAAAAAGGGTAATAATTAATTATTACCCTTTTCAGCTTGCTTTACACTTGCATGTAGTTTCTCTACACCATTAGCCTTAGAATAAGTAGGGCATGTGTATTTTTTAGCACAAGCAGATAGACTGGCAACAACAACCAATCCTATAAGTAATACCTTTTTCATGGAATGATTTTTTCTTTTTAGTTAATCAAATATACAGATCTTTTTTGACTTCAAATAAATAAGTCATTGATTTCTTTAGACTTAGGTTGAAGTCTAATGTAATATTTTACAAGTTTCTATATATTAGTACAAGAAGCATGCCTATTTGTAACCTAATATTTTTAACATTGATTCACTAGTCTGCTCAGGAGCAAATAAACTAGTCACAATATTGCCCTTTTCATCCCGATCGATAATAACATGCTGCGGAGCAGGAATTAAGCAATGTTGAATACCTCCATAGCCTCCCAGCGACTCCTGATACGCTCCTGTATGGAAGAATCCAAGATATAATTCCTCATCTGTTTCAATCTGGGGTAAGAACACTTCTGAAATATGTGCTTCTGAATTATAATAATCTAAGCTATCACACGTTAATCCACCTAAATTTACTTTATGGTAAGGATTATCCCAGTTATTGATGGCCAGCATGATGAATTTCTGATTCATTCCCCATGAATCAGGTAGCTGAGTGATGAATGAACCATCAATCATATACCATAATTCTTTATCGTTTTGCAACTTCTGATCCAAAACAGAATAAATAACTGCACCACTCTCCCCTACAGTAAAGCTTCCAAACTCAGTAAAGATATTTGGTACAGGCACATTATTCTTCTCACAGATCCACTGAATATTTTCAATTACCTGCTCAGCCATGTACTCATAATCATACTCAAACTGCAAAGAAGTTTGAATAGGGAATCCACCTCCTATATCAATAGTATCCAGCTCAGGGCAAACTTTTTTCAGCTCACAATATTTATAGACAAAACGGCTTAATTCACTCCAGTAATAGGCAGTGTCTTTCACACCCGTATTAATGAAGAAGTGAAGCATTTTTAATGTATACTTCGGATTATCCTGAATGCGATTCTTATAGAAATCTGTAATGTCGTTGTAACGAATGCCTAAACGGGAAGTATAAAACTCAAAATTGGGTTCCTCATCAGCAGCAACACGAATGCCAAGCTGCATAGGTACATTCACAGCAGCATCATATGCATCCAATTCCTTCAGATTGTCCAATACAGGAATGCAATTGACAAAACCATCATTCACCAATTCACTGATATATTGAGTATAGAGAGGTCTTTTATAACCATTACACACAATATATCTGTTCTTATCCAGTGATCCTGCTTTCTCCAGTGCCCTTACAATAGGAATATCATAAGCAGAAGAGGTTTCAATATGGATATCATTCTTTAATGCCTCTTCAAGCACAAACTGGAAATGCGAAGATTTTGTACAATAACAATAGGTATAAGAACCTGCATAATTGAATTTTTTTATTGCATCATTAAAGATCTCCTTTGCATATTGTATATGCTCGCTAATCTTTGGTAGATAAGTCAGTTTTAATGGGGTGCCATATTTGCGGATAATATCCATCAAAGGGACACCATTAAATAACAACTCATTGTTCTTCACCTTCAGTTCTTCCGGAAACTCAAATGTCTGGTCCACCAGGTCTATATAACTCTTCATTGGTGGTGCTTTCATTTTCGGTGCAGGCTTCTTCTTCGCACGCATGGCGGCTGTGTTCATCGGCAGTGTAAGGTGTTAGAAATGGTTATTTTATACGAATAATAGATTATTAAGTTTACTATTTCTCTGTTATAGTTAACAGACCTTTTTCTCGTAAATCGGCTTGGCAAAATACAATTATTCTAGTACAATTATATCTAAACAAAGCTGGTTACAAAACTATTAAAAAAAATACGTTACAATGCTGTTTTAAGTTCAGTTTTTAGCAAAAAAATGTACACTTGCCATGTATACGCAAAATAAAATCCAGCAGATTCAAAATCATAAAAAAAAGCCTGTAAATGATTACAGACTTTCGTGAAATAACAACATACGAATACAGGAACACAACTCATGTTTGTTTACTATGGCAGATCCATTTCATTATACACTACTTCTGCCCTAATTCTCTGTTGTTGACAAGCTCCAGAATTGCTCAGTTTAATAAGCTTGTCCAACCATAAAAACAGCATTACCAAATAACAACTTTCCTCCATGCCAGAACGCGCGGAAAATAGGATTTTCAGCCATATAAATTATTTGTCCACGGCCCATTTCCTGTACACCAAAAATAGCAGAGTTTTGTAGTTTGGCTTTGGTTTTATAGCCAACATGCCCAGCTGTATAATTTGTGGTTTGCAGATAGCCTACATTCCATCCCTTTTTCATTAACTCATAAGGAGAATTGTTTCTAAAAAGTATGGCAATGTTCTTCTCATATCCAAAAGCCAAGGGATGCGTATTGTCTAATGTCACCTGATAAACGCTGCCTTGAATATCTTCTGCAATGTACTCCCGGTCTCTGTGTCCATAGATCTTCAATGTATCAGCAGGTGAATTAACTTTTTTGGGTGCAGGTTTAGCTTCCTCTTTCTTTTTCCATTCAAAATCAGTTTTCTCACCTAATATTTCAGCCGCATTTTCTATGGCAATTACTTTCCCCCCATCCTGAATCCATTCTTTCAGTTTGTTTATCATTCGTTCATTCCATACACCACTATAAGATCCAGAAGGTAAAATAAGGATATCCAGTTGTTGCAAAGGAACAGAACCAAGGCGGCTTACATCTATTACAGAGATTGGATAATGAATCTGTTGCTCAAAGAAGTGCCATGTAGAACTAAAGCCATCTGTACTAATACCACTTCCTGTTACAAGGCCAATACGCGGAGCTTTAATAAAATGATTATAGTCAGAACCAAAGTCAAACCCTTTATCAACAAATCCAGTAGATACAGGCGTTGGTATAATACCTGCTAACTTGGCCTGATCAGTAATAAAAGTATCAAATGCTTCTCCCAAAGCTTCATTACCTGTCCGTGTAATTAACAAAGTTCCAGGAGCAAATGTTTTTCCATTCATCTCAAAGGCAACTTCACTATTTCGGATCTTAATTTTTTTCTTTAGCAATGCAGATAAAAACTGAACGTCCCGTAAATCTTTCCATTCAACCAGATATGCATAAGGTTTTACCACCACTGGAGATTGTGCAGAAGTTGTATTTTTAGGTTTATCTGATGTATTGCCACTCGCTATTGCATCAGACAATCCATAAGCTTTCACTCCAAATGCATAAGGTATCGCCCAGGATGTCAGGTCATAGGTAAGAGAATCTTCGAGCATAGGCTTAGGATCAAATAAAGCACGCAGCATCACTGACTTAGGCTGATAAGCACTAATAACCAGATCATTTTCTTCTATTTTAGCTGCTTCACTTTTTCCTGTAGCATAGTTAAATCCTTTTACTGAACCTCCCTTATTTGCATAGCCGTACCGAATACCATTTCTATCAAGAAGTTGTGCTATACTCTGAATTTTGGATTCATCACCTTTTGCTTTGATCAGATATCCTTTATAGGCACCTTGTGGATTATTGCGGGATTGGTCAAAATAAGTCTTGAATTCTTTTAATACCTGATCACCTCGTGAAGCAACGGCCTCGATGCTGGCATAACTGGCGGCCACATGATGGGCAATTCGCTTTGTTAAAGTTAAAGTATCTCCTTCAGAGGTTAAATAACCTAATCCAGCCCGTCCACTTCCACCTTGCTCATAGGTCATTCCGATTGCTCCATTGAAAGAAGGCCAGGTATCACCAAAACTTGGATAAAGCAGATCATACTTTTCACGTGTAAAATACAACCAATAGTTCTTATCAAAATACTTTCTATTCGCCTCACCTATATGCTGCTGAAACTGACGCTGCCAAGGTGTAAGCGCTTCATGATAGGGTTTAGCCGACGGAGCAAAATAGTAGGGAGACTCAGGTCCCATTTCATGAAAGTCAGCATGTAGATGAGGCATCCATTGATTATATAAAGCTACTCTTTGCTGCGTTTCCTGTTGGGTCTGCCAGGCCCAGTCTCTGTTCAAATCAAATAAGTAATGATTGAAACGCCCCCCTGGCCAAGGTTCCTGATGTTCTCTTGAGAAAGGTAATGGTTGATAAGGAAAATTAGCTACTTGCTTGTACCATTGCACATATCGCTCATGTCCATCTGGATTTAAACAAGGATCTAATAACACTACCATATTTTTAAGCCATCCTTGCATCTCTGCATTTGCTGGGTTTACCAGATCATATAAGACCTGCATGACAGCTTCTGATGAAACAGCCTCATTCCCATGGACATTATAGCTCAACCATACAATTGCAGGCTGAACTGAGGAAGGTGTTCCTGATACCAAACCCGTTATCTTCAGGTTATTGGTACGAATTTCTTCCAGTCTGTTTATATTTTCAGGAGTTGCTACCACCATTACCATCAATGGGCGTCCTTCATAAGTTTGACCATAAGGAACAAGTTTACAACGGTCTGTAGCCTGACTTGCAATAGTTTCAAAGTAGCGCACCAGACGGTCATGTGGGGTAAACTGGTCTCCAAGCTTATAGCCAAGAAATTTCTCTGGAGTAGGTACATTCTGTGCAGTTGCAGGATGAAACGACAGAAGAATAACACACAACTGGAAGAAAAAAAATCCACATAGTTTATTTTTCACTACGCATAGGTAGGTATTCTCCCATAAGTTCAATATATTATTTTGACTATACAACAGGTAGTCTCTTTTTTTCATAGAAAATCGATAAAATGGTTTGTTAAAATTCGGATACTGCAAAATGCGGAAATAAAATGATTTTGACAAAGACCTATATTTGAGGTAACTTTCGAGAATAAGGAATAATATTATCTAAATCTGTGTTATTCAGGCTTCAAAAGTTGACAGATTGTCTATAGACAACTGAGAATTAAACAAATGGATACTTCTTTTATTTCGTACTACTCCTCTCCTATTGGCTGGATTGAAATCACAGCTACTCATGAAGGAATTTCATCTGTACTATTTGTCGAAAATCAAACCAAAGCAGTATCTGAACATCTTCCTAAATTTATCCTCGATTGTCAGATACAATTAGACGAATATTTTAAAGGGCATCGTCTTACTTTTGATCTTCCACTTATTGTAAAAGGAACCGAATTTCAAGTACAGGTTTGGGAAGAACTTGCCAAGATCCCTTATGGAAAGTTAACTACATACAAAGCCTTAGCATATAAATTAAAAACGCCAGCCGCCATTCGGGCTATTGGTAATGCCAATAGCCGTAATCGTCTATGTTTGATCATACCTTGTCATCGCGTAGTGGGTAGTGATACTAATATGGTAGGGTATGCAGGGGGTATCTGGCGCAAAGAGTGGCTGATTGAACATGAAGCCAGCAATGGAGGCGGTTATCAGCAATTAAAGTTATTTTAGAGACCTTCTATACAGTTTATAAAACAAATTTGGATTTAATCTCACAATTTTACTAATCACGTAACCTAATTTAAAATGCCAAGACAAAATATTCTAACTGGATCTCCATGGGAAGATAAAATGGGCTACTGCCGTGCTGTTCGTATTGGAAATACCATAGAAGTGTCCGGAACAGTAGCTATTGTGGATGGAGAAAAAGTAAAAGCGGATGATGCCTATGCACAAACTCAAAACATTCTTGAACGTATTGAAAAGGTATTAGAGCAAGCGGGTGCTAGTATGAAAGATGTAGTACGCACCCGTATATTTACAACAGATATCACACAGTTTGACAATATAGCTAAAGCTCACGGAACTTATTTTAAAGACATTAAACCAACTACAAGTCTCTATGAGATAAGTAAGCTGGTTGCTCCTGAATACCTGGTTGAAATAGAGTTCACTGCGATTGTAGAATAAACATTCCAAAGCATACTTTATATCTTTCATCCGTACCTATACAGGTACGGATTTTTTATAAAACTATAGTACGAACTTTCTACCTTCCTCTATAGTTCACACATACAACCTAGAATCCCATCTTTATGACAAACCCTACTCATATATCACATACACCCAATCGATTGGCACAGGAAACCAGTCCCTATCTTTTGCAACATGCTTACAATCCTGTTGACTGGTTTCCATGGGGTGAAGAAGCTTTACAAAAAGCCCGTGCAGAAGACAAACCCATTATTGTTAGTATTGGATATTCGGCATGCCACTGGTGTCATGTTATGGAGCGGGAATGTTTCGAAAAAGCTGCTATTGCAGAGATTATGAACACGCATTATGTATGCATCAAGGTAGACCGAGAGGAACGTCCGGATGTAGATGCTATATATATGGATGCACTTCATGCAATGGGCTTACAAGGAGGCTGGCCTTTAAATGTATTTCTAACCTCAGAAGCTAAACCTTTTTATGGCGGCACCTATTTCCCTCCTCAGCATTGGGTAGATATTCTCAAACAAATATCAGTTGCGTACCATCAGCAGCGAGATAAGATTCTGGAATCTGCAGAATCATTTACAGAACATCTGGGAATTACAGAAAGTCAGAAATATCGGTTGCAGAGCAATGAAACTCAATACACCCATTCTGATCTGGAGCAAATATACACCAAACTATCCAGCCAGTTTGATACAGAAAGAGGGGGTATGCGTAAAGAACGGAATAAATTCCCAATGCCAAGTATTTATCTTTTTCTTCTTCGTTACTGGCAGATTACACAAAATTCTACAGCTCTAAAACAACTTCGCCTTACTTTAGACCGAATGGCATCAGGAGGTATTTATGACCAGGCAGGTGGGGGATTTGCTCGTTATTCCACAGATCCTGAATGGTTTGCCCCTCATTTTGAGAAGATGCTTTATGACAACGGACAATTGGTCAGTCTCTACAGTGAAGCCTTTGCTGCAACCAAGGATACTTTATACAAACAAGTAGTCTATCAAACTATTGAGTTTCTAGAACGGGAACTCACATCTTCAGAGGGAGGATTCTACTCAGCGCTGGATGCGGACAGCGAAGGAGAAGAAGGGAAATTTTATGTATGGACAAAAAAGGAAATTTCAACTATTCTTGGCCATGATGCTGAATGGATATGTGCATACTATGGAATTACAGAAGAAGGCAACTGGGAGCATGGAAATAATATTTTACATAGTACACAAAAACCGGAACTATTTGCCGAAGAAAATGAGCTTCCTGTAGAAGAATTTTTAGAAGTGTTAGCCAAGTCTAAAACTAAACTTCTTGAAGCACGTCAGCATCGTATACGCCCTGGTCTGGATGACAAAATACTTTGCTCATGGAATGGACTTATGCTTAAAGGGCTAATTGATGCATATGCTGTTTTTGGAGAAAAACGATTCCTCGATCTGGCATTACAGAATGCAACCTTTCTAAAAGAAAAAATGCAGAATGGGCCTCAATTATGGCACAATTATAAAAACAGTAAAGCAACATTGCCTGGATATCTCGAAGATTATGCCTTTGTCATAGATGCATACACAGCTTTGTATCAGATAACAACAGATGAAACGTGGTTATCTTCGGCTCAACAACTGCTTGATTATACTATTGATAATTTTTATGATGAAAAGGAACAACTGTTTTTCTTTACAGATGCAACTGCCGAAAAACTTATAGTTAGAAAGAAGGAATTATTTGACAATGTTATTCCTGCCTCCAATTCTGCTATGGCCAAGAATCTTCATCTGCTTAGTGTTCTGTTAGATTGTTCAGACTATCATACAATAGCAAGCCGAATGCTAGCACGTGTTAAGAATCTGATTCTTACAGATGGGCAATATTTATCTAACTGGGCTTGTTTGTTTACGTATTTTGTGCAACCTACAGCAGAAATAATTGTAGTTGGTCCCCAAGCACCTGTCTTCCGAAAGGAGATTGAACAGACTTACTATCCTAATAAAATTTTAATTAGCGTTTTAGCAGAACAACCAGATACTACTACACCTCTTTTGGAAAGTCGGCAGGCAATCAATGGACAGACAACTATTTATGTCTGTTACAATAGAAGTTGTCAATTACCTGTATTCTCAACAGAAGAAGCATTACAACAATTGATTCAAAATAGCAGATAACAATTATTACTGACTATATAAAAAATTGTTAGGTACCATTTGTGTTTACTATTTGGGGAAATGGAGTATTAATTCTTGAAAACCACTACTACACTGATAATTTTTCTAACCATGCCTCCAGAAGGAATGTTCTACGAAGATCTGATCGAAGAATATATTTTTAATCGCCTGAATATCTCACAGCGAACGCAATTTGAAGAAACCCTTGAACATAATGTGGATCTACAATTTGAATTTAAGTGGCAATTAGAAATCATTCGATGTCTTCAATTTTACAGAAAACAACAGCTTAAACATCGCCTGGATTCAGTGATTTGCTAAATCAAAAGCCTCTTTGTATAAAGAGGCTTTTGATTACTAAAATGTCAGAGGTACTATAAACTGAAATTTCAACCATAAGGCATTATCCTTTTTACTACGGTTCCCCCATTGTGATATATTATCCAGATAGTCTGTCTGTGTATTGAGCCATCCTCCCTGTATTCCAGCACCATATCCATTAGGCAATAGATATATTACTCCAGCCTGTGTAGGTAAAATGGCAGATATACTTCCATATGTTTCATTAGCAGCACGAGTATTCAGTTGATCCTGAAAATTATTCCCATACTCATCTTTAGGATTATAACGCATAAATCCGATACCTTGACTCACATATACAATCCAACGAGGTGTTTTTATCAGATTAATCTGTAGATCATAATTCAATGAAAAAAATGTTGTCTTAAAATACAGATTCGGTGTAGGAGTTGTTTCTGACTCACCAGTAAATACATAACTTGGATTTTGTCCTGTTATAGAGCCTATTGCCAAATTCAAATGACCATTGACCCGATGCTTGCGATTAAATTTCACACCTATATAAAAAGCAGATGCCCATTTACGATAACTGCTAGCCAAGTCTCCTTTATAAGCAGTTGGCCCTATACCAATTTCCAATAAACGTGTCGGAGAATGTTTATCTGAAGGTGATTTATCAGGTTCTTTTGTTTGAGCACCTTGTACAGATGACTGGGCTTGTATACTTTCAAAAACGCCAAAAGTACAAGTAAACAACACCAAAAAATAAAGTAGTATTTTTTGTAACATATAGATAGAACAGAATACCTTTTGAGCAATTGTTTTAGTAACTAAACTTGGGATCTTTCATTTCGAAACAAGCATATACTTACTATAAGCTGCGATTTTACAGATTCTTTATTTAATTTCTTGTTTATTCATCTGCAGGTCGTTACAAAAGTACTTTTTTCTCACAAAGCACAAAAAGCTATAGTAAGTAATTCAGATTTCAGCTTACACCAAAGTTGTTTCAGAATTAACCAATTTATATTTTCCCAACTCCTCTAAAGAATCTCAACTTGTAGCACCTACCCTATTGTACTACTAGTAAGCAAACAATTATATTATCAGTAGTGTATAAAAACCTGATTTTTTACAAGGTTTTTCGCTATCTTAAATGTAACTTTCATTTTCCCATCTACAACTAGTTCATTTTTACGTCATTATGAAACACTCAATACCCATCTCTCTGACAATTGCCGGGTTGCTGCTTGCTATGAATAGCTTTGCACAGACTCCCAGCAAGACAACATCCAAAACCACAACCAAACCAATATCAGGTACATCGGCTAAGGTTTCAGCTCCTGTTAAGGTTACTTCTGTCGAAGGAATTACAGAATATGTATTGTCCAATGGTATGAAGGTTCTACTGTTTCCAGATCAGTCCAAACAAACTATTACTGTTAACATTACATATCTGGTAGGCTCACGAAACGAAAATTATGGAGAAACAGGCATGGCTCACTTATTGGAACATCTTGTGTTTAAAGGCTCAACTAAGCATCCCAACGTAGCTCAGGAGCTCACCGCACACGGATGTAATCCCAATGGTACAACCTGGCTTGACAGAACCAATTATTTCGAAGTATTCCAGGCAACAGATGAGAATCTTCACTGGGCTCTTGACATGGAATCAGATAGAATGGTTAATAGCTTTATTGCTAAAAAAGATCTGGAAAGCGAAATGACCGTAGTTCGAAATGAATTTGAGATGGGAGAAAACTATCCATCTAACATACTGATGCAAAGAACTGTGTCATCAGCCTATCTGTGGCACAACTATGGTAACTCAACCATTGGTGCTCGGGCTGACATTGAGAAAGTACCTATTGACAGATTAAAAGCTTTTTATCGTAATTATTACCAGCCAGATAATGCTATCTTACTTGTTGCTGGCAAAATTGATGAGGCGAAAACACTGAAGCTTATTAACGAAAGATTTGGTATAATTCCTAAACCAACCCGTAAATTACAAACTACCTACACAGACGAGCCTACCCAGGATGGCGAACGACTGGTATCCCTTCAACGTACAGGAGATGTTCAGGCATTGTGCGCAGTTTATCACATTCCAGCAGGTGCACATGCTGATTTTCCAGCTTGTGAAGTAATGACAGAATTACTCACAGATGAGCCATCAGGAAAGCTCTATAAGTCATTGGTTGAAACGAAGAAAGCCAGCTATGTATATGGATACAATTTTGCTTTACGTGAACCTGGAGTAGCTGTATACAATGCAGGTATACGTCTGGAATCTTCTCTGGATAGTGCTAAAAATATTTTTGTAAAAACCCTTAATGACTTTGCAAAGTATACCCCTTCTCAGGAGGAGGTAGATCGCATCAAAAACAAAATGTCAAAGAATGCCGAACTCACTCTCAATTCTCCTGAGGACTTTGGAATCAATTTAAGTGAATATATTGCTCAGGGAGACTGGAGGTTGTTTTTCTATACGCGGGACCAGATTCAGAAAGTGACTCCGGAAGATGTACATAGAGTAGCACAGAATTATTTGAAACCATCCAATCGGACACTTGGTGAATTTATACCTACTAAAAATCCGGATCGTGCAGAGATACCAGTTGCTCCAGATATTGCCTCTTTATTGAAAGACTATAAAGGAGGTGAGGCAATTGCTCAAGGAGAAGTATTTGATCCGTCTCCTTCCAATATCGAGAGTCGGACTAAACGAGAAACAGTTGGCGGAGTTAAAATGGCATTTCTTTCAAAGGAAACACGAGGTGATGCTGTGAATGCTCAATTAGTACTTAAATTTGGTGATATAAATAGTCTACAAAACAAAGGCATTGTAGGATCTCAGGTAGTTTCTATGTTAATGAGAGGGACAGAAAAGCACACACGCCAGCAAATACAGGATGAACTAGATAAATTGAAAGCAAGAGTATATGTATATGGAGGAGCCGATAAGTGTGTGGTCAATATTGAAACATTACGTAACAATCTGCCTGCTGTTTTGAAATTAGTTTCTGAGTTTGTTCAGACACCTAGCTTTCCTATCGAAGAGTGGGAAAAACTGAAGCAGGAAAAACTGGCTCAGATTGAAGAACAAAAGTCTGATCCGCAAAGTATAGCCTATTCAGAACTTAATAGATATATAAATCCTTTCCCTAAAAGTGATCCACGATATAATTTCACCTTTGATGAACAAATAGTTGAACTTAACGCACTCACAATAGACCAGATTAAACAGTTCCATAAAGACTTTTATGGTGCATCTAATGCGAATCTGGCTATTTCTGGAGACTTTGATGAGAAAGAGATAAAAGATCTTGTAACACAATCTCTGGCAAACTGGAAGAGTCCCAAACCTTATAGTCGTTTAACCAGAACCTATCAGGATATTGCAGCCATCAATAAATCTTTCGAAACACCTGATAAAGCGAATGCTATGTTTTTTGCTCAGGTAAAACTTCCAATTAATGATAATGACCCTGACTATCCAGCGCTTTTATTAGGTAACGAAATCCTGGGTGGTGGCTTCTTGAACTCACGTTTGGCAACCAGAATTCGTCAAAAAGATGGAATCAGTTATGGTGTAGGTTCTTATGCATTTGCAGATCAATCCGAAGATAAAATTGGGGGTTGGGGAGCTTATGCAATCTATGCACCAGAAAATGCAGGTAAGCTGGAAGTAGCCTTTCAGGAAGAACTACAGAAAGTACTGACAGAAGGATTTACCAAACAGGAAATAGAGGAAGCAAAAAAAGGCTGGTTACAAAATAATCAGGTATCCAGAGCTCAGGATAGTTACATAGCAGGCAAACTGGAAGATAACCTGACTTATAACAGAACCTTTAAATGGGACGAAGACTTTGAGAATAAAGTCAAAGCACTTACTCCAGAGCAAATCAATGCAATAATGAAAAAGTATATAGATCCTGCCAAGATCAGTATTGTAAAAGCAGGGGACTTTGAGAAAGCAAAGAAAAAGATGGGAATGCCACAAGAAGAGAAACCAGCACAGGCGGCAGGAAATAAGAAACCATGACATTCTATTGAAGATATTTCAAAATAAAAGAGGCTATTATATAATAGCCTCTTTTATTTTGAAATATCACTTTTTCTTTAATCTATAAAACCAATCGCTTCCATCATAATGCAACTTTATAATTATCTCACCTGTACAGTTTTTGTAAACACCAGATGAAGCAGTTATATCTTCTCCACCTGTATTCTGATTAGGAAACTTAACAGTACCAGTTGTTGCATCAAAATCCATATAGGGTTCATATCCACTATCATAAAAATTGTCCAGAATAAATCGATTCGGAACACTAGGATCAGCTGTAAGCGTCAAATCATATGGCCCGGAACTTGTTGAGCCATAATCTTCTGTTGCATCATAAGAACCAGCCCAGTCTGCTGCGTTGAAAGGACAAGCATCCGTAACATTCAAAAGTACACTATTATTTTTGCCTGCAACAAATTCAGCAACACCACCATCACCAGTACCTACAGGTTTAGGATCAGATCCAGACCAATCAAATTTATAATGATCCTCGGTAGTAAGATCTTCACCAGCAGAAAACCAATCAGATCCGGAATTGTGCACTTTTACCTGATACTTTTGCCCTGGCTTAATAAGTGGATAGTCTACAAAAGTTTGCCCACCATCAGTTGAGAACAATAAATTCATATTGTATTTATCAAACTGTAAGGGGCTATTCGTTACCTCAACCAATGAAGAATATGTCTTTATTTTATCATCATCATCATCCTTACAGGAAGATAAAGCTAATAAAGCACCAATGACAAGTGGAACGTAATTATATATTTGTTTAAACATAATTGCTATTTATTAAAATTAAAGTCACCTTAAATTCTATACTACCTGTTATCATTTCTTCACAAGCGTTTCACTAAATCTTCTGTAATTACCTGCTGTATTTAAATATTCATAGTAAAGATGAAATGTTTTTGTAGCAGGATCATATGTTGAAGTTTTGCTGCTTGGAGTTATTTGTACAGCAGCTTCTGGATCACTTTCAATAGTAACCGTATTATCTTCGTTTACGTAGAATAAAAATGTAATACCAGTATTATTGCTAAACGGCTGCTTACCAGCTTGTTGTTTCAATACTTCCTTATCTTGTGCAACCAAAACCTTAGGATCTTCAACATAGTTAGCAGAAGCAGACTCTGCTCTTTCTAGGGTATAAGTAGATTTGTAAGCACCAGCATATGGATTACCAACAACATGGAAGTATACAAATCCATGATTTGAACTAGTAGGAAGCCCTGCATCATTTACAGCAGTAACAGGAAGCATATAATCTTTAGTAAAATCAATTTTGTCCAGATGGAACTTTACTTGGAACTCCGCATAAGTCTCACCTGATTTAATAGTAGCCGTAGTATTAACAAACTCATAAGCAGAATCAGGCATCATCTGATAATTGATCTTATCTGTAGCAATATAATCATCTAAAGCCTCTTCTGGGGTATCAATAGTAAATGCTACATCTTTGTTAACCTTACCCTGAATAGTCACTGCATATGTCGCGGTAAAAGTAGGATGCGCAGGATCATTAAGCAAAGCAGAGTTAGCAAAGTATTGAAGACCGGAGTTAACAGTAGTACCGCCATCAGGATTATAAGTCATCATCACAATTGGTGATGTTCCATCTGGAGGCATATTCATAGGGTCACCATCAAGACAAGAGGTTGCTACTACAGGAAATGCCAACAAGCACAGATATTTTAATATATTGAATCTCATATAGTCTGTTTAATAAGTTATTTAGCCCAAAAGATTAGAGAGTTAAAGGAATCAGCAGTTTCAACATTGCTTGGATTATATTGTATCTCTGATGCTGGATATAGAATTCGGGAAGGTAATCTATCAGGACGGGTACTTTGAGATACAGTTGAGGCAAATGTTGTTGTGGCAGCAGTTCCAGATACAACAGGATAACCTGTTCTTCTGTACTCATTCCATCCTTCATGGCTGTTTACCATATTAAGTGCAATATATTTTTGGGTAACAATAGCCTCCCTCTTTTGCTCTGTGGTAGTTGCCAGATTAAAATTCACAAGTCTGGAAGTAGAATTACTAGCAATATAACTTGCAGCATCAGCATCTGGAGTACCAGAGTATGATCCATTAGGGAGCATATATACATATTCAAATGAAGCAGTAATGCCAGATTCAAACAAAGCTTTTGCATCACCGGTAAGAATATTGTTAAGAGCTCCTTCTGCTTGCAGAAAATAACTTTCAGCAGCTGTAAAAAGAGGGTATCCGGCATCTGGCCCTTTCAATGCACCTGTAGATCCACCGGCTACGGTTCCTGTCCTTTCTGTACCTGGATACCAGAAGCTGCCATCAGGACTTTTAGGGATACCCGTACTTTCAAAACCAAGTTGGTTTGTTCCAGTAGACGGAAATTGATAATACATTTTAGCTCCTCTACCTGGATCTTTTAGCTTTGTACCATCATAGAATGCCAGGATGAAAGTGGAAGGAATCCATGCTTTATTACCAGCAGAACCATTATAGGCAAATCCCCAAGTATTCCATAAAGGATTTTGCTTGTTATTATCACGAGTATAACCTGGATTTATCAGGGCATCTGTAGTCAGAAAACCCGCTGGATCAAAACTAGTATTACTAAAAGTAACCTTGCCATTAGCTCGGACCATAAGCCGTAACTTGATGGTATTAGCAAGTTGAATCCAGCTAGTCATATCTCCGCCAAATAAAACATCATAATTGTCAATAGCAGCTGGAGCCACAGATGCAGCCTGTCCGGTTTTAATAGCAGTGATAGCATCATCCAGTTCTTTAGCAAGGCCTACATAAATATCTTCGCCCTTATCATACGTTGGAGTTAACATATCAGCACCTTTCAATGCATCTGTATAAGGTACATTATTATATGTATCTACTAACAATTGAAAATCGTATACACGCATTATTCTTGCAGCAGCATTGAAATAGATATCTGCATCAACATCGGCAGTTTGGTTGATTATATATTGATAATCTTCAAGATTATCATATGTAACAGCCCATAATCCACTGTAGTTGTTGGGAGTAAATGCATACGATACGTTTTCATTAAAACCACCATATCCGCCAGCGTTGGCAGCATAACCACCCAATTGACTCCCATATGTATTATAGTTATTCAATACAAGGGCAGTAGCAGTAAGAGCCTGTGGTAATACCAGTTCTGGTGTTACTGCAGTTGGTGCGTTAGGGTTCTTATTTACATCGAGATAGTTGTTGCAGGATGACAATACTGCAACAAACAAACAAATTACTATCGATAATTTTCTCATTTTTAATTCTTTCAAATTAATGTCTAAAATCAATTTCTTCCTGAAACATTGACAAGCTTCTTCTCAACTAATTACAGTCTCAAAGTCAATGTAGCCCCATAATAACGGGTAGGAGGTGTTTGTCCTAGGTCGTTCAAACCAGATCCATTACCTGTCACGCCTGCTGAACTATATTCAGGATCAGTGTAGTAATTGTCTTTTGCCATCCACAGAAACAAGTTTCTTCCTTGTACACTGATATTAGCACCTTTTAGAACTTTACCTGTGAATTTACTAGGCAGGTCATAGGATAATGAAATCTCTCTTAATTTTAAGAAGTTACCAGATGAAATATAATTTGAGGTAACGTTTCTGTTAATCCCATCAGACCAGAAGCCATTATTACCATTTCCATTTGCAATGGTAATGTTTGTATTTTCAACATAGATAGGAGAACCATCTGCATTTGTTCCGTCCTGATAAACTGAATTAGGGAATACAAAACTCTCACGTCCATATAAAGCAGTTCGGTAACCAGTTCCAGACCAATCTAACTCAGTACCAATCCCATTGAATACTTTGTATCCACTACGATATTCAAATAAGATAGAGAAACGGAAGTTTTTATAGTTTACAACTGCATCCATACCTAAACGATTTTTAGGAGTAGCATTTCCCAAAATCACATTAGAAGTTGTAGAAGAAGGAAGTCCTGTTGTTTTGCTAACGATTACACGTCCTTGTGGATCACGTTGATAATCCAGCCCCATAATAACAGGGAATGATTGACCTGCAACAGCAGAAGAATTAGCATTTCCAGAAGTTGCCAATGATAATGATGGTAATAATTCGGAAATCGAATTTACTTTGTTATCAAGATAAGAGTAGTTACCACCAACCGTCACAGTCCAGTCTGGAGTTTTGATTGGAGTTACATGTAATTGAAATTCAACTCCTTTAGAGGTTGTCTCACCTACATTCGTTGTTAAAGTATTATATCCTGTACTATTTGAAACACTTGTAGTAACAGTTTGATTATCTGTACGGCTATGGAAGTAAGTTACAGCAGATGTAATTTTATCATTCCACAGATTGAAGTCTAAACCAACTTCATACGTATGGGTAAACTCAGGTTTCAGATCAGTACTTACTAAAGAGTTATTCACAGAATATCCAGCTAGGCTACCATAAGGAAAACCATTGTTGGTGCCATAACTCACATTACTACTAAAAGTAGGCAGAGTATAATAAGCTCCAAAATTGGAAAAGTTTCCAGGAAATCCAGTCAGCCCACCTAAGTTAACCTGACCTGTCTTCGCAATACCTCCTCTTAATTTAACATAGTTAATCAATCCACTTGCTTTCATTTCAGGGAAGATATCACTCAGAATAGCAGAAGCTTCTAAAGATGGATAAAAGAATGAGCGATTTTCCTTATTCAATCTTGAATCCCAGTCATTGCGACCACTGGCTGTTAAGAACAAATAATCTTTATAACCTAAAGTCAGTTTTCCATATACACCAACTAAACGGGTTTTATATTCAGCCTCTCCATACAAAGGAGTACCTGTACCATTACTCAGGTTATAGAGACCATCTACAATCAACCCACCAATTCCTGTTGTCAGATATCTACCTGTATTTTCAATTAACTGAGTACCTGCAACTAAATTAGCATTAATTACACCAAAGTGTTTGTCATATTGCCCAAGTAAGTCAGTAACCAACTGAGTAGAATTGTTAGCAGTTTCTGTTACACTCGCTGGAATATCTGTTTTTGAACTTTGATCGGTATTTTTTGCGTAATTACTATACTTGTAAGCACCATTGAATTGCTTTTGTGTAAAAAAACGAGAAGAAATACCTTGACGAGCAATTAGATCAAGACCTCTTATAGGAGTAAATTTAATTTCCAGATTTCCAGTCAAATACTTATTTCTCTCATCTCTTCTATAATTATCCGCCTGGAAATAAGGGTTCTGATACCATGGATTATAAAAACCATTTGGTGATGCGAACTTGTTAGTTCTCCAATCTTTAAATTGAGTAATATCCACGTTTGAAGGCATATTCAACATATTAGAATAAATGTTAGATGTTGCCGACGAAACGTCATAGTGATCAGGAGCATAAGCAGTAGAATAAGTTACCATTACAGTATTTCCTACTTTTCTTGTACCATTTACCCGAATATTACCACGAGAATATTTATCACCAGGAGTTGTACCTTTTGAACTTACATATTGACCAGAAATATAGAAGCTTGACTTCTCATCACCAGATGAAACAGAAAAATCTGTCTGATTAATTAAGCCGATCTTCCAGAAATCATCATGACCAGGTTTAAAGTCATATGTAGAATATAACTGTGAGCCATCTTCCAGTTTTGGACCAAGTGGTCTCAAAGTCCCATCAAAGTGAGGGCCATAGGATTGATTTTCCAGGTAGTTGAATACAGGCTTTCCATCAGGACCTATTCCATAAGCAGAACCTCCTGGACCATACCCTTCCTGAATCTTTGGAAGAAAAGCAACCTGTGACCACTGCACGTTTTGAGAAACAGTAATATCAACCTTACCTTCTTTTCCTTTTTTAGTTGTAATGATTACAGCACCATTGGAAGCTTGAGATCCATAGATAGCAGCAGCACCAGCACCTTGCAGAATGTTAACAGACTCTACATCGTTCATATTAAGTGTACCTAATACAGAACTAGGAACGATAACATTATCTATAACAACTAACGCCTGGTTATTACCTGTAAGAGAGCGTTGTCCACGTAATACTATACGAAAATCAGGGTTAACACCGCTACTTGTCGCATTGATCTGAGCACCAGCCACTTTACCTTGAAGACCACCAGCCAGGTTAACAGCTCTACCACCTGTAATATCTTGTGATTTCAGAATAGTTTGAGAAGTTCCTAACTCTCTTACTCTTGCCTGAAGACCACCCGCAGTTGTTACAACTACTTCACTTAGTTCAGTAGCATCCTGTGCTAACTTAATATCTACAGAAGAACGATTACCGATCTCTACCTCCTGAGCTTTAAATCCAATGAAGGAAAAAACCAACACCTTATCTCCATCGCCAACAGTTAGAGAATAAGTACCCGTTGAACTTGAAGTAGTTCCTTTGGTAGTCCCTTTTACACTAACACTTACTCCAGGCAGAGGTGTCCCATCTGTTGCATCTGTCACCTTTCCGGTTATCGTTCTGTCCTGAGCCAAGGCAAGCCCAACACATAGCAGGTATGTAAAACCTACCAGTAAAAGTTTTCTCATAAATTAAGGTTTAAAGTTTGATTAGTTTGAAGTATATAATTTAATCACTAGCTGGTCATCACTTTTCTATTTATTGGTGAGGAATCTTAAAATATTACAATTCATATTTCGAGGTTTTAATAATAATCATTAACTTTTATGCTGCTTTTTATATGTCTGTAGATATTATTCCGTCATAAGGCATTTAGTAAGGTATACAAATGTGTAAACTACACTTGATGAGTATTAGAAAAAAAAACTACAGACAACGAATAATCAATAAATTAATACAGGAATATCGATCATTAACTAAAATTATTTCGCTAAATAAATAAAAAACCAAATTATCAACAAACAATACATAGAAATAAATTTCACTATCTTGATAATTCGCGTTCTAATTAGTCGGATAGATATCAATAACATTTTACACCACATATATTCTCAAGTAATTTCTTGCATCAAAAAAAGGCAAAAAATTACAAATTTGCCTATACACCTTTTTGCTTAGAAGTACCTGAAAATTACTCTGATAGCATCTATCATGTATGTGTATAGGAGTCTTTTATAAACTACATTACCCAATCACATTTTCATTGTAAACTTGACCTCATCTTCTAATATTTCTAGTTGTAATCTTATACTATTTTGATACACCTCCTATCAGTATTTTATTCTGTAAATATTTAAAAGGCTGTATAAAACCTTTTAATCAAAGACACAAATACAAAATGAAATCACTTCAAGCTGTAAAATTCCAAGTATAGGAAAACCAAACACCCTCAGATAACGGGCATATATCCAAGTTAAATTAGTGGATAACACACTAGCTGTTCCTATTAAAACAAATAATGTAATTAGCTGTGAAGAGAGGTAGTTAGTTGATAGGTAATAGAAGTAGAAATGAGTTAAACTCAAAAAAACAATAAATCTGGTCGTGGAGCTATCCAAAAAAAATACTAGATAAAAAATAAGAAAAGTATTAAACTAAAGCCTTTCAGTATTGACTTAAAACACTATATATAAAGATTAAACAATATAAAATAGTACAAAAAGCAAAAGCGGGACAATCTTAAGATTGTCCCGCTTGTTAAATAAAAATACTTTTAAGATTCTCGCTATAATTTACATACTCTTATTTCTGTAAATTTTAAAAGTGAGGATAAAGATTCAAAATAATACGATTCTATTTCTTTACCAAAGTTTCGTTTATAATCCTATCTCCATTACTTCCTACATATTTATAATTTAATGTAAAGGTTTTGGTTTCCGGATCATATTTATTAGTACCAGTTTGTTGAAAACTACTTACACTGGCAGCAGTTTCTTTAGGTGTAATCGTAACAGTATTATCTTTATTTACCTTCAACCACATTTTGTAATTTCCTGCTAAATCAGCAAACTCGGTTTCACTTGTAAATTTATCGATAGAACTCAGATGCTTATCTCTATTTATATCTCTGGGTGATGTTGGATGTTGAAAAAATCCAGTAGAATGATAATTACCTTCATATGCATTTGGTAAACCAGTGATAGCGATAACTGTATATCCTACATTACTCGCAATTGTTGCACCAGAAGCATCGGTAATGGCTAATGCTAATGCATAATCTTTACTGAAGTCTAAACCAGATGGAACAGTCACAACTACATTAAACGAGGCATCCTTTTCTCCTTTTTTTACTACAATCGGACCTTCTATTGTATACGCCTCAGTAGGTAACAATGTATAGGCTTCATCCCCATTAGGTATACGATAAATACTATTATATTTATCTAAAGCAGCTTGATTGCCGCTAACGGTTACAGCATAGTCCTTATCAGGCGCAAACTGACCTGCTACTGTTACAGTCAACTCTACTTTTTTGGCAGAATCAACTACAAATTTCTCTACCAAAAGATTACCTCCCTGAGAGCCATAAAAGCTTGCAATCATTTGTGCATTCTTTGACTCTACAATATCTGTATATCCAACATCTTCAAGGCATGAACTAAGCCCCAAGACAAGGCAACAGAAAGATATAATAACATATAAAGGTCTTTTCATGATTATTCGTCAATGCGTTTGAATAGTTAATTTATTTAATCCAGAATATTTTACTTGTAAATTGGCTGATTGCACCCTGTTCTTTTACATTAGCCGCATTGGTACTATATTCAGAAGCAGGATACAAAATTCTTACTGGCTGTTGAATACCTATAGCCCGTGTTGAAAGAGGAACATCAGGTACGCCTGTTCTCCTGTATTCACACCAAGCTTCAAAACCATTATAACTTGTCAAAGCCACCCACTTTTGATAAACAATTGCCTCAATCTTATCACTCGAAGAATTCCAACTAACATTAGAAATACTTTGATTGTAATAATCTGAGGCAGCAGTAGAAGCATCAGTAACACCTAAAAGCTTAAAAGATTCAGTTATTCCAGATTCAAACAAAGTTTTAGCATCTCCAGATAAATACCCTCTTTGTACAGCTTCAGCTTGTAGAAAAAAGCTTTCTGCAGAAGTCATTACGACCATAGATCTTGCATATCCATTATCATTTGTACCACCAAGTGCCTTGGGAGGATCAGCAATAGCAGGTCCAAACAATGAAACCTTCGTTGCTAGATAGTCATCATTTCCTTCTCCAAATTCAGGTCCTCTGTATTGTCCAGTATAAGGAGCAGCAGTAGCGGTAGTTGCTAAACGAGCCAAACGAGCCATATCATTTGTACTCTTCATATTATCAACAAAGAACTTAGAGTAACAATAAAAATCTCTATTTCCAGCTTTTTTATCTGCTGCAGTAAAGCCATAAGCTTCATAGAACTGATTCATCTTACCAGAAGATTTAGTATAACCTGGATTAGATAGTACATTCTCATCTGCACCCAAAAAACCAGAACCTTCTGCAGCAATTTTGGCAATCTGCTCCTTAATGTAATTTTCTTTTCCAGCAACATTAATTTGACGGAGAAGTATACGTAACTTTAATGTATTAGCAAACTTGCGCCATTTTGTTATGTTTCCACCAAAATAAATATCAGCAGAACCAGCGGAAGGGTTATCTCCAGAAACAGGTACTGTCAAATCCACAATTGCATCATCCAACACAGTGATTAAGTCATCATAAATCACTTGTCCTTCATCGTATTGTGGACGTATAGATGCAGTTCCCTTCAAAGCATCTGAATAGGGAACGTTATTATACATATCAACTAGTAACTGATAGTTGTATGCTTTCATAACTTTCGCTATACCACTTAAACTTTTTCTATTGGCAGCATTTTGCTCTACATATAGATAATCTTCCAAATTGTCATATATGCCTATCCAAGTTCCATTCAGAAAGTTAGTTGTAATATCATAGGTTTTCTGTTCATTAAAGCCAGAAACACTACCAGTAGGAGACCATTGTCCAACCCAGAAAGCACCTATTTCATGGTGAGCAAGACGAGCAGCTGTATTATTTAAAGCTGCGGCAATTACTAAGTCTGGTGTTGATGAAACAGCTTGATTAGGATTATCATTTACATCAAGAAAACCTTCACAACTACTCAATCCTATCAGCGAAATAGCCAATGCAATTGTATAAATATATTTCTTCATTGAGTTTCTTACGTTAAGGGTTGTTATTATAATACTACTTAATTAAAGACCAACAGACACAGAAAAACCATAGGTACGTGTTGGAGGAGTAATGTATGTGGCATTAACTCCAACTGCGTTAGTAGTAGTATTATTAAACTCAGGATCAGTATACACATTAGCCTTAGGAAGTAGAGTCAACAAGTTTCTACCTACGAGGCTAATTTTAGCAGTTTTTAATACTTTTGTCTTAGACAATAAAGATGTAGGCACATCATAACTTAATGAAACTTCTCTTAATTTCCAGAATGCTCCACTAGTCACAAAGTTCTCTCCTATATTTCTTAAATTACTATCCCATGCACCTAAACCACCATCTTTCAATGCGACATCTTTGTTCTCAACATAGACAGGTGTTCCATCTGCATTTGATCCGGATTGGTATACAGAATTAGGGAAAATAAAGCGCTCACGACCATAATTTGTTGTTGGTCCAGCCAGACCAGTAAACCACATAGTTTCAGCTAAACCATGAGCCACTACGTTTCCACCTCTATACTCAGCCAATGCACTCAATGCTAGACCTTTGTATTTTATGGTTGTAGATAATCCTAATCTATGCTTTGGATTAGTTTGCCCCATAGACTTCAGATTTGGATCCTTAACAGGATACCCTGTGTTTGCATCTACAATAACACGCCCCTGAGGATCTCTCTTGTAAGCAACAACCTTCATAATAGGATATTGTTCTCCTACACGTGCAAATACCTGATAAAGGCTTGAGTTAACAACTCCATAATAAGAGCTTAAGTTAATTTCGTCTAACCCTTCATATAGAGACAAGATTTTATTATCTACATAGCTATAATTAAAATTTACATCCCACTTTAAACCATAACTTGTGTTTACAGGAGTTCCTTTAAGCGTAACCTCGTATCCCCTGTTAAGCATGGCTCCTGTATTGATAGTGGCTCTTGAAAAACCTGTTGTACCAGAAATATCGATACTTACAGTCTGATTAGTAGTCTTTTGAGTATAATATGCCAACTCCAGATTCACTCTGTTATTAAACAAGCCCACTTCTCCACCTACTTCATAAGATGTTGTAAATTCCGGCTTTAACAAAGGATCTTTTATTGTATTTCCATATGTAAACCCTGGTAAGCTACCATAAGGAAATCCACCACTTGTATTAAACACAGTTTGCAATTCATATGGCCCAACATTAACACCACCTACTTTTGTAGCAGCAGCAGTTAGTTTTGCATAGGTGATTGTATTGCTGTTTTTAATTGCAGGAATCATATCAGAAAGAACCAAAGACACATCTACTCCAGGATAAAAATAACTACGATTTTGTGGTGCCAGCACAGAAGTCACATCTTCACGAGCAGAGGCATGCACAAAAACAAAGTCTCTATATCCTAAAGTGAAATCACCATAAAAGCCCAGCAAACGAGAAGTATAGTTACTTTCACCAACAGTAGCCTGCCCTGTTAAGTTGCTAAGATTATATAATCCGGATATAACTAAAGAGGAAACACCTGCGTTAACATACTTTGAGGTTTTCTGACGAATATTATTACCTAAGATCAAGGTACCAGAAAATACTCCTATATTCTTTTTCATAGTAATTAAGAAATCAGTATTTATCTGACTTTCATAAGCACTATAATCAGAAGCATTACCAGCCAAATCTTTTGCATTGTATTTACCAGATGCTTTAGCAAAGTCCGTATATGTAAACTTTTCAGACCAGTTTTTTCCACTATATGTGTTATAAGTAAGACCTGCACGATAAGCAAAAGAAAGCCAACTTGTTGCCTGATAGGAAAGATCAAAGCCTCCAGTCAAATACCCTACCCGATTTGAATTTCGGTTAATGTCCTTACTAAAATAAGGATTATCAAAATAATCATTGTAGTAGTTATTTGGGTTAGCGTAATTCAAAGAACCATCCGCATTCTTATAATCACGCCAGTTTCTGTATGTTGATATAGGAATATAAGATGGAGTATTCAGTATATTGTTGTAAAAATTGGAAGTAGTAGTATTGGTAGCTACCTGAGAATAGGCTAAGTTAAATCCAGCTTTCAAACCTTTATAAGTACGATCTGCATTAAAACGTCCACCAGTCCTTCTGTATTCATCACCAGGTAGAACACCTTTTGTAACAACATCCTGTAAGGAAAAGAAAAAGCCTCCTGACTTATCTCCAACCTGGATTGAAAAGTCATTTTGCGTGGTACGTCCAACATCAAATGCTTTCCGTCTTTCATCTTTTAATGGCAAATAGGGTATTTTTTGACGTGTACCATCTTCCAACTCTCGCCCTATAGGAATTAATGTCCCTTCAACAGCTCCATCAACAGAAGACTCTACTGGCCCTGTTGTGTATTCCGGGCCATAGGATTGATTTTCAAATGGAACAAAAATACGGCTATAATTCTCAGTTCCGCCACCAAATCTATCATTAAACTTTGGCATAAAACTTATACTTTCCAAACTTGACGTGTTTGTAAAAGTAATTCGTGGTTCTGGACTTGCTCCTCTTTTTGTTGTAATTATCAAAGCGCCATTTGAAGCAGAAGACCCATACAAAGCAGCAGCATTTGCTCCCTTAAGAACATTTATACTTTCTATATCATTTGGATTCAGATAATTGATGGCATCCTGAGGAACCTGAACCCCATCTATTACAACTAATGCCTGATTATCCCCAACTAAAGAGCGGTTACCTCTTAATACAATACGTGTTGAAGGATTGACACCGTTATTTATAGTATTTACCTGAAGACCTGCTACTTTTCCAGAAAGTGCAGTTGCGGCATTGAGTGCTTTTGCCTGATTAAGCTCATCCGACTTTACTTTACCAACAGAATAGCCAAGTTCTTTTGATTGGCGCTGAATCCCTAATGCTCCAATAACCACCTCTTGCAATGAGTGAACATCACTGCTCAATGCAATATCAATTGCTGAACTATTACCAATAGAGACCTCTTTTGTAACAAAGCCAATAAAGGAGACTATTAACGTCTGAGTCTCACCAGGTACTGACAACTGGAACTTTCCATTAGAATCTGTACTTGTTCCTCTGTTTGTTCCTTTAATAAGGATATTTACTCCGGGAAGTGGAGTACCGTCACCAGAATCTGTAACCTTTCCAGTAATTACCCTATCCTGTGCAACTAAATACCCTACACAAAGTAGAAATTTTAAACAAACCAGTAAAATTTTTTTCATAAATCAAGGTTTAAAGTTTGGTTTTTAAAGAGAAACTTAATTAATCCATAGCTTATCGATACATATAAGAAAAATCACATATTTGTAAACTTCAATTAATACTATTAAATCACTATTCTGTGTATCATGTAATATATTTTCACTGTTTTTCACATATACAGAAGGCTTATTCACAACGAACAGCAAAACAACATAAAAAGAAAAAAGACTGAAATAGCATTTTTACACCTAAAATTATTCTGCTAAATAAGTAAAAAACAAAATAAACAACAATATTATGATCTAAATAAATTTTGTGTTTAACATAAATAGAAATGAAAACAGACCTTAATTCTCTAAAATTTATACAAATAGAAGGTAGTATGATTTAAACCATATTTCCATTAAATATGAGAGATGTATCAGAAAAGACATATACACATCATAAGTAAAATACAATTTTCATTTACCTATATTTTTTTTGAATCGGTTTCGCTTTATTACAGGTATGTAATCTCTATAATGTTGATCTCTTATTTACTATTGATTTATGAACATACAGCAAGAGTTAGAGTCAAACACGCACTTCTCCTCTATTCCTAAAGATCAGATCCAATGGTTAATGGATCATAGTGAACTGTTGAGCTTACAAATAGGAGACTATGCATTCCGAAAAGGAGACCTTGTGGATAAACTTTTTATTGTATTGAAAGGTCGTTTGCGCATTTTTTTTATGCAGGGAAACCAGCAAATAGAGTTTGGGTATAATGAAAAAGGTCATATAGGTGGAAGTCTACCCTACTCTCGTCTCCAGAAGGCCAATGGCAACGGAGTAGCAGTAGACCCTACTCTATTACTAGCTTTACATACAAATCATTTCCCGGAAATGATTCAAACACAATATGAACTAACAGAGATGTTGGTTCATTTGATGATTGATCGGGTTAGAGACTTCACAAAGTTTCAGCAACAGAATGAAAAAATGATTTCTTTAGGAAAGCTTTCAGCCGGACTTGCCCATGAACTTAACAACCCTGCAGCTGCCGTTATCAGAAGCTCAGATGCACTAAAAAAACATCTGAATTCTGTTCCGCTAAAGCTCAAAAAAGTAGTTTCCATGCAACTAACAGTAGAACAAGTAGATCAGGTAAATGAAGTATTATTTTCTAAGATCAAAGCTGGTCCTAAAATCAATATTTCACTCATGGAAAGAACATCTCTGGAAGATGAGCTAACAGACTGGCTCGAAGAACATGGATTAAACAATGCCTATGAAATAGCAGAGTGTTTTGTTGATTATGACCTGACAGCCAATGATCTGGATTTTATTCATCAGAAAGTTTCAACAAACTCTCTCCCCTCTGTTTTGGAATGGCTCTGTAATGTACTGACTACCGAGAAAATGGTAAGTGAAATTGCAGAAGCATCAACAAGAATCTCAAAGCTAGTTAAGGCCATCAAAGAGTACTCTCATATGGATGGAGGGGCAGATAAACAAAAAGTAAATTTACGCGAAGGTTTACAAAGCACGTTAACTATCCTGCAGCATAAGCTGAAGACAAAAAATATTGAAGTAAAGCTTGATATTCCAACTGATTTGCCTCAGATTAATATAAATATTGGGGAAATGAATCAGGTATGGACTAATCTGATAGACAATGCAATTGATGCTATGGAAGATCAGGGTAAGCTTCAGATTGAGGCATTTAAAGACAGAAACTTTATCATAACCAAGATTATTGATAATGGCATTGGCATTCCCGAAGAAATCATGGGAATGATATTTGATCCGTTTTTTACAACAAAACCTGTTGGAAAAGGAACTGGTCTCGGACTGGAAATTGTACTAAGCATTATTAAACAACACAATGGAAAAATAAAAGTTAACTCTAAACCAGGACAAACAGAATTCAATGTTTGTCTTCCTATTGATTAATTGTATAACTTTATCCCTTCTGTTTCTATGTTCCTTTGCGAAACAATTTTTAGAGAACCATACATCACATATTCACCCACTTAGCATATAGAAATGAAACAACCTATTATAATAGCTGTCGATGATGACCCTCAGGTGTTACGGGCCCTATCGCGCGATTTACGAAGCACTTACAGAAAAGACTATAAAATTCTGAGTACAGAATCTGCCAGTGAAGCACTTAATGCATTAAAAGAATTAAAAAAGAAAAACGAGACAGTAGCTATGTTAATCTCAGACCAGCGTATGCCTGAAATGCTGGGAGTTGATTATCTGAGTAAAGCAAAAAAAGAATTTCCCGAAGCCAAGAGAGTCCTTCTGACTGCCTATTCAGATACAGATGCTGCTATTAAGGCGATCAATGATGTGCAATTGGATTACTATCTGATGAAGCCATGGGACCCACCCGAAGAAAAAATGTTTCCAGTATTAAATGATTTACTAGAAGCCTGGCAAAATAACTATACTCCTGACTATGAAGGATTACGAGTTATTGGGTTCCAGTTCTCTCCAAAATCTCATGATATAAAAGATTTTCTTTCGGGCAATTTATTCCCATATCAATGGATGGATGCTGAGACCAGCGACAAAGCTAAAGAACTGCTGGTAACTTATTCTATTGATATGAAAGACCTTCCGGTTGTTTTGCTTGAAGATGGTACTTACTTAAAGGACCCTTCTGTAACGGAAATAGCAGAACGACTGGGCTTAAAACCTCATGCGTCAGCCGAATTATACGATGTTGTTATTATTGGAGCTGGACCTGCCGGATTATCTGCGGCTGTATATGGAGGGTCTGAAGGACTCAAAACATTGCTTATTGAAAAACGAGCACCTGGAGGCCAGGCCGGTACAAGTTCACGCATTGAAAATTACCTTGGATTTCCTTCAGGGCTTAGTGGTTCAGACCTGTCGCGAAGAGCAATAACCCAGGCAACACGCTTTGGTGTAGAATTTCTCTCTCCAGCAGAAGTAGTCGATATTGAGTTACAGGATAATTACAAAATACTCACTCTTTCAACTGGAGCAAAAATCAATACCAGAAGTCTGATTATCGCTACAGGAGTCGATTATCGTAAACTTGATACCAAAGGTGTTTCTGATTTTACTGGCGCTGGGGTATACTATGGCGCAGCAACTACAGAAGCCAATGGATGCAGAGATCGGGAGGTTTTTGTTGTAGGTGGAGGCAACTCTGCGGGACAAGGTGCTATGTATTTGTCTCAATACGCCAAAACTGTTTATCTTGTCATTCGTCGTCCTGATCTGACTGAGACTATGTCTCATTATCTAATTGATCAAATTAAGGATACACCCAATATCCGGCTACTACCTTGTTCTGAAATTGTGGAAGCACGAGGTAATGGCCATCTTCAGGAACTGGATATAAAAGAACTGAACTCCGGTAATATCCAAACTTTACATGCCGATTCTTTATTTATCTTTATTGGAGCAAAACCTTTTACAGACTGGATGCCTATTAATCTGTTTAAAGATCCTCGCGGATTTATAGAGACAGGCCGTAATTTATTTCTTTACTCCAATTTTAAGAAATCCTGGAAACTGGAAAGGGAGCCATATCCTCTGGAAACATGTGTTCCAGGTATCTTTGCGTCAGGTGATGTACGGGCAACAGCTATGAACAGAGTCGCCTCAGCTGTGGGAGAAGGAGCTATGGCGATTAGCTTTGTACATAAATACCTGGCAGAAATATAAATTATTACCCCATTTTTTTGATCTCTAAGCTTTCTACTATATGTCTACCGAACCCATTGCCTGTCAACATATTCTGGATATTAAAGAACTAAAAATCACCAAAGAGTATGTATGTGAAGAATGTATCCAGTCAGGCAGTACATGGCTGCATCTGCGTACTTGTCAAACCTGTGGTGTTACCTTATGTTGTGATTCATCTCCTAATAAACATGCAACCAAACACTTTCATCGAACAGGCCATCCTGTAGTTATCTCTGCTGAACCCGGAGAACAATGGTTTTGGTGTTATACAGACTCAAGCTTTGCAGAATATTAGGAATTGGAGTTTGTAATCAGAAAAGAGATTAAAAGTTTTATGACTCAGAATACCAAAGTTTTGATTGATAGTATTACCAAATAGCTTTTACTTTGGAACATTCATTGAAACAAAACTATAATACCATTTACAGCCAATGACTAAGTTATCTGTTAATATCAATAAAATTGCTACCCTGCGTAATTCTCGGGGAGGAAGCAATCCCAATGTAATTCGGGTTGCACAGGATTGTGAACGATTTGGAGCGGAAGGAATTACAGTACATCCACGTCCGGACGAACGTCATATACGATATCAGGACGTCATTGAATTAAAAGAGATAGTTACGACAGAGTTTAATATTGAAGGTTATCCAGATGCCAGATATATGGAGTTGGTTAAACGAGTACGGCCTACTCAAGCTACTTTAGTCCCAGACCCTCCAGAGGCAATAACTTCTAGTTTTGGTTGGGATACTATCCAGCATAGAAGTATGCTTCAGGATATTATAGCAGAATTAAAAAGCTATGGTATTCGCACCTCTATTTTTGTAGATCCCATAGAAAAAATGGTAGAAGGAGCTTCACACACAGGTACAGATCGAATCGAACTCTATACGGAAAGTTATGCAACCCACTACCAGATCAACCGTGAAGAAGCAGTATTACCATTTGCACACGCTGCCCGGGTTGCAGCAGAAGTTGGGTTGGGATTAAATGCAGGTCATGACCTTGATCTCAATAATTTACATTATTTAAAGGAACATCTTCCTAATTTACAGGAAGTCTCAATTGGTCACGCTCTTGTTTGTGATGCATTATATTTTGGTTTAGAAAATACCATTCAGATGTATCTCAAAGAATTACGTTAAATATGAATCATCCCAAATTCCAGATATAATTCCATTTTATCTGAAAGGCTGACAAGAACAGCGTCTATGTTTTTCTAAAAAACGTGGACGCTGTTTTGCTTTTAGCAACTCTCATCAGTAAATAATCTGACTGATATTCAAATATGTTTTAATTGCGACTTGAATTCCAGTTATTCCGCAAAATGACCATACTTACAGTCAAAGGTAAAAGTGAACAGAGTTCAAATATTTCTAAAAAGCAACCGGAACTCTAGTTAAAACAAAAAGCGAACAGACTTCCACTCAAAACTAAAAGTGATTCTAACTATGATCACTTGCCTTTCTCAACAGTTCTCTAGTTAATCAGCTTTCGATTGCCACTTTGATCATAGTTCAAATAGTTGTCAGCATAACCAGATTTTCAGTCGTGGAACACTATCAACTGCAATACTAGTCACTCTTATGGCTAAGAAGGTTAACTAATACAGTTGAAGTGAAACTTAAAATCCAGTATAGATAGACCTTGCATTTAGACCAAAGACAAACATTTAGTTTTTCGACGAAAAATTTTAAAAGGCTGTTGGAAATTAATTTTCATTCGCATTACTTTGCACTACAAAGTACTTTTATATGAATCAACCCAAAGATCATCTAGACACACTACACGAAATCAGGGACCTGATGGAAAAGTCATCCCGATTTATCTCATTAAGCGGCTTATCAGGGGTATCTGCAGGTATTTTTGCGTTGTTTGGAGCAGCCGCAGCCTTTGTTATCCTACAGTCTGATTCTTTTTTCTATACCGATTATCGGGCGGCACTGGATCATACACAGGTATTATGGCTGCTTGTATTGGATGCGGTGATAACATTGTTTTTGTCTTTTGTTGTAGCAATGATTTTCACTGTTCGCCAGGCCAGAAAGAAAGGGCAGGCAATCTGGAGTAAAACAGCTCAGCGACTGACTATCAACATGATGATTCCTTTAGTGACAGGAGGAGTGTTTTGTCTGGCGTTTCTTTATCAGGGTTATATTGGCATCATTGCTCCTAGCATGCTGGTTTTTTATGGGCTGGCTTTAATAAATGGGAGCAAATACACACTTCATGATATACGCTATCTTGGAATCTGTGAAATTATTCTTGGTTTGATTGCCACGTTTTTTATTGGGTATGGTCTTCTTTTCTGGGCAATTGGTTTTGGAGTCTTACACATTATCTATGGCATAGTCATGTATCGGAAGTATGAAAAGTAGCGACTTTCTCATTTCCTATTATCTATATATACCGTATGAAAGTCAAAGTTATTTTTTCGTCTCTCACTTCGTATTCAGAAACAAAATTGTATGTAGATATGGAAAAAGTTGGGCAAAGAACAAGTAAAAATGAGATAGGTAGCATATCCGCCAAGTTGTATACAAAACTATTAACCAACAGTAGAAGAATTGAAAGCAGGCTATGATTGGTCTTACTGAGAGTTTTATAGTTAGCAATACGAAAACCTGAAACATAAAATCAAACATTTCACCTATGCAGGTAGATAGAAAAAGTTTGAACTCTGAGAAACTTTATCATTAAAATACCTGGATTAAATAACATGCTGCTGCCACTTCTGGAAGCAATAGTATCGAAAGTGAAAAATAATCGGTCTGAACACACGCAATTAGAAACCGAAAGTATACCAGCTTCTGTTCTTGCTTATGAAAAGCTATAAAAATTGCATTTTTAACAATACTTTTACAATGGCAGGAGCAGATCACGATAAATTCAAAGCAAAGTGAAAGAATTACTGGAAAATCTAAATAAAGCATTTGAAAGCAAGGCCCGGTTAGGGATTATGTCGGTATTGATGGTAAATGATCAAATGGATTTTAATAGTCTGAAAGAGCTATTAAATCTGACAGACGGTAATCTTGCCAGTCACTTGCGGGCTCTGGAAGAACAAAGTTACATTGCTATCCAGAAACAATTTGTAGGTCGGAAACCTAATACAACATATCAGGCAACAGAAGAAGGTAAGAAAGCTTTCAATGAACATTTAAAAGCTTTGGAAACGCTGATTAAAAGCAATTTATAATTTTTTTGCTCACACACTTTGAAACTCAAAGTACTTTAAAAAGAACAATGCACAGTATTTACCGACGGTTCAGATCGTGGCTACTAGTAAGTATCATCGAATACGCAAAACCTTTTGTCTGGCGATTTTCAAAACCATTAAAATGGGATACTGATTTGCAATCTATGAGAGTATATCCTCCTGAAAGCTTTGGATATAAAATAGCCCAAGTACTGGACACATATAATTTCACACTAATACCACATTATGAGTCTCATGATGCAAAACATATTCTCCTTGATTATGAAATGACAGCAGAAGGAGAAGTTCAACTGCAATGTTTTATGCTAGGCAATGGTCAGGTAATCTTTTCTGTAATATTTGCAGTGTGCCTTGGTTTTATTCTAATGCCTGATCAATGGTGTGTATTCTATAATGATATTTTACGAGGCTATCGAACTTCCACCAATATAAGTGCTATTGATTTCTGCCAATTACTTCCTAATGATTTAAAGTCAGTACAAAAAGAACTTTTATACTCAACTCAAACAAATTAATCTGTTTATGAGAATTTCAGCAAAACATATTTTCTGGCTCACTGCTTTTAGCATTGCAATGGGCTTTCTGGAAACAGCAGTAGTAGTCTATCTTCGGGTAATATACTATCCAGAGGGGTTTAAATTCCCATTAGCTCCTATTCACCCAAACGTTGCACTGACTGAGTTCTTACGGGAAGCAGCGACTATGATTATGTTGTGGGGAATAGGTTGGCTTACAGGAAAAACACCAGTACAACGGTTTGCATTCTTCTTGTATAGCTTTGCCGTGTGGGACATCTTCTATTATGTATTTCTTTATCTGTTATTAGGCTGGCCGGAATCTCTTTTTACTTGGGATGTATTGTTTCTGATTCCGGTAACATGGGTAGGCCCTGTATTAGCCCCTTGCCTGGTAGCTATGACCATGATAGTATTTACAGGAGTAGTTGTCTGGTTAAGCAATAACCAATTTAGTATTCGGATGCCACGACAAACAGTTAGGCTTTGGCTAGCAGGTTGTGTAATCGTAATTGGTAGCTTTATTTATGATTATCTGGTATTTGTCCAACAACACCATGGATTATCTGCGTTGTGGTCACCGGGCAAACAAGCTGCTTTATTTGCAGAGATAGCTGTGTATGTGCCAACCTATTATCCCTGGTGGGTCTTTTGTATTGGAGAAGCACTTTTTCTATGGGGTATAGCTAAATTTTACGCCTTTAATGCCCAGGCTCAGACTTCAAAACCTTATCCTAAATACTATCCATTCAACAACAAAAGAGTATCCTCAGTTTCTGAAACATTTGCTGATGAGTGGGAAGGTCTTTGAGACCATCCTGCTATCTGGTTCATCTGCACCAATTCAATGCACTCACATAACTATATCATAACTATGAAACCGTCTTCTTTTAAACTCACCATTTTGTGCCTGCTAACATTGGTCTATAATTATGTTTTCTGGCAAGAAAAGTTAGGGATTAATCTATTATTATTTTCTACACTTCTGATTGCAGCTTTATTCTATTTCTATCCACAAAGCTGGAAAGCTACTAATGTCAGAATCTCTACCTTATTTACCATTCTATCTCTTATCATAGTAGTCTGGCATAACTCTTTGACCAGTAAACTAGCCCATATTACTTCATTTCTGATAATGGCAGGTTTTATCCATGTCAGAGAATATAGAACTGTCTACAATGCACTGGCAAGTTATGTATTCAATTTCTTTGCAGTAATCCCTAACTTTATCAGTGCGTGGAAACAGTGGTCTGAACAGTCTAAGCTAAGTTCTACGAAAACAGGTAAGTCATTGTATCAATTGCGATTCTCTCTTATTCCTCTGGTATTTTTCAGTATATTCTTTTCAATATTCAAAATTGCCAATCCTGTTTTCAGTGACCTGAGTGACAGTTTCTTTAATGCTATTGCAACATTCTTTGACCAATTATTTGCTAATATCTCTTTTGTCCGCATTCTATTTATTGTAAGTGGATTATACCTGATAGGATCTTTTTTATACTACATGTACTATCCACAACTTCTTGCAAGTGAGCAAAAACATACAAACATAATTACACGACAAAGACGATTTGTAAAAAGTCAACACATTAACTTTAGTCTTGTAGGTTTAAAAAACGAATACACTACTGCACTGATCTTAATCATATCTGTCAATGTCTTATTGTTAATAGTTAATATCATCGACATTCGTTGGCTGTGGTTTAACTTTGATTACAGCACAGCAGGGAATCTTGCCAAGCTGGTTCATGAAGGTACGTATATGCTGATTCTAAGTATTCTGCTTTCTATGGGTATTCTTCTCTTCTATTTTCGTCGTAGTCTTAATTTCTACAAAAATAATAAGCTGCTCCTCCTAAGCTCCTATCTATGGATTATTCAAAACTGTATTCTAGGGTTCTCAGTCCTGTTGCGTTGTTATCATTACATTCATGAGTATGGCTTGGCCTACAAACGCATTGGAGTAGTTGTTTTTCTGATACTTACTTATGTGGGCTTGTATACCTTATACCAGAAAATAAGCCAGAAAAAATCTTTCTTTTATCTATTACGAATCAATAGCTGGGCAGCATACGCAATGTTTATTCTATTGACACTGATTAACTGGGATGTACTTATTGTTTCCTATAATTTGAAGCATCCCAATGTTAAAACGGGTATTGACCTGGAATTTTTGCTAAGCAGAGCAGATAAAACGCTTCCTTTATTGGATCAATATAAAAATCGCATAAGCAAGGAACTAGAAAGTCAGCGTATGGATGACAAATCCTATCGATTTGATAATTCAACTAAGAAGCAATACCTGGAAGATCGTATTCAGCATTTTATCACTGAATATCCTACCTACACATGGCTGTCCTGGAATTATGCAGATTATCAGGCATATCAGTATTTCAAGACTAAGCAGAAGTAATCAGATTGTGCTCTCAAAGAGGTAAGTTATATCCTACACTATGAAAACTATTTTAGTAAAAGCTTTATGCTTGATAACATTGGGCTTACTCTTCAATGTCTTCTTTTGGAATGAAAAACTGGGAGTAAACCTATTGTTATTTTCGATACTACTGATCTCTGTCTTGATGTATTTCTATCAGGAAAGCATCAAGACCGTTTCAGTAAAAATCTCGATTGCTTTCACAGTTCTATCCGCAATTATGGTAGTATGGCACAATTCGCTTACCAGCAAACTTGCGTTTATTACTTCATTTATGATTATGACAGGACTGCTACATGAATATCGGTATCGAACTACTTATAATGCATTTGCAGCCTATATAGTCAATTTCTTTCAGGTAATGCCTAATTATTTCAGTGGCACTCAAGCATGGCTAATTCAGTCAAAGGTAGCACATACTCAAGTAGGACGTTCACTGGCTCAATTGCGATTCTCATTTGTCCCATTGCTATTTTTTGGGATATTCTTTGCTATTTTCAAGACTGCCAACCCCATTTTCAGTGATTTAACTGATACACTATTTCGTTCTTTCTATACTCTTCTGGAGTCATTATTCACCAATTTTTCAGTACCCTGGTTTACGTTTTTTCTCTCCGGTTTTTATTTGCTAGGTTCAATTCTATACTATAAACCTTTTGATACTTTATTACAGCATGAAAGCACACAACATAACTGGGTGATCCGTTATCGACAAATTATAAAAAACAAACCATTGCCTAATTTCAAAACTCTGGCTTTAAAAAATGAATATACAACAGCTTTGATACTGGTTATTTCTGTTAACGCTTTATTGTTTGTAGAAAACTGTACTGATATATATTGGTTGTGGTTCAATTTCAATGCAAAAGCAATTGCTGATTTCTCTGTTCTCCTCCACGAAGGAGCAAATATGCTGATCTTAAGCATCCTGTTATCAATGGGGATATTGTTATTCTACTTTCGTAAGAACCTTAATTTTTACACAAAAAACACACTATTAAAACAGGCTGCTTATCTATGGATTATTCAGAATGGGATACTAGGGCTTTCAGTTCTTTTACGTTGTTATTATTACTTTCAAGAACATGGGCTAGCCTATAAACGCATAGGTGTTGTCATTTTTCTGATACTTACTTATGTGGGCTTGTATACCTTATACCAGAAAATAAGCCAGAAAAAATCTTTCTTTTATCTATTACGAATCAATAGCTGGGCAGCATACGCAATGTTTATTCTATTGACACTCATTAACTGGGATGTACTTATTGTTTCCTATAATTTGAAGCATCCAAAGCTTCAAACGGGTATTGATCTGGAATATCAACTGGCACGTTCAGATAAAGCATTACCAATCCTTGTTAAGAACCGTGCAAAAATTCAGGACCTACTTAGCACAGGAAAAATACTTGATAGCAAGAGGAATCAAATTTCAATGAATGAATACCTCTACTACCGAATCGAAAAATTTAAGAAAGAATATCCTAGATACTCATGGTTGTCTTGGAATTACGCGGACTATCAAGCCTATCAGTATTTTAACTCAAGGAATTAGTAGGATATTTTTATTTTATCTGTAGAAACATGAAATCATATTCATTGACCAACCCTGATAAAACCCATATCTATACATTTTCACTTGTATACATACTCGTCTCATTTCTTCACTGGTGCATTGTTCTGGCATATTTCATATCAGACCAAGTTAGTATGTTCATTGAAGTCTGGCTTCAAAAGTTCCTGTTACCAACTACCATATTACATATAAGTATTCTTGGGTTACTAAGCATGCTATGGCATTTTCCATTAGAAGTGGTCTTATTAGTAATTAGCCTTAACCACACAATAAAGCAAGCACGTACATACAACGATTTAACCTTCTTGTCCCTATGCGCATTTTATTGTTTCTACATATGTACACTTATTACGCAACTCCCTGTTTTTTTATTTGTATGGCTAAGTTTAGGAACCTTTTTTCCTTTAAATATCTGGTAAACCTATCTCAATATGAAAACTAAACTCACTTCGCCCTCTCAGATTACACCTGCATCGGAAAAGCCTGGGCAGGAAAAAATCACAGGCCTGTCTTTTCGGAAAAAGCTATCACTGCCTCTGAAAGATACATACCTTGGAGTAGGACTTATATTTGTTATTTTCTCTGCTATTCTGTTTGTAGGCTTTGAATGGTTAGCTACGAACAAAAAAGAAACCTTCACCCTTTTCTTTATTCATTATGTAATAGCTTTTGTATATGGATTTTCTTTATTGATAAAGTGGGGATGGAAGTTCTTCTCCGGACGATCTAAACAGGAGGATTTTACACCACAGGTAATGCTTTGGTTAGTACTGAGCCTAATCAGCTGTTATGCTCTTAATAGAGAAATGTCTGTTTTTGATTCTGCAACGCCCTGGTTATGTGTTTACATTGTAACCAGCAGTATAGCCTGCACAGCATTTATCTGGAAGGATCAAATGTCTTCTATATTACAATCAGGTCTTTCTATTATTCTTGCAGCATCAGTAGTACTATTTGTATATCTAGCCATTTATCTCGTACCTATTTATCCGATTGGAGCAGTAGGTATGATTGCCATCGGTATAGGTGGACATGTATTCATCCCATTGATATTCTCTTTCATTCTATTTCGTGTACTACGTGAAGCTTTTTTCCAATTCAAAAAACCTATCCTGATCGGCCTGGCATTTCCACTGGCATTTATAGCCTATTTTGCATGGCACTGGCAGGCAAACTTAGATAAAATCCAACGTGTAGAGAGTCAGGTTATTTCACATACTAAATCTTTGCCTAAATGGATACAGATTTCACAAAAACTTCGTAGTGATTGGGTTACTGAACGAATCTTAAAAACCGATCTGGTTTATACACCTATGTTTTGGGAAAATGGCTTTGACATATTTCCAAGCCGATCTTTTAGTGAAGTACAGGAGCATGATCCACTGGTGGTAATTGCATCAACACTTTGGGGTCGTCCTGACTTCTCCAGAAATGAAAAAATTCAGATCCTGGAATCCTTACATGATGCCAGACACGAAGCACAACGACGTCTCTGGTCTGGTGATGATCTGGCTACCCGACATATTGAGAATAGCATTAAAGTATATCCAGATTATCGGTTAGCCTATACAGAGAAGATAATCACCATTCATAATCATAACAGCTGGAGTTGGAGAGATCAGGAAGCTATTTATACATTTCATTTGCCTGAGGGTTCTGTAGTTACTTCTTTATCATTATGGATCAATGGCATTGAAGAAGAAGCACGCCTGACAACTAAAGCCAAGGCTGATTCAGCTTACACAACTATTGTAGGAGTTGAAAGACGAGATCCTTCTGTCGTACACTGGCAGGAAGGTAATACAGTCACCGTAAGAGTCTTTCCTTGCCCTGCCAATGGTGATCGGCAGTTTAAAATCGGAATTACCTCACCACTTCGTGCAGAAGGAGACCGACTATTTTATGACAACATTTATTTTCAGGGGCCAACTAATTCCCGTACCAAAGAGAATACAAGTGTAGATTTTGTCTCAGCACCATTGGATATTCTGGGACTGGAAGACTTTTCTTCTGAAGCCAATAGCCTATTTTATACAAAAGGATCTTATGAACCAGACTTCTCATTTTCGTTTCGTACTCCAACACTGGCTAAACAGTCCTTTGTTTTTCAGGGAAAAAGCTATTCAGTACTTCCTTATCAAAAGCAGTACGAATACTTTGCACCAAAATCAGTCTATATTGATCTCAATAATGCCTGGACTTTACGAGAATTTGAAGATGTATATGATATGACCAAATCTTCAAAGGTATGGGTATGGGATGAACAATGGATACAGCTTACGAATATCAATTTATTGTCTATGTATGAGAAGCTATGGAAAAACCAGTTTAGCTTGCTTCCTGTTCATAAAATTGATAACCCGGAACAATCACTGATTATTTCCAAAAGTGATCATCCTTCTCCAAATCTGAATGATCTGAAAGATACACCGTTTGCGAAAGATCTGGAATCAAAAGCGACTCTAAACCTCAAAGTCAAACTATTTTCATTAAGTTCAGAATTATCACCTTATCTGAAAACTCTTGCTGAGTTACGAGTAATCCAGTATGATAGAGGAAGCACCACCTATCTGAAGCAATTATTCATAGAAAAGCGATTTGTAAAAAATCTGGAGGATGAACATACTATTACACTTCCACAGGCAGAGATACAATTACGAGAAGAAGCAACTCAAGCAGTAAATACAAATGTAGCTCCAGACCATCTGCTCCGGTTATTTACCTATAATCATCTAATGCATGAAATAGGACATCGATATTTTGCAAAAGACTATTTATCCGATAATCTGATTGCCGAAGCACAACGAGCTTATGTAGTTTCTCCAATCTCCAGCCTGGTAGTATTAGAAACACAAAAGGACTATGAGCGATTTGGAATTAAAGAAGCAAAAAACAGTTTGAAAAATGCTTCTTTGAATGGTGCAGGATCTGTACCAGAGCCACACGAATGGCTTCTGATTCTTACTGCAGTTAGCATAGCAGGTTATCTATTTTGGAGACAACGAATATAATATATATGGCATATGGAATCAACTAAATCTGTTTCTGAGATGTGGGATCGGGCACTATACATTGTCTGCAATGCCATTCTTCTTTGCATGAGTCTGATCCCTATCAACTCCCTGATTATGCTCATCATCTGGAAGGATATATTTGGAATACAAGAAATGGAATATTGGTTACTGAATATTTTTAGGGAATACCATCTACAGGAGAAATATGGATTTCTCCTGTATTTCTCTCTTTCACTTGTTCTTTTTATTTACATCATAGATTATGATGCAAAATATCAGAACTGGAATACATATAAAGGGATAGCTTTCATAGTATATGCCATCGCAATATTGAGTCAGATACCAACTCTACTACTGTATTTGTTTAGTCTGGTAACAGGTAATTTTTCTATTATTGGCAGTAGTGGCTAACTTCATCACTCAATCACTTTTTTAACCACACTATTCACTCTATGATTGGATTTTTCATTTTTCTAAGCTTACCTAGCCTTCTTTTAATAATTGATTTTATATGGTATCTGACAAAGAAGAAAAGGCTTCTGGGAACATTATTTATCCGGATACTTGAAATCTTGTCTATGATAGGTATACCATTATTGTATGTGTCAGTACTGGACTTTGAATTGGAAAATGATTGTTGTGGAGATAGTGCAACTTTCTCACCAAATCATAGGGTGTCAATCTACTTTCTGATTACCCTATGCCTTATTGCCTATTTCTATTCAAGTTATCGCACTTATATTGCACCTCCTATACTGGAAATCACAGTCAACATTCTACTCCTCATAGCCATTGTATTAAACATTCTCTTGCTGTTTCATATTAATGAAACTTGGTTGGGACCTATCGGAAATCTGCCTGTCATTCTTTTGTATATACACATGCTCATCAAAAATCACCAGTTATTTCTAAACTATGCTCAATCGATGGAGAGTAATTCAAAACATGGCTTCGCGAAAATAGTCTGGAAGATTCTTTCTCTGCCTCCTCTCTCCAAAGTACCTGTTTTACTTGTCTTAGCGCTACCATTACTGGTTATTCTTTCTGCGATTCTGTTACTGTTCGGACAAAAACCGGATTCTTTTATTCGAGCTTTCACAGATACCTATAAACATGGATTCTCTCAACTGGATTATATGTGTGACAATGTTACCTGTGGGGGACACTTTCTGTGTTCGGTTGCAGCCAAAGGACATCCTGAAGTTGTAAAACCTCAGCGATTGGGAATCAGACAGAATGCTCCCATCTTATGCAACAGACAGCTGCTGGTTGCCAATGCCTTTGAAGAGTTAATTCAGGAGAAAATGCCAGCTACGCACAGACGAATCAGACGCGGATACAATAAGGTGGGCGATGTAGTTCATAAGCACTATGGCATTTTCAACAATCGCTATGTGGCAGATACGATTTATATTCTGATGAAACCTCTCGAATGGTTCTTTGTAGTGATACTCTATAGTTTTGATCTCAAACCTGAAAACCGCATTGCTCAGCAATACATAAGTCAGGATCACAGAAGACAACTCAATCAGCATTAAATCTTAAGGAGTAATAACATGAATCCCAAAGTAGCCATCGCATTTCTAAAATATGCTATCCAATCTAATGACTTTAGCATTGGACAGTGGATTCGTTCGGATTATAGGAGAAGCATAGGCATTGCCTTAGTCATATTGTATTTATTATTTTTCGGATACCTGGTTTCACAAACTTATTTTACACTGGATGCTCTTTCCTGGCTAGGAATTGTATTGTTTCCATATAGTTTGATTATTCGTCAGAGCGGGATTTATAGTTCACGATATGGTTGGTTTCTTATGGCAATACTGGTTTGTATGATATGGTTGCCAGCCCGAACGCTGCCATTTGGTTTATTGACTATTGGGATACTATTTATCATTGAATTTACAGTAGGAAAAACCACATTGCTTCCACTTCTACTGATTGGGATACTATCACCTTTCTTCAGGTATACCAGTATCATTTTCAGTTTTCCTATCCGGTTGCAATTGAGCAAATGGGCAGGAGCTATCTTGTCTGCCGGAGGTTTTGAGAATACGATTTCCGGTAATGCTATTCAGGTTGAGGGAACAGAATTTCTGGTAGATGTAGCGTGTATGGGTCTGCAAATGACGGAAACATCCTTGCTGATGACAATATTTCTGATAGCCTATAATGAACGTACTCAACAACGTTATGTTACCAACCTTTGGGTTATTGGATTAGGCATAGTGACACTATTTCTCAACAGCCTAAGCAACCTGTTTCGTATTCTGCTATTGATTGTATTTCATATACTACCATCCAATCCTATGCATGATGTAGTTGGACTCGTTTGTTTGCTGGTATATGTCATTCTACCAATGGTATTCATTACTCAATGGTTGTATAAAAAACGTAGTAAGTCTGTATCAGGTCCATTACAAGAGAAGAAAGCAAGAGAAGCATATAAGTCTACACTAATATCTGCAAGCTTATCTCTGGTAGTATTAGCAATATTGAGTGTCCAGCTATTTTTCAACAAGCCTAAGTCTGTTACCACATCTGCACTCGTTACTACTCATCTGACAGGATTTTCTAAACAACAATCTACTGACGATATCACACAATTTACCAACTCATCCATGTTGGTATACATAAAGCCGATTCCAACATTTTATGTAGCAGAACATAGCCCATTAATCTGCTGGCAGGGAAGTGGCTACACATTTAAACGTGTCGAAATGAAAACCATCGATAATGTTCTTGTATATACAGGTATACTGCAAAAAGGACAAGATCGCATTTACACAGCCTGGTGGTTTGATAATGGTTCATATCGTACAACAGATCAGATGGACTGGCGCTGGCGTATGGCGCAGGGAGAACCTGCATTCTGTCTGGTAAACGTCAATGTAAATAAACAAGAAGAGCTAGCCAATGCAGTCAGACAAATAGTTAAACAAAAACTATTCAGATGAGAGATAGACATCTTACAAAAGTGCCGGGTGAAGGATTCGAACCATACATTAGTGCCTCTATCCACTAAACCTTCATCCACCCCTGTGGATGAGTGCCTTTACCAGTTTGGCAAACCCGGCATATTAAGGAAAATCAAAAGATAGGCACTAAGTTCTATTTCCTTTCCTTAGTGCCTTTTATGCAAAAACAGTTTTCAGGTTTATGATGCTTACTGAACAAAGTGCTCTGCCCCTGAGCTACTCTCACTGATAATATACATCCGGATAGAGTGAGAGGTTGGATTTGAACCAACGACCCTTTGTTTTAATTCACCTGACTGTTTCTGCCGATAAACTTAAGCCTGAAGCTACCAACACAACACTAAACGATAGAGGGCTATAACGCTCAGGTTCAGGCTGATGCTAAGGCTAAGTTGGTATTTTTATGTCTTAAGAGACTTTTCCTTTGTGAAGATAGGAGAAGATTTTATCTGCTGTAAGCTGACTTTTCTGTACTTCTACCTCATTACAAACCTTAAGAGCCTCAATAACGGCAGTCAACAATACACTACGACGACGTAGCAGTTCGGCACGCTGACGATGCGACCATTCACCAGAAAATTTCTGAAAAGTAAACTCTCCCAGCCGGGTAGGTTTATCACGGGTAGCAGTTACAGGGGTATAGTTTTTCAGATCCAGGTTTTTACTCAGATTCGGATCTTCCAGAATGTATGTCTCCTTTACAGTAGTCATACGGTCACCTTTTAGCAAAGCGCTTTCAAATATATCCCGACCAATATACATTTCTTCTGTTGTGTTTTCCCAGATCTCATCATCATTCCGAACCGGAATATTTTCATATAATTCCTTTAAGGTACCGTTTTCCAGAAAAGACTTCAGACGCAACAATTCCAATGAAGTAAACTCCCCCCACTCCTGCCCTTCTACTACCAATGTTGCTTTGGCAATGCCATACGCATTAGTTAGTTCCTGACTGAACAATGCATCCAGGTATTCTTTAGAATTATCTACCAGCCAATCCAACTTCTCAGTCACAGTTGTCACTACCAGTTCGTTCTTACGTTCGTTAGGTAAATCTACCGTGTCTGGTAATGCCTGATACGTTTTACGTTCTCCTCTAAACTCGCCCTGTTTAGTTTTAAAAAATTTCACATAATCTTCGATCAACTTTCTAAAAATAGATTGCAGATGGTCTGTTTTAGCTAATAAAACATTCAGTTTCGTTGTCGATTTGTCTTTTGTACTCATAGTCTTACAAATAAAAAATAAATATACTGTTTCAAAGCTACAAAAAGATTGATTTTAGCCCAGCGTTATTCTCAGGAATTTATTATACTTAAATGGAGTTGTATAGATAATCCTCATAGCAGCTTAACTTTTACTATACTATGCTATGAGATTACGCCTATGAAAACGTTGGATAAACTCTCACAAAAATCGTTAGCTCTCCGCTATAAACTTGTACAACTGGATTTACAAATTAATCGCCTTCAAGGTCGTGTAAAAGAATTGGAAGACGAAGAACACTTCTGCCTGGCAGATCTGGACTTTCTGAAAATATACATTAAACAGTTGGAACAACTGATTACAGAAAATCCAGACCCTGAACATATGTATGATCGACCTATACAGAAACAAATTGCTCAGGCCCGAAATAAATGGAATCGTACCAAAATAAAACTGGCAGAAATACAGAAACGTCAGCAAAATACACCAGGAATGAAATTACTTGCTAAACAATTTCTCAGAGATCAGATACAAATACAGCTAGACCAGATAGAGGCACTAATCCAGCAAATGGAGAAGAAACAGCGCTCTCTATAGCTTTCTTATACAAACAGTTTACTAGTGATGTTCCTAAAAAAGCAAGGAGGCAGTTATTACTGCCTCCTTGCTTTTTTGCTTTCAGATACTGATCTATTACTTAAATACCTTCTCTTTCACCTCTGGCATATCATTTGAAAACTTAATCCTGTTTATTAGGCAATACAGACTCATTTCCTATGCGATACCACGCATATCCATATCCAGGCATAGTCAGTTGATACAAGCCTTTTTCATTTGCTTCATTCTTTTTTTTACTGATTAAATCGAAAAGCATATCTCCTCCTGCATCTTTTGCCTTTAGCTCTACTTTTTGTGTTTCTTCATCAAGATTATGGATTAGTACAAGTCCACTTCCATTCCATTCATACTGCATAACCAATACATTCGGAGAGCCAGAATCCAGAATCTTCCAATCTCCCTGTCTAATCTGCGGATTTGATTTTCGAAGATGTATTAATTGTCGGACCCAGTTTAGCATAGAGGATGGATCTTTTTCCTGCGATTTGACATTGACATGAGAGTACCCATATTCTCCTTGGGAAATTACAGGCCGTACCGTTTTGGATGCAGTTGAAAAACCTGCATTGGGTGCATTAATCCATTGCATAGGAGTTCGTACAGACTCCCTTTCCTTCAATGTCAGATCATCTCCCATACCAATCTCTTCACCATAACGTATTACAGGTGTGCTGGGAAGAGAAAATAGAAGGCTGTATGCCAAAGCTAATCGTTTTTGATTATGAAGCATAGGCGCTATACGTCTACGAATACCCCTGTCATACAATTGCATATTCTTATCAGGCCCAAATTCTTTATACACCTTTTCCCGTTGATTGTTACTCAAACGAGCCAGATCCACCTCATCATGATTACGCAGAAACTGTGCCCACTGTACCGGTTGTGGAATATCCTTTGTAGCCTCTAGTGCCTTTGTAAGTGATTTTATTTCTCCGCTAGCCAATGCATAAAACAGATGTTGATTGACATAAAAATTGAACATCATATTCATAGCCTGTCCTTTATCTCCAAAGTAGTTCATATTTTCTTTTGGCTCTATATTCGCTTCTCCCAATATTACACCATCCGGACGTACTTCCTTCACCCAATTTCGCATCTGAACCAGTTTGTCGTACTCATGCTCAAAATTTTCACCTTTCGTCTGAGGAACTTCAATATAAAACGGAACAGCATCTAACCGGAACCCTGCAACACCTTTTTTGAGCCAATATTTTATAATTTTTTCTACTTCTGCCACTACTTCAGGATTCTGAGCATTGAGATCTGGTTCAAAATTATAGAACCGATGCAGATAATATTCGTTTGTGAGAGAATCCAATGTCCATATTTCTTTTTGTACACCAGGAAATACCATTCCCTTATTTTGATTGGCAGGTTGTTTTGACTTCCAGACATACCAGTCACGATAAGGAGAATCTTTGCTTTTACGGGAGGCCTTAAACCAGGAATACTCATCAGATGTATGATTAATGACCAGATCCATCAGTATCCGTATATCCCGCTTTTTAGCTTCTGAAATAAATTCTGAAAAATCATTGAATGTACCAAACCGTTTATCAATACCATAGAAATCAGAAATATCGTATCCATCATCCTTATTGGGAGTAGGCTGAAAAGGAGCCAGCCAGATAGCGTCAATATCTAGTGATTTTAGATAATCTAACTTTTGCGTCAAGCCTCTAAAATCCCCTATCCCATCACCATCCGAATCATAGAATACTTCGACATCCAATGTATAAATCACACTGTTCTTATACCATGTTTTTGTAGTGGAGTCTGCACGGCTCAGACTAGAATTTTTATGTAAAACAGATGTTGGCCTGGTTACCCTAACTGAGAGAGTAGATGTCTGAGGCTCTGAAAAAAATAGTTGCAGTAAAACCAAAGGCAGAACCAGCCAGCCAAGGCGAAAAGGAATGTTTTGCATGGTCAAAGTAGCAATAATGAATACACTGAATAAGTATAGTTAAAATAGTATAGAGGTATAAAAAACAAGAAGTAATCCGTTCCAGGATTACTTCTTGTTCCCTACAGGGTCCATCACATGGTTTACATTAATTTTCACCTTATTACCTGTTTCAGCAGCTTCAAAGATGGATTGCAGAATACCTACATCACGCATCCCCATTTCACCTGGAACACGAGTGGGTTTATTGCTGATAATACAATTGGCAAAGTCATCCATCTGAAGGGTTTGCTGAGGCACATTAGGCAAGTCCATTTTACCACTACTTGTCTTTCCTTCAATTCCCTTATACTCATAGGCAGGATCGAGCTCCAACCATCCCTTAGTACCTTCTGCACGCAGTTTATTGAACTTTTCATTAAAGCTAACTTTGCAATCAGCAGTACTACCATCTGCAAACTGAAACTGGAAGTTCATTCCTTCTTCAATCAACTTAAACTTCTCTACATCTGTTTTAGGATGGTATTTAGCAATCACTGATACTGGAATCTCTCCTTTGGTATAAATAGCAGCCTGAGTACAATATACGCCCAAATCCCGTACTGGCCCGCCACCTCCTACTCCACGACCTAACCGCCATGGACTTTCTTCACTTTGAACTTGCCCATCATCACAGATAATCTTTTTGATATCACCTATGATTTTATTCTGTCCAATCTGCATGACATTCTGATGATGTGGTTCAAAATGCAGACGATATCCAATGGATAATTTCCGATCAGCTTTTTTGCAGGCATCAATCATAGCCTGACATTCCTGTACAGTCATAGCCATAGGCTTCTCACAGATTATATGCTTACCTGCCTTTGCAGCCCGGATCACATATTCTTCATGCATAGGATTAGGCAAAACGATGTAGACAATATCTATATCCGGATTATCCGCAATTCGGTCAAAAGTCTGGTAGTTATATACATTTTTGTCTGGCACATTGTATTTCTTCTTCCACTTATTAGCCTTTTCAGGAGTACCTGTCACAATGCCAGCCAGTTTGCAGAGTTTTGTTTTTTCCAACGCTGGTCCCAACTCACCTTCACTATATTTTCCCAACCCTACCAGTGCAACACCCAGTTTTTTGCCTGATTGTAAGGCATCTGTTATGGCATCTGCCGGACCTGGAATTGCACCTGTATCAAATAAATCGGAACCGCCTGCCATTGCTGAAAGATAAGGCAGCATCATAGCACCAGACCAGAAACCAAAAGAAAGATTTTTCAAGAATCTCCGACGATTGTACATAGACATTTCATTCTGAAGAGATAGCTGATTGATATTTTTCATACCGAAAAAAAATTTAGGCTTGTATTGGTGAAAAAAATAAAGAATGATGGCCTCAGAATATGCTTCTGATTATCAGACACACTTGCTTGTATAGAGGAAAACGGTACTGAAAGCACTTTGTACTTTAGTTTGTATCTGGTAGAATAGATAAAAAATCATTCCAAATATGCTTTCAATGGATTATATAAAAATATACAGATAAAATATTGCCTGTGATGTAGAAATCAAGACTTTGTATGTAGAGAAGACAGGACAAAAGAAGGTTTCAGAGGAATTTTGTACAGTGTCTCAGATTTATTTTGACCATACACTACATCATGCATTGTATAGACTACCACATATCTCACCTATATCAAAGGTATAATTCTTTAGTAGATACACCTTTTATTCATTTAAACATCCTTACTCCTATGCAATTACAAACCATTGCCCAACTAGACCAACTGATTGGTGAAACCTATCAGGAATGTATTGAGGCTTGTTCTACCTGCGCCCTGGCATGTGATGCATGCAGCAGTGCATGTCTTAGAGAACAAAATTTGGAAATGCTACGAGAATGCATTGAACTGAATCAGGACTGCTCCCGTATTTGTTCTCTTGCAGCAGATTACATGACCCGAAATCGCCCATGGACTGATCAGGTTTGTTTGCTGTGTGCTGATATTTGTCGGGCATGTGCTGAAGAATGTGAAAAACATGCATCCATGCACGAACATTGCAGACAATGTGCGCAGGCTTGTCGCCAATGTGAAGAAGCTTGTCGGCAGATGTTTACTGCTTAAAAACAATAATTATATACGACAGAGGTTTTTGGGGACTACTAGTCTTTGAAAGACCTCTGTTATATCGTCAAAAATACATATTTCTCCATTTTCACCAGTTGCTTTTACTATTTCTTTGATCTCTCCTACAGATCATGTACATTCCATTGCATAATCACAAACCATTTCATACAAACAACTCATCATGAACAAATATACCTATCTTATTATAGGTGGCGGTATTACCGCTGATTCAGCCGTTCAGGGAATCAGAGAACTTGATACTACAGGAAGTATAGGTATACTCACCATAGAGACTCACTCTCCCTATGATAGGCCTCCATTAACCAAAGCGCTATGGAAAGGAGAGGATGAGAAAAAAATATGGCGACATACAGAAAATTATCAGGTTTCTATCCATTATTCAGTTCAGGCAACAAAGATTGATCGTGCGAACCGGATTGTTACAGACCAGCTAGGCACACAGTATAGTTATGAAAAACTACTGTTTGCTACAGGTGGTACGCCACGCCATCTGTCAGGAGGATCAGACGAAATATTATACTATCGTAATTACAATGATTACCATACCTTAAAATCACTGGCAGAATCAAAAACAAACTTTATCGTCATTGGAGGAGGATTTATAGCCTGGGAAATTACTGCGGCCCTCGCTTTAAATAACAAAAAAGTTACCATGCTTTTTCCCTCTGCAGGTATTGGTGCGAATCTTTATCCAGCCAATCTATCTCAGTTCCTGAACAGCTATTATGCAGAGAAAGGGGTTACTGTACTCACTCATCAATCAGTTACCTCCGTTACCAAAGAAGGAGACACTTTGGTAGTTCAGACTCAGAAAGGACAAAAGTTGACAGCAGATGTTGTTATAGCTGGCCTGGGTATTGAACCCAATACATCGATGGCTCAGGAAGCAGGACTTACTGTCAACAACGGAATCGCTGTAGACCCTAACCTTCGTACAGAAGATGAATCTATCTATGCAGCAGGTGATGTAGCTAATTTCTATAGCCCTGCCTTGAAAAGAAATGTACGCTTTGAACATGAAGACAATGCCAATGCCACAGGTAAACTGGCAGGCAGAAATATGGCTGGAGCAAGTGAAACCTATGACTATCTGCCGTTTTTCTATTCTGACCTGTTTGATCTTGGCTATGAAGCGATTGGTGATGTCAACAGTTCATTGGACATTGTGGAAGACTGGGTAGAAGAATTTCAGCAGGGAGTAATTTATTATCTGAAAGAAGATCTAGTAAAAGGAGTTTTGTTATGGAATGTATGGGGTCAGGTAGAGGCAGCTCGTGAATTAGTTGTATCTCAACAGAAGATAGATCCCATTACCCTACGAGGAAAGATTCGCTAAAACTCACATCTATAATCAACATTCACGTTAAACTATTCGTTTATCAGATTTCCGATAGTTTTCATTCCCTATCAGAAATCTAATAATTCGTATAGCCTATCAAAATTCTGATAGTTGGAAGTGCTCATCAGAATTTCGATTATAATCCACGATAATCGAAATTCTGATAAAACTCTATACACGTCTACACATGTGATGCTATAAATATCACTCTGTAGCTAATCAGAACTCAGATTAGTTACAGGTACCCTACTTTCTTCCCGGATACAGTAAGAACGATTCTATAGAGAGGCAGATAGATTCCACTCTATATGCAACTTATTTACTTGTTTCTATTGTTGATGGCAATATAAAACGCGCAAACAACCCTAAAATAAGTCAGTAGCATTCTCATGGCTGAAATAAAAGAAGAAAGGCGGCTCGGACTTCTCCAGGCGACTGCTATCAATATGACCGATATGGTAGGCATAGGACCATTCATTACATTACCTATGGTAATCCATATCCTGAATGGCCCCTACTTTTTATATGCATGGCTGGCAGGAGCTGCGCTATCCATGGTAGATGCAATGATCTGGAGTGAATTGGGAACAGCTTTTCCCAAAGCAGGGGGCTCCTATAACTTCCTGAAAGAGACGTATGGAAAAAACGGAATGGGTCGGTTAATGAGCTTCCTGTTTGTTTGGCAAACCATGATTCAAGCTCCACTGGTAATCGCCTCTGCCGCTATCGGTTTCGCTGGTTATTTTTCTTATTTAGTCCCTCTGACGACACTTCAATCCAAACTGATTAGTGGAAGCGTAGTCATATGTATTGTCATCCTACTCTTTCGCAAAATTGAAGCAATCGGCAAAATAAGTGTTTTGCTTTGGGGAGCCGTACTCTTTACCATGCTCTGGATTATCGGAGGCGGAATCACACATGGGAACTTTCTGGCACCGGTCAAACACATCAATGATGGGCTTACATTCAATATGACTTTTGTGGCAGCATTAGGCTTTGCCTCTGTCAAAAGTGTATACAGTTATCTGGGTTATTACAACATATGCCATCTGGGAGGAGAAATTATCAATCCATCCAGAAACATTCCCAGAAGTATGTTTCTTTCCATTGCTGGTATTGCCTTGTTATACCTGTTGATGAATATTAGTGTAGCCAGTGTAATTCCCTGGCAAGTAGCCAAAGACAGTGAATTTGTTATCAGTTTGTTTATGCAACAGCTGGCAGGTCCCAAGGCAGCTACAGTAATTACCTGCCTTATTTTACTGGTATCATTTGCCTCTGTTTTCTCAGCTACATTAGGTTATAGCCGTATTCCGTATGCAGCGGCAGCCGATGGAGCATTTTTTAAGGTTTTTGCCCGGTTACATCCTACAGGGCATTTTCCATATGTATCGTTACTAGTATTAGGAACTATTGCATTTGTATTCAGCCTTCTTTTTAAACTAAGTGACGTAATCAGCGCCATACTGTCTATGCGTATACTAATACAATTTATAGGTCAGGCGGTAGGGTTGTATCTACTTAGAAAACAGAAACAGACAATATTCCCATACAAGATGCCTTTCTTCCCACTTCCTATTGTGCTGGCAATTATTATGTGGATAGGAATTTTGATATCTACAGGATTTAAAATGGTAGCAGGAGGTCTTACAGCTATAATAATAGGTATAATAGTATATTTTATCAAAGCCCGACTCAACCAGGAATGGCCGTTTGTGCCTTCCTCTCTGTTAGAACCAATCAGAAGCAAAGTTTCTTCGGAACAATAAATTAAAAAATCTGAGAATGTGAAACTATAGCAGGATGATATATTTTACATCATCCTGCTATAGTTTTTCTGTACACATAGTTCTATGTATTTTTTATCATTGACCTGAATTTCGCTCAGAGAGAATTTTTGCGGTGAACTCCAGGCAAAAACTGTTTTAATCCAGAGACATCACAAACCAACTCTCCAAACAACCCATACATATAGTTTAGCTCAAGCAACCATATGAGCAAAACTATATGCATAGTCCTTTTATATTAACGTTCAGTTTGAAAGCCCTACCTCTTACAGACAAAACAACAAACACAAATCAAATTCCAGGAAATATCCTGAAGCATACGTAGAAATATCTTTCTTTTTGCTGGAGACTTTTTGGATTCTTCCTTCTCTTACCTATTTTTAATCACCAGATTTCATTCAATTCTTTCTTCTTATGATCCAAAAAATAATTCTCCTGAGTGTAGTTCTCCTACAGAGTCTTACAGGTATAGCTCAGGATGTTTCAAACTCTGTCTGGCATGTACAGGCAAAGAACATAGACCCTAATAACTACTATGGTGTTACGGTTGCCAATGGTATGATTGGTATTGTTTCGTCTGCCGAGCCACTCAAAGTAAAAGACATTGTATTGAATGGTGCCTTTGATACATATGGACGAGGTCGGGTATCAAACATCATGAAGACATTTGATTTCGCCAATATGGATATGGATGTAGATGGTCAGCGTCTGGACCGGAAACGCATTCAGAATTATGCTCAGACACTGGATATGCAACATGCATCCCTAACTACAACATTTGATCACGCCGATAAAATTTCTGTTAAACAAACTATTTCTGCACTGAGGCATTTACCTCATACTGCTTTGATGGAAGTGGAGATTACAGCTAAAAAAGATGTATCAGTCACTCCTCACAGCGTTTTATCTGCACCGGACATGCTTCGGGATGTCAAAAACTTCTACCACCTTATCGATCGTCCACATTCTCTGATTCCACTAATTACCTCTGTAGCCAAAAGTCCTACAGGTAAAAATACAGTAGCAGCATCCAACAGTTTTATCTTTGAAGAAGAACGCGGCAAAGAACCTGCACTTATTCATGAAGAATGGGATTACGGATTACATCGACTTAAGTTTACCATTCAGCTAAAAGCAGGGCAAATCTATCGCTTTGCAGTAGTTGGTTCTACCACATCCAGTGAACATGTAGCAGATCCACACAACGAAGCCGAACGACTCACGATCTTTGCAGCGCTGGAACGTACCGAACGTCTTAAAAAACGACATACAGAGGCATGGAACAAACTTTGGGAAAGTGATATAGTGATTGAAGGAGATGCCAATGTACAACGGGATGTACATTTTGCATTGTATCATCTTTACTCTTTTGCTCGTGAAGGCACAGCCTATAGCCTCTCTCCTATGGGTTTGTCCGGACTAGGATACAATGGACATGTATTCTGGGATACCGAACTCTGGATGTATCCACCTCTGCTGGTACTACATCCTGAAATTGCCAAATCTCTTCTGGAGTATCGTTTCCAACGACTTGAAGAAGCGAAAAATAATGCATTCAGTCACGGGTATGAAGGTGCTATGTTTCCCTGGGAATCGGATAATGAAGGACAGGAATCTACTCCCGTATGGGCACTTACTGGCCCTTTCCAACACCATATTACAGGAGATATAGGATTTGCATTCTGGAAATACTATCAGGTTACAAAAGATAAAATATGGTTAAGAGATCGTGGATATCCTTTACTAAAAGAGGTTGCTGACTTCTGGGCAAGCCGTGCAGAGAAAGGAAATGATGGAAAATACCACATCATTAATGTAGTCTGTGCCGATGAATACGCTGAGAATGTAGATGACAATGCATTCACCAACGGTATGGCGAAAGAAGTGCTGGGTTATGCAGCAGAGGCAGCCAGAGAGCTGGGTGTGACACCCAATCCCAAATGGACAGAAGTAGCAACAGGCTTGATTATTCCCAAACTGGACAATGGGGTAACCCGTGAACATGCGACCTATAATGGAGAAACAATCAAACAGGCAGATGTAAACTTACTGGCCTACCCTCTCAAAGTAGTTACCGATATAACTCAACTCAAAAAAGATCTGGATTATTATGAGACTCGTATGGATAAAAATGGTCCTGCAATGAGCTTTGCTATTTTATGTCTGCTCAATGCGCGCTTAGGAAATACAGAAAAAGCCTATCAATTGTTTAGCCAAACTTATAAACCCAATGAAGTACCTCCCTTTGGAGTAATTGCTGAGACTGCGGGCGGCACTAATCCTTATTTTGCCACAGGTGCAGGAGGGTTCCTTCAGACACTTCTTAATGGATTTGGAGGACTGGATATCACCAAAGCGGGTATCATTCAACTGAAAACCAAAATACCTTCCCAATGGAAATCACTAACACTCAAAGGTGTTGGTATTGAAAAGAGGACATTTGTAGTACGATAAGAAGGCACCTATGCAGAAAGGCTGTTTTGAAAAATTACAACAGCCTTTCTAAATGGCATTAGTTAAAACCCATTACCAAGCGGAGAATAAGGTTTAAGCTTAACGGATAGTGGATCATAGTTAAAATCCTGTATACAAACTAACCCATATACTGTTTCACCAGGCTTTATCTCACGATTGATCAGACTATATTTACCTAACTCCTCCAAAAACCGCTTATTAGCATTGCCCGCAACTACCATATTCCGAATCACAAGGCCTGGACCGATTGCATAACCAATAGGAAAGCTATTGGTGACAGTTGAATTACCATATTGATCTGTAGAGTAAAAATATAGTCGAAGTAATGTTAAGGGTGCATACAACAGATAGATAGCACTCTTTTGTTTGAGTTGTTTATACGCAAAAAGAGGGTCTAGAGGCTTAATCTCCTGACCTCCAGCATATAGCTTAAGATTTTTATTAAAAGTAACAAACTGATCTGAATGGTTGGTTATCTTTATGGCAACAACCTTTACCCCTTTTTTCTCTTCCTTTCTGGCATATTTTCCATTTCTTGCTATACGTAAAGCCCTGTATTGATATGAGAAAGTAATAGTACTATCCTCAACTGTTTTAATATAACTTACAGAAGGAGGTTTAATAGGCTTATACGATGAGGCACAACTGGTAAACAGAATAGCTAAAACTGCAATTAGAGAATAGTGTAGATTTTTTTTCATGTAAAGACGGTTTTGTGAAAACTACTGCAAAAAAACTACTTCATTTCCATATTCACAAATAACCGAGTAACATCCTTTTATTTACTTATTTATTTTTCCTATACCTAATCTAGATATCAAAAAGAATACTTTTCCTAACTGTACCATTACTACAGTTCATTCAATACAATATTAGGTGTACTGTAGTCGTCTACCTGCATTATCTTAACCACATTAAATTTTCATTTCATCTCCTATGCGAATCATCAGAAGAATACTCAGGGTTATCTTTCTTCTGTGTGCTATTTTAGGTATTACAGTGTTTCTATTTATGCGACAAAAAACATTTGGCAGAAATCCGGAAGGAAAACGACTTGAACAAATCAAAAAATCACCTAACTACAAAGAGGGAATCTTTCAGAATCTATCACCGACAGAGGTTACACTCAAAAATGCATCCATGACCAAGATGCTGAAGGACTATTTCAACAAGCCCAAAGACACAGCCCCCTCTACTCTGATTCCGTCAGTCAAAACAGATCTACATACACTATCTGATGACAAACCTACGATTGTCTGGTTTGGACACTCTTCCTATTTGATTCAATATCGGGGCACTCGTATTTTGGTAGATCCGGTATTTAGTGGGTATGCATCTCCGGTATCCTATTTTGGAAAATCATTTCCAGGCTCAGATATTTATACTGTTTCTGATTTTGGAAACATTGATATGTTAATTATCACCCATGATCACTATGATCACATGGATTATAAAACCATAACTCAGTTTGCGCCAAAAGTAAAATCATTTTATACAGCACTGGGTGTAGGCTCTCATCTGGAATTCTGGGGAATTCCTGTTAACAAAATCGTTGAGTTTGACTGGTGGGATCATCAGAAAATTTCAGATAGCATTCACCTTACAGCCACCCCAGCCCGGCATTTTTCCGGACGAGGACTGGTTCGAAATAAAACATTGTGGACATCTTTTGTATTGCAGCTTTATGATAAGACCATTTATATAGGTGGTGATTCAGGCTATGATACACATTTCAAAGCCATCGGCGATAAGTATGGTCCGTTTGATATGGTTATGCTGGAGTCAGGACAATATGGATCAGACTGGCCTTATATACATATGTTTCCGGAAGAAACTGTGAAAGCAGCACAGGATCTGAAAGCCAAAACATTATTACCTGTGCATTGGGGAAAATTTGTACTTGCAAATCATGCCTGGAATGAACCTATCCAACGAGTAGTGCAAAAAGCAAAAGAAGAAAATATGCCACTGGCAACTCCTAAAATTGGTGAGCCTATTTATTTGGGAGAAGCGTATCCAAATCAAATGTGGTGGCAATTTTAATATGCTACTCAATAAAGTACGACAACCTCTAAAAGGTGCCGCAGGTATATAGAAGCCTTTTGCTAAAGAATTTTCGATAAAAGAGACTAAAAAAGTATATCTTTCCTTTTTCAAGTATAACTGCGGCATCTGATTGCATGAATTTTCTGGCACACTTGTATTTATCGGGTACTTTTGATGAGGCAATGATTGGCAATCTGATGGCTGATTTCATTACAGGTCGTATCAGGGAAGATATACCTGAAAAGATACGAGAAGGTATAGTATTACACAGAGAGATAGACTCTTTTACAGATTCTCATCCAGTAGTCAGAAAAGCTAAACATCACCTTTTCCCTGTATACAGGCATTATGCCAGTGTAATCACAGATGTATTCTATGATCATTTCCTGGCTACTCACTGGCAACAATATCATCCTGAACCACTGGAGCAGTTTGCCGAAAAAATCTATCAGTTTCTCACAGAGAAAGAAGAGTTATTACCTGTAGATATGCTTCCAGTACTACATGCGATGAAACGGCAGAACTGGCTGGTCAATTATGGTACACTGGATGGCATGAACCGAACTCTCATCAATACAGCCAAGCGTACTAAGTTTGCTTCAGGGATGGAACATGCTGTCAAAGATCTGCAAAAAGACTACGATTTTTATCAGGATAATTTTCGTGAATTTTTCCCTGATCTTGTACAACATGTAGAGAGACTTAAAGCAGCCTGATTCAGACAGTGTTTCTATTGTATAGTGCACAAAGAAAAATGGTTATATCTTTGCGGCCTAGCAATGATAAATTAATCCATAATGGAAAATCCCTGGAAAACACTTTCTACAAAAGAAATCTATACTAATCCCTGGATACAGGTAACAGAAAGCCAGGTTGTAAACCCTGGTGGTGGCAATGGAATCTATGGTGTAGTACACTTTAAAAACAAAGCTATCGGTATTGTGCCAGTAGATGAAGAAGGTTACACCTGGCTGGTAGGTCAGTATCGTTACCCACTTAATGAATATTCCTGGGAGATTCCTGAAGGTGGAGGTCCGTTAAATGAAGATCCACTGGAATCCGCAAAGAGAGAATTAAAAGAAGAAACAGGATTTACTGCCTCACAATGGACATTGATCAGCCGTATACATACCTCTAACTCTGTTTGTAATGAAGAAGGAGTTATTTATATGGCACAGCAGTTAACAGCAGGAGAAAGCCAGCCAGAGGAAACAGAAGATCTCATTCTACGTAGAGTACATTTGAGTGAAGCAGTAGAAATGGTTATGCAGAATCAAATTACAGATTCATTGAGTATAGCAGGCCTATTGAAGGCAGCTCGCATTCTGAATATCCAATAATAAGTATTTTCATAAAGAAAAACAGAATCCTTTCAGACTCTGTTTTTCTTTGGTTTCGCTATAAAAGTAAAATTTTATTCTTTTGTCGTTGAAAAACGAATGGGCAAAGAGACCTCTGTTGCAATAGCTTTACCGTGATATTTAGCTGGTAACCATTCTGGAGATGATTTTACCAGGCGGATCGCTTCTTCATCGCATCCGTTACCAATACCACGAATCACTTTTATATCCTCAATCGATCCATTAGCCAATACCACAAACTGTACAAATACTCTGCCCTGTGTACCAGCGGCCAGTGCTGCTTCCGGATATTTCAGGTTTTCACGTACATGTTTGTAAAAAGCATCTAGTCCATTTTTTGGATGAGCTTCCTCATCTACAAAGATAAGATCTGCTTTAGGAGCCGAAGCCGTCTGTGCGTTTGCAGGCAATGCCATACCTAATCCGGCCAGACACATAGTGCCATAAATCTTTGCCCAGGCATTAAACTGAAAATCAGCTTTCATAGTTGTAGTAAATAATAATGCAATACAAATATCCGAAATAGAAAATCAGCTTGCTTTTGCATTTACTGCAATACATTATCTATGTAGTAAATGTCATAATAAATGAAATCCGGACACTGTCATACTTCGTACATTTTTTAGCATAAAACCTTATTATCAACGCATTATAGCACATAAACAAGATATTATGAGAATCCATCTGTCTATTCTATTCTTCCTATTTATTTGTAGTTTTATAAGCATTCTGCTGACAAATTGCCAATCTGATAATAGTCAGCAGGAAGGTAGTGAGATTTCTTACGTCGATACCCTTTTGCTCAAGCCTGGAAAAGATGGAAAAGTGCATTTATCTGAGGAACAATGGGAGAAAATACTCAAACCAGGAGCCTACGCTGTCTTACGGGAGAAGAAGACAGAGTTTGCTTTCAGCGGTTCTTTGCTCAAAAATAAAAGAGAGGGCACTTATCTATGTGCGGCTTGTCATCAACCCTTATTCTCTTCAGCTACCAAGTTTGAATCAGGCACGGGATGGCCAAGTTTCTATGATGTAATTGCACAGAGCAATGTTAAATCAATAAAAGATGAGAGTTATGGTATGAACCGAACTGAGGTAGTCTGCAGCCGATGCGATGGTCATCTCGGCCATGTTTTTGAAGATGGCCCTATTCCAACAGGCCTCCGTTATTGTATAAATTCTGCGGCTCTACTCTTTGAGGAGAAGAAATAACCTATAGATCTGATATGCTTTATTATACCTGTTCTCTCCAATAGGACAGGTATTTTTCTTATACATTTTTGGGGCTGGCACAATAAATGTACTCAAAATCAAAAACACATGTATATTTATAGTATCAGAACATATACTTAACAACCTATGTCATCGGTAAAAAATGCCTTTTTTAAATTGCTTGGTGCAATAGAAGAAGGGTTTGATGCAGTACGCAATCGTTTTCAAAAACCTTTATTAAAAATAAAAGGAATCCGGATTGTTCCTTACAAAGGTTTCAGCAATGGAACTTCTCTTTTTTTAAAGGGTAGAGTGATACGCAATCCATTTATTTTCGTTCCCAGAGATAAAGCATCCAGATGGCGTAACCTGAAAGACACCTATAGGCGGTTTACTACCCAGGAAATGGCAGGCGTACAGGTAGAACTACGGTGGAATAAAAGCATTCATATTGCCACAACAGATGAAGAAGGATATTTTACATTCCAGCTCGAAGATCTTCCCCAATCCAACTCTTCTGTCATGATATGGGGCAAACTGGACTTGCGCCTGGTCACACAAACAGCAGATGAACCTGCTATAACGGCTGCCGATATTCTGATTCCTCCAGCATCAGCACAATTTGGCGTAATCTCGGACATTGATGATACAGTATTAGTATCCAATGCCACTCACAAACTTCGCATGGCCAAACTAGCTTTTTTTTACAATGCACGGACACGATTGCCATTTGAAGGCGTTGCTTCTTTTTATCAGGCATTGCAGAAAGGGACTTCAGCAGGTGTATTTAATCCTATCTTTTATGTTTCGAGCAGTCCCTGGAACCTGTTTGATATGTTGACAGAGTTTTTTACCTGGCAGAAAATCCCACAAGGGCCATTAATGCTCAAAGATATTGGCATAAGCAGAACCCAGGTAGGTGGCGCCTCACACCACACCCATAAACTGGCACAAATCAAACTCATCATGTCTATGTATCCCAATCTGCCATTTATACTGATAGGAGATAGTGGCCAGCATGATCCAGAAATTTATCGACAGGTAGTGTTGGACTATCCGGGACGTATCCTGGCTATTTATATTCGGGATGTTAGTAAAGACAAACGTGATCTTGAAGTAGAAACCATTATCTCCAGTATAGCTAATTCCAGTGTTCCGATGTTTTTGATTCCAGATACAGAGGCAGCAGCTCAGCATGCAGCAGCTAATGGATGGATTGCCAGAGAGGAGATTGCAGAAGTAAAGGAAGAGATATCCGAAACAAAGAAAGATGTATCTCCATCTTTCCTTCAGCCCGGCAATATGACAGAAGAGGAAGGATAAAACAAATTTTCTATAAAATCATACATCTGGTTCTTTGGCTCTGGCAGCCAAACCTGCCCTTTTTCCAAAAAAGTCTAGTTTTTCTGATCAGAACTTTCTAACTTAAACACTATCTTAATATGTTCCAATTAGCAGATGAGCGCCTCATCCACATTGACTAACAACTTGTTATCTTTTGTTAACCAGACTTTTCTTCAGGAACTTATACAAGAACTTCCTGTGGTTGTATTTGCGATCTCTCCCAATCAGACCATTACATGCTGGAATAAGGAATGTGAACGAACATTGGGATATTCATCAAAGGAAATTCAGGATACTACAATACTAACTAAAAACTTATTTGGCCATACACCTATACTAAAAAGTATAACAGAAGCATGGGACAACCCGAATATCACTCTTCCCTATCGTTACTGGGAAGGGGAAATCAAAGCCAAAGATGGTTCTGTAAGATATTTGTCTGTCAACTACCATGTCCGAAATAATTTTGTGCTTGAAGGCCTTCACCTTTGGTGCATTGGTACGGACCTTACAGATAAAGTGCAAGGCCAGCGGATTATGCAGGTTAACCAGGAACGACTATCCTTGGTTACCAAAGCTGCTAAAATAGGCTTCTGGGACTGGAATGCTCATACCAATGAGGTATACTATAGCCAGGAATGCTTTGACATTATGGGATATACATATGATGAATTTAGCCATACATACGAAAAATGGCTGGAGTTCATTCATCCGGAAGATCGAACCAGAGTCCAAAACAAAGTAAGAGATTGTCTTCACACCAAATGTGACTTTTATACCGAACTTCGTTTCAAAGCAAAAAATGGCAATTATATCTGGCTATTTCTGCAAGCTAACGTTTTTGAATGGGATGTACAGAACAAAGCAGTCAGAATTGTAGGTATTATATCAGATATCACATTACGAAAACGTACTGAACAAGATCTTCAGGAAGCTTTGGCTAAAGTAGAAGAGCTAAAAGAATCACTGGTAGAAGAAAACCTTCAACTCAAACAAGAGCTGCAGGAAAGTTTTCGGTATGAAGATATAATTTCAATAAGTGATACCTATAAAAAAGTACTTAGACAGGTAGAACAGGTAGCGCCTACTGATGCAACTGTTCTGGTATTAGGTGAAACTGGTACTGGAAAAAGTCTGATAGCAAACACTATACACCGTCTAAGTCCACGCGTTAATCAACCCCTGATAAAAGTAAACTGTGCTGCACTTCCCGCCAATCTGATCGAAAGTGAATTGTTTGGATATGAAAAGGGAGCCTTTACAGGTGCTTATACAAAAAAAATCGGACGATTTGAACTAGCAGATAAAGGAACCATTTTTCTTGATGAAATTGGAGATCTGCCAATGGAACTGCAGGCCAAGCTGTTGAGAGTTTTACAGGAAGGCGAATTTGAACCGTTGGGAGGCAATCGTACCCACAAGGTAGATGTACGTATTATTGCTGCTACCAATCGTAATCTGGAAGAACTTGTACAAAGGGGAAGCTTTCGTGCAGATCTCTACTATCGGCTCAATGTCTTTCCTATTGTTAATCCTCCATTGCGTGAAAGAAAAGAAGATATACCACTGTTGGTAAAATACTTTGTAAATAAATACAATGCCAAAACACAAAAACAGATCACTGTTATTCCCAAAAAGACATTGCAGCAACTGGAAAGCTATAACTGGCCAGGAAATATCAGGGAGTTGAAAAATACAATCGAACGGGCTATAGTTCTAAGTACCAGCACCAAACTGGAAATGGATGCATGGTTTCAAAACTCGGCAAACACAATTTCACCAGATATATCTTCTGATATAGTGTTTGACACATTGGAAGAGCATGAACGAAAGCATATACTTGAAGCGCTTAAACGTACAGAAGGACGGGTTACAGGTCCTAGAGGAGCAGGAAAATTATTAGGAATTAATGACAAAACACTTCAATCCCGTATGAGAAAGCTGGGTATCAATCGTTTAAATGAATTTAAATAATATTTTCTCTTATCTTGCTTAAATGTAAGCAATTATTTCTTCTACCTTTATTTAAAAAAATATTTTACCATTCGGATTAGAGCCTTTCTTTCATCTGGTAAAATATTTTTTACAGAGATAAAACCTATAATTGTAATTAACAAATATAGACGCTGGATCTTTTAAGGATTTTTTTTTCAGCATACTACTTATTTATTTTTGTAACATCTACTGGAAGTTATTCTTTAAGTGATATTGCTTAAATAAAAGCAAAAACTTTTCCATAAGCATTTTCTAGCTACCCAGACCCGAATTCAATACACACAACTATCTGTACAATAAAGACTTACAACAAATGGCACGGTTTTTATAATATAGTAAGACATAACTATACAAAACTAAAAACAGTCAGGACATGAAAAAGATATCAGAGTTGGACTTCTCCAATGAGGTAATTCAGACAGACGGGCTTCAGATTGTTCATTTCTACAATCCTTATTCCAGTCATTCAAACGACACCGACACGATACTGGAAGAATTGTACAAAACCCACAATGATGTTAATTTTTTCAAAATCAATCTGCTGCATTGCGGAATACTCTGTGATCGCTACGGGATATCTCTTCCCTGTGTATTGATTTTTGAAAATGGAGTATTACAGGACCTATTACAGGACGTGATTACAAAAGATACACTGGTAACTAAACTTACCTCTCTTTTGCCGAGTAACTAAGAAGATGTCTAAGATAATTATAAAGGAAGTAAAAGAGCAGACTTTAGAACGAACCGAAAAATAGGTAAGTGAATAACCTAATTAAAGAACGTTACTAAAATCTGCTTTTGAAGCCTTTCGCATTTGTGTTAGACAATCTTTAAACAAGGAGTACCTAGATGAGCAGCTAGATTGGATTCAGTACTAACTAAACTATAAACCCAAACTTTCCAACCCTATTTTTTTTTAACTGCTATGGAAGAGGTAGATCAACCAGAAGCGATGCAGCTTGCTAACCACCAACAGTTTATTAACTGGGAATCCCTGTCTAAAGAACTGGAAAAAGTAACATTTGAATTGAATACACTGACATATCGCCTAAGCCATGATTTCAATGCGCCTCTTAGCTCTATTCTGGGTCTGATAGATCTGATAGAACTGGAGCATGGTGATATAGCCAGCCAATATCTTCATATGATGCGTGGACGCATCAATCGTATGAGGGATATTATCCGGGACCTGGTATATTCTTCCCGAATGCAAAATCAGACATCTGTAATTGAAAATGCAGACCTGAGTACAATTATTCAGCGTGAGATCCTTGAACTCAGTGACTTGAATAACTACCACAAACTCAAAATCACTTCTCAGATTTTAGGCGACTGCCCTATCAAAACAGATTTGTTCCGGTTACGCATTATTATTAATTGCCTTGTATCCAATAGTATCAACTATGCCAATCTGATCAATAAAAAGCCTTCTGTAAAGGTTCAGGCTAAATGTAGTACAAAAGATCTTCAGATTCTGATCAAAGACAATGGTATAGGTATTCCTCAGGAGCAACAATTAAAGGTATTTGAAATGTTTTATCGGGGTACACATGCATCAAATGGTTCTGGTCTGGGGCTGTTTCTTGTACAGAAGGCAGTTCATCAGATGAATGGCACGATCTCATTAAAATCAGAATCAGGCAAAGGTACTACAGTTAAAATTACAGTACCTAACCATTTTTCATAAGATAGGGAGAAAAAGCATAGTGTACTGTCTCTAAGTGCTACTCGACCTTAATACCATATTTTGCCAAAATGCCCGCAGCTCCATATAATGAGATTCGGGCATTTTTTAATACATTCCTCTCCGGATCAATGATATAATTATAGGCTGTTACCAAATCAGCATCTTTCAGATTGGTTTTATCAAACTCAGCATTTTCCAGATCGGTATTGGCAAATACTGCATGGTGCAGGTCTGTATTTCCAAATGCCACATGTTTGAGTGAAGAGTTCACAAAATGCGTCTTTGGCATCTTCTTCTGAACAAATGAAGCATAGTCCAGCACACAGTTTTCAAACCGAACACTAAAAAGAAAATCTTCACAAGTACTAAAATTTACCCCAATCAGTTTACAATCTTTAAAGGATGCATTATGTATAGTACATCGGGTTAGCTTCATCATTGCCAGATTGCAATTTATAAAAACACAATCGCTAAAGCGGCTTGAACTAAAATGACTTTCAGAAAAATCGCAGGATTGAAAGGTACATTTCTCAAACTCTCTGTTACGAATATCCTTTCCTGAATAGATTACTTTCTCAAAAGTTTTGTTCTGGTGCGTTAATTCCATGGATGTCGGTTCTAATATGAAACTTATTCCGGTATCTATCCTTTTCGTGGAGCAAACAGACCAGAATCGTATTTAAGTAATGTTTTAAGTTGTAAAACAGCAAGTTTTTCTACTCCACTATCTCCTTCTACCGGATAAATTTCCTGAATTACTTTAGGCACAATATCCTCAATCTTTAGTAGTTCCTGCATGACTGTCTCAGGACGTAATGACATCCGGTTTCCTGCCTGTGCAGCTTCTACCAAAAAGTCTGGAGACCAGTCTTTTGTTTTGGTAGCATGCTTATTAAGCAAATGCATTACTTTCTTAAGACGGGAAATCTTACCTTGCACCCCATTGAGTAAATCCAGATTATCAATAGGTTGAAGCTTTAAAACAACCTCTACAGGCTCATGCACAGAAAGTTTATCCAGTGTAATAATTGTAGCAATCTGATTGCCTTCATACTGCCAATGAAAGTCCACAGAATCTACATCTTCTTCCATAAATTCATAAGGCACTTCATTTTGGTTGCAATATATGGCCTTTGGAGGTAAAATGCCACGTACGTGAATCTGATAACTCCTTTCGGAAGGACTGGAAGTATATCTACCTTCAACTGGGTTTATACGTATAATCAATGTATCATCATCGGGCATATGCTGAGATATGGAGGTCCAGGTATATCTCCCTTCCAGATAGCCATTGGTATTGTATTCATCCTCATATAGACGGGTATCCCCATGACGTGCTGGTAACACTGTAAGTACCAGATGCTCCAAAGGCTTCTCAGCAACCGGAGTTATTTTTTGTGTACTCATCATTGGAAGAATAGATCCCGCTTTTACATATAATGGAATCTCATCCAAATCAAAATGACGCTCAATCACCTTTGATCCTACAAAATACTGTCCGCTATGCCACTCTACCCATGTTCCCTCCGGAAGCCATATTCTTTGTTTGGCGAGCCTATTGTAGTCTGATACCGACTCTGTCACTGGTGCCACAATCATATTGTCACCAAACATGTATTGCTGAGTAAACGTATACGCTTCTTCTGCTTCCGGATAATCATAATACATAGGACGCATAAAAGCTACCCCTGTCTCATACGTTTTGCGAGCTTCTGTGTATATATATGGGATCAGTGCATAACGAAGAAGAATCACGTCACGCATCATCAGGAAATATTCATGCGGATAAGCCCAGATACGTCGCTCGGCATTGGCATTTTTAGAAGTGTGGGTACGTAACACAGGACTAAATGCTCCAAACTGCAGCCATCTCAGAAACAATTCGGGCGAGATAGGTCCAGGCATGTGTCCACCTATATCATGGCTCCAGTAAGCGCAGCCGACATTGGCGGCAGTAGCAGTAAAGTAGGGTTGAAAATCAAGCGACTTCCATACACAAACTGAATCCCCAGAAAATCCGATCGGATATCTGTGGTTGCCCAATCCACCCCAGCGATGGAAAATTAACGGGCGAACTTTCCCTTGTCGCTCCATATCTGCATAATGCACATAATTGAGCCACATAGTCGGACTCATACCAGGTATGTTTGTAGTACTCCATTGTTGCCAGTCCAGCCACCAAAAATCTACACCCTCTTCTTCCAGAGGCCGTAATACCAGATCCAGATAGGCTTGAGCAAATTTTTTATCAACAATATCAAAGGGAACATACTTTTGTGACTCCGGATCTATCCCCATAGCTTTTGCTACTGCCGGATAGGCTTCTTCGTGTGGTTGAATCCCTGAGGCTGGATGCAGATTCAATGTCACTTTCAGATCTTTTTTTCTAGTCCAGTCCAGAAATGCTTTGGGGCTTGGAAAAAGCGTCTTATTCCAGGTAAAACCTGTCCACCCTTTTCGTTCTCCTGCCTGATCTTTCTCTTTCTTCCACCAGTCTTTTAAAAAGGTAGTATGCCAGTCCATATCGACTACAAGTACATCCACAGGTACATTATGTATCTGAAACTCCTTTACCAGATTGCGCATCTCTTCTTCTGTATAAGGCCAGTAGCGTGACCACCAGAAGCCAAAAACAAACCGTGGAGGCATTGGAATCTTTCCAGCTACCAATGTATAATCATACAAAGCCTGCCGATAATTATGTCCATACCCAAAGAAGTATAAATCCTGACGATTACGTTGTGGACGTGCCTTTATCCATGCCCAATCTCCATCTTCAGCCAGTAGTGGCCGTTCCGAATCATCCACAATTGTCCACCCATCTCTTGACAAGATGCCAGGCTCAATTTCCACAGCACCTTCTGCCCTATCCAATGTCCGATTTGTTCCTCTCAGATTACCTGTATCCTCCATACCTGGCTGCCATCTGATCTGTCTGCCATTCAACTCTAACTCAATAAACAAATTATCCTCTTTAAACTCTCCAGAACCTATTTTATATTTTAATAACAGCTTTTCTGTACGAATGATCAGCCAGTCATCATTCTCTTCTACTGTATAGGGGCATACTGGAAGATTGCGATTGATAAAGACAAAAGAGGCAGAATCCTCAAAAGTAGCTTCAGGAGCCCACTCCATACGAATCATCTGTGGTGTCAGTATAGTAAACCGCACATCACCACGAATGATTATTGCATCAGGATTAGCTACAGGATCTATAGTATGAGCAGAAACAAAAGAAGTCGACGAAATCATATCAGATAAGGAATTAGACAAAAGTGAATAAAGTTATCTATTGTTTGCATACACACAAAGAATGTACCTACTTCAGGATGTAAGTATTTATTCATTAACAGATACATAACTAAAGTTATACGTCTGTGTCAGTGAATAAATATACTCCTTCAACGACAGGATCTTCAGAATGTTTGAACTAATTGGATTGTATAGCCATTGAAAAAACAAACGCTATCTGCGATATACAGATCACAGATAGCGTTTACTTGATAGTAGTTATAACTTACTTACGAGCAGCAATTTTGGATTCACTGATCTCACGAGACGTCCCATCAAAGGAATAAATCTTTACAGCAGATGCACCTCCCGGAATTGTCAGCACCCGAGCTGATTGTGATAGATACGAGCCACCATAAGGTAAGTCAACCTTTCGTTTTCTTCCATCTTTCAACGTCATTTCAGCCCACGCATCCATTGCTTGTAACCGCACAATCTGTTGAACTGGTTTACTAACTGAGGTAAATACTTTCAGACTATCCAGATTTTGGGAGGCCAGGTATAGCTCATCCCCTTTACTGGTATATATTCGCGCCAAAGCTTTCGCATCTCCATCTACGAAAAAGTTACTTTGACGAATAGAAAGAGGTTTAAATCCACCTTTGCCATCTCCTTTCAGATATAATCCAACAAAAGCATCATACCGACCCGTAAATGTTTCTCCTGCATAGTTGTTTCCAGTCAAAAGCAGATCTGCATTTCCGTCCTGATCTATATCCTGTACCTGTATTCCAAAAACAGGAGCTACCTGAGCCTGAATCGGCAAGACGTGAGGCTCAAACTTTCCATTTCCTTTATTCTCCAGGTAACTGGAAGCAAACTGAGTAGCATGATAAGCAATAGCATTTTTTTGTTCTTCTTCTTTCAGAATCTTATTGATATCTGCTTTTCCATAAATATTATAATAAGGAAACTCACGTCGTACCCGCAGGAGAAGTGTCACCAAATCATCACGGGAGTGAATCGGAAATGGATGTATTGTTCCGGTTTCATCTTTTCCATAACACACCAGAATCGGGTCCATTTTGCCATTGTTATCAAAGTCATTGGCATACATACTAAAAGGAAGTTCGGGCGAACATTTGTAATTAGAGTTTAGTCCCAGATTACCTGCTATGTAGTCCATATCTCCATCATTATCTATATCAGCAGCAGCCAGGCTATTCCACCAACCTATTGATTTTTCTACACCTGTCTGGTCCTGTTTTACCAGTCTTCCATTCTGTGTTTTAAAGAATGTAACTGGCATCCACTCTCCTGCTATAATTAGATCAACCCAACCATCATTATCATAATCAGACCAGATGGCATCTGTAATCAAGCCAGCTTTTTTCAATTCGGGAGCCACTTGCTTTGTCTGATCTGTAAATTTGCCTTTCCCATCATTTACCAATAAATAACTATCAGGAGTAACCGGATAATGTCCAGGAACAACACGTCCACCTACAAACAAATCCAGGTCTCCGTCCCGATCATAATCTGCCGCTCTGACACAGGAGCCTGCTGAATAAAAGACAGGTAAGGCTTCCGGATCAGATATAAGTTTACCATTGCCTGCATTTCTGTAAAAACGATGTCTTAATGACAATGTATCAGCAGCAAACTCATAGCTACCACTTACGACATATAAATCCTGATCTCCATCCTGATCTGCATCAAAAAACAAAGCGCCTTCATCTTCTGACTGCTTCCCTTTTTCAGTTATTGCACTTACCTGTTTAAACTTCCCGTCCGAAGTTTGCTGATATACAATCCCCTCCTGAGAAGCCGCTCCACCAATATATATATCATCCAGCCCATCATTGTTTATGTCTCCGACTGCAAGTCCGGGACCATCCTGAGAGAATTTATGTGGGAGTGTACTTTGAACATTAAAGTCTATTTTATCTTTTTCTGTATGAATAAATGCGATACCAGATTCAGTTGTCACATCCTTCATTACAGGCATAGTACTATTACTTGGGTAAGACTGAAAAGCCAGTTCTTTTCCAGCTTCTTTGTAGTGTACAGTAATCACCTGATCTGCTGGCACATTTTGTAGCAACTGATACTTACCATCTGGCCAGAATACCTCTAGTGAATCTATTGTTGTAACATTCCCTAGTCCAAAATGAGCTACACTTTCCACTGTAGATGTATACCCACGATACGGAGAATGTTCGTAAAACTGTTGTTTACCCTTTCCATACAGTATTCGTATCTTTGTAGCCAGACCAGAAGTACGACCAGGCGCGGCATCCAGTTTTACTCTCAGATAATGTGCTTTATCTTTATTTTCGGGTTTATTTAACTGATTCTCGTAGACAAACGCAGGGTCATTGATATTATTAATTACTACATCCAGATCGCCATCATTATCCAGATCTGCATAGACTGCACCGTTAGAGAAAGCAGGTACTTTCAATCCCCATTTCTCTGATACATCTTCAAACTGAAGATTGCCATTATTGCGAAAAGCATAATCAGCCACCCGAGCAATTGGGATAGAATCGACCAGCATCATCGGACTTGCCACGGCTCCTGCAGGACCAGCACGATACATAGCAAAGTCGCGGTCGGTTACATCTCTGGGAAATCCATTGGTAATGATAATATCCCGGTTACCATCATTATCAAAATCAGCTACCAGGGGCGTCCAGCTCCAGTCGGTTTGATAAATACCTGCCAGTTGGCCAACTTCACTGAATGTAGGATGCCCTTCAGGAGTCACTCCATTATTAATCTGTAATACATTCCGTACATATTGGTGTTGATAGCCATATTCTTTATTATTGATGTAGTCTGTATATTTATTTGCCCCAATCATTCGCTTTTTTCGCAGATTGTCTTCCGGGAGCATATCCAGCGCTACAATATCTACCAGTCCATCATTATTGATATCCACCACATCATTCCCCATTGCTGAATAACAGGTGTGTTTCAAATATTTATCAGCCTGATTGGTAAATGTGCCATCGTGATTATTGATGTACAACAAATCATTGGATATATAATCATTGGTTACATATATATCTGGCCAGCCATCCAAATTTATATCTGAGATATTTAATCCAAGTCCAAAGCCTTCATAAACAATGCCTGCCTGTTTAGTAACATTGGTAAATGTGCCATTGCCATTGTTCCGATACAGTTGGTCATTATTAGCGAAGGTACCATCCGTAACTTTCTTCCGATAGTTGGTAGGAATATTTTTATTGATTACATCTTCGAGTACATACAAATCCAGATCGCCATCTTTATCATAATCAAAAAAAGCAGCAGTAGTCGTATGTCCTTTATCATCAATACCATATTTGGCAGCCTCCTCTGTAAAGGTAGGCACTCCTTCAGCATTATTTCCCTGATTGATATAAAGCAGATTAGCCCGACTTGCAGAATCCGCTTTTATTGTTGCTCCCACATAAATATCCTGGCGTCCATCCTGATTTATATCCACCACAACTACACCTGAACACCATTTACCATTTCCACTAACCTTTGCTTTATCTGTTACATCTTCAAAAGATAAATTTCCTTTATTAATGTAAAGTTTATTAGGTACCATATTTCCACTGAAATACAAATCCACTAATCCATCTCCATTAAAGTCTCCTGCTCCCACTCCACCACCATTATAGATATATTCCTGCACCAGAATGTTCATGGTGTCGCTTTCTGTAATCGTGTTGGCAAAGGTAATATTTGACTGATCAGCAGGTATAAGCCGGAAAAGTGTATCAGGATTTTGCTTACAGGAGAAAAACAACAAAAACATCCCTAATACAAGAATTACTAGTTTCATAACAATTAGTGGCACTTAGATTAAAATAAAGACTTTATCTGAGCAATAAACAGTACCTTTTGTTTACTAATATAGTAAGAGCTAGAAAGATATATAAGTAGTGTATCTTAATAAAAAAGAGATGGTGCTAAATACCATCTCTTTTTTAACGTATTTATGAAATAAATTAAAAACCAGTGTTTTGCTTTAAAGTATTATTACCATGCAAATCTATTTCTCTTTGTGGAATAGGAAGTATTTCATGCTTTGGAGCAAAGGCAGCGCCTAAAAAGTGAGAAGGAATCTTCGCACTTTCATACTCCAAATATGTATTGAGAGTTTCCTCAGCAATCCCCCATCTTACCAGATCATAGAAACGATGTCCTTCAAGAGCAAGTTCTAACTTACGTTCAAACTGCACTCGAGCACGTGCTTTTTCTTGAGTATCAAAATCTGAAGCTGGATAAGGCTCAATTTTATAGGTAACTCCCGCACCAACAAATCCTGAAGGGTTAGATGCTCTATCCCGAATCATATTCACATATTCACGTGCTTTTTCCAGTACTCCTGCTTCTACTTCACATTCAGCTGCCATCAATAATACATCGGCATAACGTATGATCATAAAGTTAACTGCCAGGTATCCTGGAGTCCAACCACTACCATCAAGTGTTGAAGTTTCCGCCTTTGCATATGTATACTTTTTAGGAGTATAAGGACCTGCATAAGATTGATCACGTATCCAGGAATACCCGGCATGAGGACCCCAATCCAGAAAATCAATACCACGACGTCCAATTGTTATATCCAATCTAGGATCTACCGGACCAGCATCAGGGGTAAAGGCAGCATCACTCTTCAAACCTTGATCATTCTTAAGTTCATTGGCAGGCAATCTGTAGGAACCGTCTAATAGTGGTAACCCGGCAGCGTTAGTCCGATAAGAACTAGCTAACTCAAAACTAGGTGCAAAGAAGCCACAACAGTTACCAGGAAGAACATTGTAGGGATAGTTCATTGCCATATCCTGATTTGAATTATTTACGTTTTGCGCTTTTCCTGTTGCCTGATAAGCAAATACAGATTCTGCTGAGTTCTCGTTTGCAAAGCGAAATAATTGATTAAAGTTCGGATATAAGGCATATTTCTTTCCATCAGAAGTTTGTCCGTTTGCTATTACCTGATCGAAGATAGTTTTAGCTTCACCATATTTTTTTTGAAAAAGGAGACATTTCCCTAAATAGGCACCTGCTGCCCATTTATTTGCTCTACCAACTTGTGACTGGGTTTCTGGTAAATTGTCAAAAGCAAACTGAAAATCAGCCTGAATATTTGGCCAGATATCTGTATTATTTGGAATGCTTTTTTTGTCTGCAATTTCTTTATCTGCTAATTCTGAAGGATAATTAGTTGTTTCGTCTACCCAAGGAACCATATTAAAGTTCTTTTTCAATTCGAAATAGTAATGTCCTCTCAGGAAACGCGTTTCAGCAGCAATACGTTTAAGAGCACTTTCAGATACATCTGTAGCTTTAGGTATCATGTATAATATCTGATTGGCACGTGCAATCCCTTCATAACAACCTCTCCATTTCCCAAGTACTTCAGTATTATTAGGATCCGTCTCAAAACGTTCCACAGGATTCATGCTAGAAAAGTCACCTGAGTTAGTGCCTTTATTGGCATCACCACCCCGAATACTTCCCCACATCCAGTTAGAAGCTCCAGCATGCCAGGCGGCACTCGCATCCCGGCCATTCATAACAGAATACACACCTATCAACAATCCATCCAAGCCCTTCTGTGTTAACAGCTGCTCCTCTGTAATCTGTCCTGTAACTGGTTGTTCCAGAAACGAATCTTTACAGGCAACTGCCCCAAGAAATATTGCGGCGATTGAAAGATAGATAATCTTATTTTTAAATATTTTTTTCATATAGTTTCAGTATTTTTTAGACTGATAGTTGAAACAGGGGGATATCTTTAACTACTATCAAATAAAGTTAGAATCCAAAATTAACACCTAGATTGAAGCCTCTTGTTACAGGAGGGTTACCAACATCAATTCCAAGGTTCTGGTCAGCAGCCCCACCTACTCCAGGATCTAAACCAGAATATTTTGAGATTGTAAATAAGTTAGTAGACTGAATATAAATCTTGGCTCTTTCAATTCCATAACGACTCAATAAAGCAGCAGGTAACTTATAGGCAATCTGCAGGTTAGTTAACCGGGCATAGTTTCCTTTTTCAATATAATAAGAGTTAGATACAGTGTTTGTACTCAAGTTTGATGCATCTTCAAAAATAGGTACAGTATTTCCTCCTTTTTCAAATGTAAACGATTCTTTTACACGGTTGCCGATAGCAGCTCCTTTAAATGATGGATAAAAATCTGTATACCATCTTGATAAGTTAAAGTTTTGAAAACCTAAAGCTGTATATAAGAAGGCTGTCAATTCCAGATTTTTATATCCTAAAGTCAGGTTAAGGCCACCATTAAACTTAGGTACAGGACTTCCCAGAGCAGTTCTGTCATCAGGTGTAATTTTGCCATCACCATTAACATCTGCATAACGGAACCGTCCAATTCCTTTACCATCCTGTGCAGGAGCAGAATTTACTTCTTCCTGGCTTTGGAACAGACCAATTACTTTATATCCAAAGAATGCAGAAATAGGTTGACCAATCTGGTTACGTACAGGTGTAATTCCTCTCATAGAATAGGGTTCAAAATAAGGAACACCTGGAGCTAAAGCAACTATCTCATTTTTCAACCAGGAAGCAGTAACATTCACTTCATAAGTTAGATCAGGAATAATATTTCCACGGTTGATTATCTGAAGGTCAATCCCTTGATTTCTCATTTTTGCAATGTTAATTGAAGGGTCAGCAGCCAAAGGACCTACGACAGCAGGAGTTTCTAAAGAGTACAACAGATCTTTGGTATCTTTTCTCCAAAGATCAAATACTAATTCGACTTTCCCATCCAGAATAGTAGCATCAATACCTATATTCGAGGTAGTACTTGTTTCCCATTTTGCATTAGGGTTACCAATTCTGTTGCGATAAAAACCTTCTGTTGGAGCTCCGTTGCCACCAGCAATGTCATAGTATGCTCTACCCAAGTTAGATTCAAATAAACTAAACTGGTTATTAGGATCTACGTTATTGGAGTTACCCATTTGTCCCCATCCACCTCTTAACTTAAGATCGGATACAAATGGAATATCTTTCATAAAAGGCTCTGCTGAAATACGCCATGCACCAGATATAGCAGGGAATACACCATAACGGGTATTTGGACCGAAGCGAGAGGATCCATCTCTGCGTAATACCCCATTCACCATATATTTTTCGCCAAAGCTGTATTGAACTCTACCAAACAAGGAATAAAAGTTAACGCCTACGTTAAAAGCAGTAGCATCTCTATTAACGTTCTGGTTACTTACATTAGGTAACGTTATATAATTGATATCAGTAGAAAATGGATTCTGGCCTCTGGCTTCCAACTGTCTTCCATTTCCTGTATTTAATGCTTCAATACCTGCTAACACATCAATTCCATGTGCACCAAATTTAGTTTGGTATCTGGCAGTATTGGTAAATACCCAGTTCTTATAAGCACTGGCACCTTCCCCATATGTAAATGTGTTATTATTTTCTGAGTTCTCATAAGATGGTCGGTTATAATAGTTATAATAACCTGTACTTATTCCTCCTCCAAAACTACTGCGCAAAGTCAATCCCTTAAGCAGATCAAGTTCCGCATATACGTTACCAATAGCACCAATATTGTATCCACCATTATCAGCAGCTCTATCACGTTCAGCTACAGGGTTACGAGGGTTATTAAATCCTCCAGCTAAAGTACCTGCATATCCACCAAACTCGTCATATACTGGAATAATAGCAGGCATACGAAATGCACTCAAGATTTGTGTTTCTTCACCAGATGATCCACGACCACCATTTCCACCTATTATACCCAATCTCGAAATATAAAGCCCTGTAACATTCTCTCCTACACGCAGATGTTTTGTTACACTATGTTCAGAGTTGATGCGAAAGCTATAACGTTTGAAGTTTTGATGAATAATGATCCCTTGCTGGTCCTGCATACCAAAACTTACATAAAACTGACTTCTTTCACCACTACCTGAGAAACTTAATGTATGTCTGTTCAGAATAGCATTTTGTGTAATAGCATCCCACCAGTTAGTCCCTGCTTTATTTGCTTTCATAACAGAATAAATAGAGCCTTTTTCCGGATTTACATTGTATTTAGCTTTCTCAGCTGCCAAATCAATAGTACCACGAACGCCAGTATTTGAACCAACTAGAATATAATCAGGCAAAACTGGAGTAGTACCATTGCCGTATTGCTGACTCTCAAATTTAGGATCCTTACCTAATTGTCGAGCTGTATTTTTAATTGCATTCCATGTCCAGTCAGCTTGTTCTTGAGGATTTAAAATATTATCAACTTTACCAGGTGTGGTCACTCCAAATACTCCATCATAACTTACATGTAGTTTACCATCACCCTTCTTTCCTCTTTTAGTAGTATAAATAATTACCCCATTAGCAGCACGAGCACCATAAATGGAAGCAGATGGCGCATCTTTTAATACAGTCGTAGTTTCAATATCATCCGGTTGAAGAAAATCTGTAGATGCCACAGGCACACCATCTACAATGTATAGTGGCTCATTACCACCAAAAGCGCCAAAACCACGCAAACGAACAATACTTGTAGTGCCAGGTTGACCATTAGTAATAACAGTTACCCCTGATATACGTCCTTGCAAAGCCTGCTCAACGTTACCAGAAGGTACAGCGACAAGGTCTTTGGATTTTACAGTAGCAACAGCACCTGTTACCTCACGTCTATTTTCTGTTGTATAGCCAGTAACGACAACCTCAGACAATGCCTGTAAATCTGCAGTCAGAGGTACATCTACCACAGTCCGATTCCCTACTGTTACTTCTTCAGTAGTAAAACCAATAAAACTAAAAACCAAGACGGCCGTAGAGCCATCCACAGCAATACTATACTTACCGTTAGCGTCAGTAGTAGTACCACGAGTAGTTCCTTTTACGGATACACTTACACCAGGTAGTACTCCGCCATCTTCCAGAGAAGTTACTTTACCGGTTACAGTAGTCTGCGCAAAGGCGCCAACTACTGAACACAGAAATACCAGGCAGAGCAATACACTTGCTCGTAGATAATTGTGTTTCATGGAAAAATTGTTTAGGGGTTATAATATAGAATTTTTACTATCGATCAATTTCACAAAATTGTATATAAAGTGTATTGATCTAGTACAAATTTATGTTTACAATTATAATAATACAATTTTTTGCAGAAAAATTTAAAATATATTTTAAAAAATATTATTTCTACAAAATATCCTTCCTATAAGGTAATGTACTTTGTCAACTAAGACAGAGCCTGAATACAGCCTTATTATTCAGAATACAATTGAATTAAACCGAAAAAGAATACATACAGACTATTGATTATATGCAGTTAACTCAGAGAGATATCACTTCACTCATCCTGTTTTTGTCATAAAATATAATCACAAGATTAACAGCCTATTACATATTACACACCCATCTAGATTCTCACATACACCTATTTGAGTCCATACTATAGACTTAATAAACGACAGATACTTCCAGACCAATAAGGTTTTTGATACCTTTGCTGCCTGTTATTTAAGGAAAGTAGATTATGATCACTGAATTTGAAATAAAATATGAAACAGCGGCTTCTATACCGCCTCCCTATTGCTATTACTATCATATTAAAGGATTAGTAAGCCCCAACGATATTAAAATCGATTTTTCATGGGTATATCATAATCGGGAAGGACTTACACAAGAAGAGATAGAGGATGAAGGCTTTACGGGTCAGGATGACTTTTCCTGGAAAGGGAACATCTCCAGAATATGGTTGCCACTCATGGAAGAGCTATTAAAAAATAGTCGTACAACCACCAAAACTGATACTAATGATCAGCCCTTTTTGGAATTAACCTTTAAAACGCAGAAAAACGTCATTTTTCAAGGATGTCCTGATTCAATATGGAATTGGGAGTATTTTCTACAGGAGTTTATTCAAGGTATTTACGAAACCTCAGGCAAAGAAGCTCCACTTCTTATACGGTATAAAAAAATAGCAGCACAATCAACACTTTTCTGCTCTCTTAAGATACAATTTAAAGATCGTAGTGTATCTATCCAGACACGTCTGAATGATGCCAAAATGCAACAAAAATCAGGTAACTGGGACGAAATGAAAGAACTACTGGAGTTAATATTTTCGTTATCCTTTATCTCAGAAAAAGCAGAAAAAAGAGAACCCCATCTACAAGGCTCCTATATTGACATTGGAGAAAATCTCTGGTATGAGTTAGGAAAGGTTGCCCTAAATCCTTCTTTGAAAGTAAACACGATAGCTCAAGTAGAACAGCATATTAACAAAATTGTAAAATCCAGATAGGTTTAATCCAACACTTTATTATATCAGCCAGTAACTATCTATTAGCCAACAAAATACACGTTACATCAACCTGATTTACTAACACATCAGATACTAACATAGGCAAGCTCATGCATAACAACTATTATTATTTACGACAGGTTTCTTCTGCACTGGCACCTATATTAATCGGACGCACAGTAGATAGTGCGTTTAGTCAGGATAAAGATGAATTGGTTATTAGCTTTTTGAGTAAAACTGATCTTTTCTTTATCCGAGCTATATTAAAGAATAGTTTTGTCTGCCTTACCTTTCCATCTGAATTTCATAGAGCACGTAAAAATACGGTGGAGCTCTTCTCCGAATTAACAGGGAGAACTGTTGAAAAAATCATTCAGTATAAAAATGACCGAAGCTTTGCCATTCAGTTAGATTCTGGGCTATTACTTTTGTTTAAGTTACATGGGAATCGTTCTAATGTATTATTATATAAGGATAATAAGGTAATAGAATTATTTCAGAATAATATTGAAGCAGATCTTTCTCTTTCACCAGAATTGCTTCACCGAGATATCAACCCTACATTTGAAGATTTTATTCAACATAAACAAAATCCTGCAACTATTTATCCAACCTTAGGAAAACCAGCAGTTGCCTATCTGAAACAGGAGAAATTTCCTGATAAATCAGCTCAGGAACAATGGACTATCCTGCAACAATTTATATATAACCTGGAAAATCCTTCTTTTTTTTATGTTGAGCGTCCTCCTGCACATCTTAGTACAAGCAATAGTAGTTTCCAACTTACTTTATTTCCAATAGGTAATACAGAGTTTGAATCAGCAGATCCTTTAGAGATTGCGAACCGCTTTTATAGTTTATATGCCAGAGAGAGTACTTTCGATAAAGAAAGACAACAGGTATTGCACAAGCTTGAGAAACAAAAAAAGCAGACAGAAAGTTATCTGGCAAAGACCTATGAAAAGCTAAATCAAATTCAAACAGAGGCTCGTCATGAACAATTAGCCAATATCCTAATGGCCAATATTCATCAGATCCCTCCTGGTAGTGAAACAATAGAGTTATTTGATTTTTACCATAATCAAACAATTCGTATCAAGCTAAAAAAAGAACTATCTGCTCAAAAAAATGCAGAAACTTATTATAGGAAAGCCAAAAATGAAAAGATTGAAATAGAGATACTGGAAAAAGCTATTGCTCAGAAAGAATCAGAGATGGCACAAATCAATAAGTATTTGGCGGATATAATCGCTATTCAAAACCTGAAGGTTTTACGCAATTATATAAAAGATTATGATCTGGCATCTACCTCAACTATTCCTGCCATTCAGGAACTATTTAAACGGTTTGAATACCAAGGATTTGAGATCCTAGTTGGTAAAAATGCAAAAAACAATGATCTGCTAACACGGGAGTATGCATGGAAAGAAGATCTCTGGTTGCATGCCAAGGATGTCACAGGGTCACATGTAATTATAAAATACCAATCCGGCAAGAAATTTCCAGAGCCAGTCATTGAAAAAGCAGCTCAATTAGCAGCCTATTATTCCAAACGAAAGAATGATACTCTGTGCCCTGTTACAGTTACTCCACGCAAATACATTCGGAAACCCAAAGGTCTTCCAGAAGGAGCTGTCATTATCGATAAAGAACAAGTTGTTTTGGTTGAACCTGCAGATTTTTCCAGATTGTAACCAATCACATTATTCTTCTTTCTAATTGCTTACTCTACATTAATAATATATATTCCATATTAATAATATATATTCCATGATTGCAGTTATTCAAAGAGTTACAAGTGCTTCAGTTACTATTGATAATCAGATAAAAGGACAAATTGGAAAAGGCTTACTTATTCTGCTGGGAATTACGCATACAGATACAAAAGAAGATATAGAATGGTTGAGTAAAAAAATAGTAAACATGCGTATTTTTGGAGATGAAGAAGGAAAAATGAATCTCTCCGTTTCAGATGTAGATGGAAATATATTGCTTATCAGTCAGTTTACTTTATATGCAAGCACCAAAAAAGGAAACAGACCTTCTTTCATTGATGCGGCCAGACCTGAACAAGCTATACCTTTATATGAGAAGATGATCTTGGCTCTCACCACAGAAATAAAGAAAACAATCGAAACAGGTACATTTGGAGCAGATATGAAAGTAAATCTGCTTAATGATGGTCCTGTTACGATTGTTATTGACTCAAAAAATAGAATTTGATAGTAGATAATCTACGGTATTATATCCTTACTGACCTTGCATCAAGAATAGACTGCCATCTTAGATTTAGTCTTAACTTCTTGTTTAGTAAAGAAATAAAAAAACAGAAGGTTGCTCATAATACCAAAAAATACAATTCCTTTTTGTCTTTGCAACAAGGCTTCTGTCAAACAATTTAAAAAGATATATAGAATAAAAGTCATATAAAAATAGTTTTTCTGTCTCCAAGCCAGGAAAAATCCTACCATAAAGATTCCCAGTAATAGCAGAACACCGACTATCCCACTTGTCATCATGGTTTGTAAAAACTGATTATGGGCATTATGTCCCTGATATCCATTTTCAAATACATAATTATTCTTGTAATACATCTTTACCAACTCCTCCTGAGTATCTCCAATTCCTACACCTGTAAAGAAATTGTTTTCGATCACACTTAATGAAGATTCCCAGATAGCAACTCGTATAGCAGAACTACTAGACCAAGGTAAGTTCAGTTTTTGACGTGAATGCAAATTTTCGGTTACAGCACTTGTATTCAGATTTTTAATATCTGAAAAACGTTGAGTAAGAAATGAAGACTGAGAAATTAAAATCACTACTAATATTGGAGCAATCATCAACGAACCAAGTGCTTTCATATTTCTGCCTTCAGTTTTTATCAGATATAATAAACAATTTATTGCTCCTAACAACAAAGTAGCGATTAAAGTAGTACGAGATGTAAGTAAAAGCATTACGCCCAGAAAATAGATAATCAATAAAAATAAACCTGTTCGCTTTAAAAGAGAAAGTTTACCTATATTCTCAAAAAGATACGCTCCTAAACAAAGAATGCAAAAACCTAAGAAGAAAGAGAAATAAATTGAATTTAACTCAATAGGCCTTGTAAAAAGATCATAAAACCAATGATCATCTGTTTGTAAATTATCCCATAATGATATCTTTACTGCTGTCAGCACACAAATAAAAGTTGCAACAAAACAGGATGCAATAAACAGGGAAACAATAGTATAAATATCCCCTTTCTTCAAACAGGAAATAGAGCCTAACACCAAAGGAAATAATAATAGCGGTATATAGTCTACTAATGTTTGAAGACCTTTCGTAATATTGTGACTATATAACAAACTGATAACATGTAACAAAAAAAATGAAACAACAAGTAATATAATAGGACTTTGTATCAATCGAAGCTTTTTTTCTCTCCATTTACCTTCTGCAATCCAAATAATACCTAATATAATAATACTAATATTGTTAATAGCATTTATTTTAGGATAACATAGAGTTATAGCAATTATAGAAAGTATATAAAAATATAACTTATTGTATTTTACTTCATTCATAAGTAGTGCCATATGCATCATATCAGGTTAGAATATGCAGTTTCAGACATATCAAAAACCGCTAAAAAGATGTAAAAATATAACTTTTACTTTCTTAATTTCACACAAAATTAGACAAAAAAGTATGCCTAAAGTTTAATTACCGTAGAAAGCAAAACAACCAATTTGTAATTTTCTTAGTTCACTTTCCTATGACCCGTTTTTTACATAAAAGGTTGCAAACAATTGTAAATATTTTTTTATGACTATAGAAGAAGCACAAAAAGCAGTAGACCTCTGGATAAAAAATACAGGAGTCCGTTATTATAATGAACTTACCAATATGGCTATACTGACTGAAGAAGTTGGAGAGGTAGCCCGGATCATTGCTCGCCAGTATGGAGAACAATCATTCAAAGCATCAGACAAAGACAAAAATCTGGGAGATGAACTGGCAGATGTCTTATTTGTAGTGATTTGCCTTGCCAATCAAACAGGGGTTGATTTGACAGAGGCATTAACCCAAAACATGAAGAAGAAGTCAGTTAGGGATGCTGAACGACACAAAAACAACGAGAAGCTAAAATAGTCCTAATAAAACGCAATGCAAGAGCTACAAAATTCAACTACCTCTGATATATCTTGTAATAAGTATAATCAGAGGTAGTTGTTATATTTCTTCAATTACAGATTCTCCTGAACTATAATCGCCACTTGTCCATTGCCATTTTTCGTGCAAACGAATTTTTCCATTTTCCATTACTTCAGGAATAGAATGGCAAATCCCTGTCATTAGCTGTCCTAAATTATTTATATGGTGGTAACGCATACTCAAATGTCCAACCTCATCTACAAGAGCAATTAGATGTCCAGTCACAATACTTCCTCCCGAGTAGGAAGCAGTAACAATAGTATCATGTTGCTGATAATAAAACATAGTTTCAGCACTAACTTCACCATTCTCCGTATTATTTACAGAACGAAAAATTTTTTCGTGATAATTAAGCATATGAATTAGAAGAAAAGATTTATGCTTGAAAGATATCCATTATATACTCCAATCCATAAATAAATACAAAATAGATCTGTAAAATAAAAAAGCCTGACTCCTTTAGAAATCAGGTTTTTCATTCTAACCACTTTCTACCAACGTTATTTTGGTATTGTAACTTCTATGTCTTTTTTGAGGTACCAAAATACCAGATTGTAATCTCAGTATTAATTCCCATATGCTTCAATTGCTGTTTATTTGATCTTAACTGACATAAATTGTTGCTTTTAGATTATGAGAACATAAAAAAGACCTTTCCATTAGAAAGGTCTCTGTTCTTTTTTCTATTAAAATACTGTAGTGAAGCTTAATCGTCAAAAAGTGAAGATAATATAGCACCAACAATAGACACAACAAAGCTAAAAATCAAAGCCCATAAAAATCCATCTACTCGGAATCCTGCAATCAAAGCATCTGTGATATATACAATGATTACGTTAATCACTAATAAGAACAAACCAAGTGTAATGATGGTAATAGGGATAGTTAAGAAAGTAAGTACAGGTTTTACAAAGGCATTTAGAAACCCTAATACAATAGCTACAATAATAGCAGTGACAATTCCATTCACATGGACACCTGGTAGTAACCACGAGCTAATTATAACAGCAAGGGTTGCTACAATTAATCGAATGAGTAAATTCATAAGTCAAGTAGTTTATAAAATAAAAGTTGTGCTAGTATATAAAATTAATATGCCATATCTGCAATAAGTATACTGTTTTTTTGTGAAACACATCGTCTGTGTTCTAAATATTGGATTAAAGGCTGTGTCATTGAATCTTAGAAAAAGAATATATTTTACCAATTTAAAGATATAGTAAGTAATGAAGAGATAAATATAAAACCATTCATGGAGAGGGATAGTTTCTCATGTAAACATTCAATTTGTAAGTTTGTCTTTGATGAGATACTTTTCCCCAAAGGTTACTATATTAGCATACCATAAACAGATAAATGTATCCAATTCGGGAACTTTTCGCCACGGTTTTGTATTTTTTCTAGAAAACAGACACAACTATGGACTATAAAGATTATTATAAAACGCTTGGCGTTGCAAAAAATGCTACAGCTGACGAAATAAAAAAAGCCTACAGGAAGCTTGCAGTAAAGTATCATCCGGATAAAAACAAAGATGATAAACAGGCAGAGGATAAGTTTAAGGAGGTAACAGAAGCCTATGAGGTACTGAGTGATGTAGAGAAACGTAAAAAGTATGATGCCTTTGGTGAAAACTGGAAGCATGCACAAGCTAATGGCAATGGAGGTGGTCAACCTTCAGGAGGATTTGGGGGTTTTGACTTTGGAAACTTTGGTGGCAATACAGGTAGTACTTTTCATGAATACAGCACAGACGAACCTACCTTCTCAGAGTTTTTTGAGATGTTATTTGGCAGACGTCCCGGAGAAGCCAAAGGACGTACAGGTACCAAACGAAAAGGGCATGATTATCGGGCTGATTTAACATTAACCTTGCAGGAAGCATACCAAGGCACTGAACGTCTGGTAGACGTAAATAATCAGAAACTACGCATCAGGCTCAAACCGGGGATTGAACACGAGCAGGTTATAAAATTAAAGGACAAGGGTGCTCCTGGTACAAATGGAGCTGCCAATGGTGATTTGTATATCACTATACATGTTGCGGATGATTCCTATTTTGACAGAAAAGGAAATGACCTATATACAGACATTGCAGTTGATTTGTATACTGCCATATTAGGAGGTAAAGCAACTGTAGGAACGCTAAAAGGCAATATAAAGATTGATATTCCGGAAGGTACAGAACATGGAAAAGTATTGCGGTTAAAAGGCTTGGGAATGCCTGTATATAATACGCCAGATACATTTGGGGACTTGTATGTAACCATTCAGGTTCGTATTCCAAAAAATTTGTCCGAACAGGAAAAAGCATTATTCCGACAACTGGCGGCATTAGGCAATCCGACATTTGTAACCTCATAGTTTTTTTATTGCGTATACCATCTTCTTGAAAGTAATCACACCCTAACGTCCAGTATATCATTTATGCTGGACGTTTTTTATATTTCCCTTATTTCCTGAGGCTTATCTCACTAAAAATTCTTTTACATAAGAAAATTTTACCATATCCTTCCTCTCTTTGAAGGCACGAAATTCGTTATCTTCATCAACAGAATCTATGACAGTAATCATGTAACACTTTCATCAGATGCATTAGCTTGCATCGATAATCAAACCATCCACACCATGGCAACAACTTTTCAAGACTTTTTACAGTCCTATCAGGCAGATTCAGCCTATCAGAATCGTACAGCATACTTTTGCATGGAATATGCCATTCATCAATCATTAAAGATCTACTCAGGAGGTCTGGGCTTTCTGGCAGGGTCACATATGCGTAGTGCCTATGAGTTAAAGCAAAACGTGATTGGGATAGGTATTTTATGGAAGTATGGTTATTACGATCAGACACGTAAAGGAGATCAGACAATGGAGGTACTGTTTCAGGAAAAGGTATATGGTTTTCTGGAAAAAACGGATATCAAATTTTCGATCCAAATCAATCATGCACCTGTATGGGTTACGGCCTATTACTTGCCACCTAATGTGTTTGGAACAGTGCCTGTCTTTCTGCTCTCAACCGACCTTCCAGAAAACGATTATCTCGCCCAGACTACCACACACAGATTATATGACCAAAATCTGGAAGCACGGATAGCTGCCAGTATTCTGTTGGGAATTGGAGGAGCACGTTTGCTCGAAGAACTCCACTACCACCCAGATACCTATCATCTCAATGAATCTCATGGTTTACCACTGGCATTTTATTTATATGCGAAATATAATAAAGACATTGAAGAGGTCAAAAAACGGCTAGTATTTACTAATCATACTCCGGAAGAAGCAGGAAATCAGAAGACAGATATTTATCTACTGGAACGTATGGGTTTCTTTTCAGATCTCCCTCTGGTAGAAGTACGGACTTTATCTGATACTCATACCAACATTTTAGATCATACACTTGCTGCCTTTCGACTAGCAGGACTATCAAATGGAGTATCTAAAATGCATACACAGGTATTGCAAAAAATGTGGGGAGGTGCCAGTAATATAAGTCCAATTCTGTCTATTACTAACGCACAAAATTTTACCTACTGGGCAGATAAGGAGCTTTATGATGCTTTCCAAAATAAGGAAACAGATAAATTCATAAACCGCAAGAAGTTTTTTAAGAGACAGCTATTTGAAGAAGTAGCCGACCAAACAGGTGAAATCTATAATGAGAATGTGTTAACTATTGTCTGGTCACGAAGATTTGCAGCATACAAACGAGCAGATCTGTTATTATATGATACGGATCGGTTTATTCAATTACTAACGAATAAGAAGTATCCTGTTCAAATTATTTGGGCTGGCAAACCCTATCCTACTGATTATACAGGCATATCTGTTTTTAATCGGCTGGTACATTTTACCAAGAAATATTATAACTGCTCTGTTCTGGTGGGATATGAACTCAAGCTTTCAGCTATGTTAAAACGCGGAGCTGATGTGTGGCTCAATACACCTCGTATTACCCATGAAGCCTCTGGCACCAGTGGCATGACAGCAGCTATGAATGGAGCTCTCAACTGCTCTACTCCTGATGGATGGATACCTGAATTTGCGCGAAATAACGAAAACTGCTTTGTGCTTCCTCCCAATGACCCTACCCTCCCCGAACATGAAATTGACGAGATTGATGCATTGAACTTGTATAAATTACTGGAAGAAGTAGTGATTCCAATATATTACGAAGCCCCTGATCAATGGCAACGCATAGTCAATGCCAGTATGACAGATATTTTGCCAAACTTTGATTCAGGCCGAATGGCAAAACAATACTATGAACTATTATATACTCAACAGAATGTATTTCAGGATGTACCTGCTTTACCAAATAACGAACTTGTGAATTTGAAAGTTTAACGTATTTTTGCTATTCTATTGGTTGGAATGTTAGCTCAGTTGGTTCAGAGCACCGCCTTGACAGGGCGGGGGTCATGGGTTCGAGTCCCTTACATTCCACACTCATATACCATAATACGCTGACTACTAGAGCTTATCTATTCCAGGTATATTTGAAAGGATTGCAAGAGATTAAAACTGGTCGCAAAACATCCCATTGGATGCAGTAATCTTCCCCCAGATCAAAGGTATTTGGCAAAGTGATAAAGCAAAATTTTATTTCATTGAAGACTTCAATGAAGTTACAGCTTATTTACATCATCCTATATGGAAGGAGCATACCCGGTTTTCCAGCAAGTTGTTGCCGCTTTTTTTCCATGGAATACAAGACCAGAATATCCTGAATTTACTATAACAGATCTTGCTATAAACTCACCAGTAAAACAATCTTATAGCTGTGTTAATAACTTTCAATCTGACCAACTATCACCAGTTATGTGATCATTTAGCTGGCCACGATGCTGAACTAAGATCTATTCTGGACTTGAATGGCTATCCTCCCATGTGGACGCGAAAAAATACGTTTGAGACACTTGTACATATAATCCTTGAGCAACAGGTTTCACTCGCCTCTGCACTGGCGGCGTTAAATAAACTCAAAGTGACAACACAAATGATCACACCAGAGTCGATTCTTTGCCTCACTGATCAGCAGATGAGGGCTTGTTTTGTCAGTCGGCAAAAGATGGGATATATAAGGGGACTAGCTCAAGCAATCAAAGACGAAAAAATTCATCTCGAAGAATTTGCAGGTATGTCCGACGATCAGGTCCGGAAAGTACTCATCGGTTTAAAGGGTATCGGAAATTGGACGATAGATGTGTATTTGATGTTTGCACTTCAACGAACAGATATTTTTCCGATTGGTGATCTAGCCGCTGTAAATGCAGTAAAGACCCTCAAAAAACTCCCTAGTTCTACAACAAAAGAAGAAATCCTTAAAATAAGTATAAACTGGAAGCCATTTCGATCCATCGCGTGTATGATGCTTTGGCATTATTATCTGTCTGCCAAAGGAAAAAAAATGGCACCTATCATATAAGACAGTATCCCTTAAAATTCATACAAGCAGAAGAAACACCAAAGAAAAAATAGTAAAACCGTACATATCCATACCTTTCTAAATGAACTTTTAATTTTCACAAATAAACTATCCTCATAAAAGTCAGTACTAATATTCTTCACTCGTTTTAAATGCTAATTATTATCATTGTACATATAGCTTAGATTGACTTCTGACCTAAGATCAGGATTATAGCATTCAGATTAGCAAGGAAATATTTTATATTTTTCAATATTCTCCAGCATAACACCTCTTCTGTCTTAACTTTTTAGATGGATGTTCTAGTACCTCTTCTTAGTAAGTATGGCTGCAGCTAAACAAATAAACTTGGCTAAGGGAAAGATTGTACTCTTATCTTGGTCAACAACTATATTACTTGGATAATATTTTATAGGACTATTTACAGTTAAGTATAAAAATCCTATATTTACATCTGTCAATTTTATGTGTCACTTACACACATATATATTCTGTAAATTCTTCATTTCTCATAGATTCATAAACCTACTCTTTATTTATCAGTTGATATGCTCAAATTGATCTATGACCTGTTATTTAATTATATACCCAAAATAACTTTTTGGCTAGTGTGTCAATTTGTTTGTCATATTGTGGTGGCAAAAGCAGATCCTCATATTACATTTCAGTCATTACAGGAAGGATTATCCAATCAAGTCATTACCTGTATGCTGAAAGATTACAAAGGGTATATGTGGATTGGGACTTATAGTGGATTGAATCGATATGACGGATCTGATTTTGTTGTTTATGAACACAATCTGGCTGGTATACGAACCATCAGCCATAACGTAATCGGAGCTATTATAGAAGACAAATCCCACAAACTGTGGGTAGGTACCAGCAATGGACTAAACATTTATAATAGGGATAAAGACCGTTTTGAACTTGTACCTGGTCTGGGCAGAACAGATACCTTAAATGTAAGAGCCTTATTCTGTGACCAAAAAGATAATATCTGGATTGGCACAGCAGGAGATGGTTTGTTTATGTATGATCAACGTACCAGTAAGCTCACTCACTTTACTTATAATCCATCCAATCCACACTCTATTTGCTCTGACTTTGTAAAGGCTATTATTGCTGATCGTGAAGGCAATCTATGGATTGGCACCCGTGATGGATTGGATAGATTAGAGGCTAAGAGTAAACAATTCACTCATTTTGTGTCTGATGCTAATCTATCCTCTAAGTTAAGTAATAATGCGATCAGCAGTTTGACAATAGATGCTCAAGGTTCCATATGGATTGGTACCTATGGAGGAGGTTTAAACAAGCTAGTAAAAAACCAGAATACATATTATTTCCAACATTTCAGAAAAAACAAACTGGCGGGCTCTCTCAGCAATGATATTGTGCTTTCTCTTTTATTGGATCAAAAGGGAGGACTTTGGGTTGGCACTGAAAACGGTGGACTGAACTATCTCCTGCCAGAATCAGATACGTTTGTTCAATATAAATCAGAAGAAGGTAATCCACAGAGTCTAAGCAGTAACTCGATCTGGTCACTTTATGAAGATAATAATGGATTGCTCTGGATAGGAACCTATTACAAAGGATTAAACATTTATGATGCACATGCAGAGAAGTTTCAATCGTATCAACGTAATGCTTTCAGCAAGCAAACACTGGTAAACAATCAGGTCAGATCGTTTGCAGAAGATGAAACAGGGAATTTGTGGATTGCCACAGATGGAGGGGGTATCAATTATTTTAATACACAAAACCGGCAATTCACAGAACCGATTGTGAATGCCTCTTTATCCAGCAAAGCCATTCTGTCAATTTTATATGATTCCCGTCATACCTTATGGCTAGGTAGTTGGGGTGCCGGAGTAGATCATTATACCAGAAATGGTACTAGACTTAACAATTATCGGTTTGATGGAGTATTGAAAAATAAACGATACAATATCAGTACTCTCTATGAAGACAAGGCTGGGCAGATTTGGGCAGGCACTTCAGGAAATGGATTGTTTGTGTACAAATCGGATAAAGATTGTTTTGTACAGGTGCTGGATGAGAGCAATAAAACGCATCTGAATAAATCGGCTTATATAAGTGCTCTTTTGCAGGATAAGCAAGGGCAACTCTGGGTCGGAACTTTATATGGATTAATTTGCATGAAACCAGAAAAGGAAGGCAAGTATTCGTTTCAAGAATATTTATATAATGCGGATCCTAGAAAAGGAGGAAGTTCTTTTGCTATCAACACATTATTTGAAGATCGCAAAGGCAATCTGTGGATTGGAACAATGGATGATTTGAATCTGTTTCATCCTGAAAATGGCAGTTTTACCGTTTTTACCAAAGAAAATGGACTACCTGGTAGCACAATCAGAGGGATTGTTGAAGATCCAGCTGGAAATTTGTGGATTAGTACCAATAAAGGATTGTCTATGTTCAATCCTTCCAAAAGCTACTTTAAAAACTACTTTAAGGAAGATGGGCTCGTAACCAATGAGTTCTATCCAAATGCCTTTATTCAGATGAGTAATGGAGAGTTTTTTTTGGGAGGTAACAATGGTATAAGTTCTTTTTTACCAACCCGGATGACAACCAATCACATAGTTCCACCTGTATACATTACAGGATTTAACCTATTTAACACTCCAGCAAAAATTGGACAGCCAGGGTCTCCTCTAGAGAAAAGTATCTCTGAAACCACACATATCACTCTTACCCATAAGCAAACTTCCTTTTCTATCGAATTTGTGGCTCTCAATTTTACACATTCCTCCAAAAATCAGTATGCCTATATGCTTGAAGGCTTTGACACGGAATGGAACCAAGCAGGTACCCAACGCATAGCTACCTATACAAATCTGGATGCTGGTACCTACCTTTTTAAGGTAAAAGGATCTAATAATGAAGGCATATGGAATAAGACACCTACTACTTTGCAAATCACTATCCTTCCTCCTATTTGGGCAACCAAATGGGCATATATGCTCTATATATTATTGTTCTCTGCTTTGCTTTGGACATTCATAAAGCTAAAAATGAATCAGATAGCCCAGGCACAAAAATTAGAAATGGAGCAACTTACCCATGCCAAACAGGAAGAATTGAACCGAATGAAGGAACAATTCTTTACCAATGTTTCTCACGAATTGCGAACACCTCTGACGCTAATTCTCTCACCATTGGAGCAGATTATTTCCCATGGCCAGGTAGAAGGAGAAGTAAAAGACAAAATAAGACTGGTTTATACGCATGCTGAACGGCTAAATGGACTAGTCAATGAGCTAATGGATTTTTCCAAGCTGGAAGAGAGTAAACTGAAGATACGTGTCCAGAAAGAAGACATTTGCCGATGCACTCAGGCATGGTATACTCTCTTTGCAGAACAAGCCCGCCAACGGCAAATTGATTATCAGTTTGTATATCCGACCCAGACAATTGAAGCCTGGTTTGACAAAAACAAAATGGAGAAGATAGTCCTTAACCTGATATCTAACGCATTTAAGTATACTCCGGAACGAGGGACAATTCAGGTAGGAGTTGAGCTAATTCAGACAAAAGTTGATCTGGTAGAAAATAAGCATCCCCTCTCCTATTCATCTGAACATATCCGACTTTGGGTAGCTGACAATGGAAGTGGCATTGGAAAGGAATATATCGGCAAAATTTTTGATCGCTTCTTTCAGAGTCCGGAAGATGAAACACAATACAATACTGGTACAGGCATTGGACTGGCGCTGGTCAAAAACCTCGTCGAACTACATCATGGGATTATTCAGGTAAGTAGTGAAAAAGGGATCAGAACTTGTTTTGAAGTTCTGTTGCCGTTAGGAAATGCACATTTTGAGTCTCATGAGATTATAACCAATAATACAGATCCAATTCAATGCAATACAACTGGTGCTGTAGCTGAGATTACATCTGAGATCCCAAAGGCACCAGAGATTAACTCCTCCCGAATTATTCCTCTATCGAGTATGACCTCTACTCGTGACACTGCAGCTCAGGCACCTGTTATTCTGATTGTAGAGGACAATGCGGAATTAAGAAAATATCTGGCTGCAATCCTTTCAGAAGAGTATCGCATACTAGAAGCTGCAGACGGTGATGCTGGATTTCGACTGGCCACAGAACAAATACCGGATTTAATTATAAGCGATATTCTTATGCCACGCTGTGGGGGGATTGACTTGTGTCAGAAAGTGAAAACAGACATGCGCATTTCTCATATCCCAGTCCTGTTACTCACAGCTAAAACATCTGTCAGCGATCAGATTGCAGGGGTTGAAAATGGTGCGGATGTATATGTAACCAAACCATTTAATACGCAACTTCTCCTTGTACAAATCCATCAGCTGATTCATTCCCGAAGGGAACTATATGCACATTTCAGTCAGGATGTATACCTGAGACCAAACCGATTAGCAGACAATGAACTCGATGAACAGTTTTTACAGAAGGTAATAGGCTACATCTTACAAAACCTAACAGACAGTAACCTGAGTGTAGAAGGATTGGCCGAGTCGGTTAATCTGAGTCGAAGTAACATGTACCGTAAACTAAAAGCATTGACCGGTACTTCTGTTATTGAGTTTATACGTATTATTCGGCTCAAAGAAGCACTAAAGCTTATGGAAACCAAAAAACATTCGCTGGCAGAAATAGCCTATCTGACTGGATTTACCTCTCCAGCCTATTTTACCAAAAGCTTTAAGGAACATTATGGAAAGCCACCTTCCGAATATCTTAAAGCTTCTTAAATATCTACCTCAAAACAGGTAGATATTTTAACAACCATAAGTCATCTCAAATTTTAGCAAAAGCCTGTAGCATTTACCAGCTGTTTTTATACGTATAATTTACCGCAAAATATTTTTCGAAAACGTAAGGTAAATCGTCTGAGCAATGAGCAACTTGCATTTTGTTCAATGCACATTTGCGTTTGAACAAAACTCTGATCACTTTTTATGTTATGCATAACTCATCGCAATTTTTATTTTGATCAGTATTCCGATCATTTTTTCTGTTGCGCACAACTCACCGCAAAAACAAAATCTGATCGGAATTCACCGCAAGTTACTGAATGACGTAAATAATGAGCAAACCTTCTGTGATGCTACTACCAATCGTGTCATTTAGTGAAACAAAACTATGCTCCACAACAAAGCAACTTAGTAAAGCCTAAAATTAGGAATTCGTCTTATGTTGCGCTGTTCTGTCAATATCTTTTCCATAATAAGTGTGCTTCCTTCTTTTTATAAGCTCTAGGTAAGGACTAACTTTACGATACTACAAATAGCTGTACTATAGTTATAGACTTTGTTGCATTATCTGCATACTACTTTTTAACTCAACTAAAGTAAGCAGTTGAATGATCTAGATTAAGATAGTGGAGAGAATAATCCATCAGAAATTTATTCACACACTAAGTCGAGCTGAAAACATACCACTTTAGCTAATTTCCCTCCTCTTTACATCATTTGTTATAGTATTTGACCAAATAATTATACTCTTCTGTGGCAAAAAATGAGAGGTTTGTAAGAATATTAGTGTAATTCCATGAAATAATTTAACAAAACCAAGCAACGTATTTCTACTTATTCTATCAATCCAGCTCCTTAAAAATATATAAACTAGATATGATTCAATCATAGTATTGGTAGGTTCACCGGTTCACAATAAGATAAGTTTTATGATAAACGTATTTCCTCTTCAACTTTTCTGACACATCAACTATAAATGGTGAGTTACTTTTTATAGCAAAAAAAAGACCTTTTTAGTTGGTAGGATAGTATTTGAAAAAATAACACTTGAAACGAAAATTAATAATCTATGCAGTATCTTTTACGAAAACGAAATCATCGATTCAGAATAGTAAAAATGAGTAGTCTGTCATTTTTACTATTATTTTCAGTGAGCCCTATATCCCATGTTTTGGGGAGAACAACAAATCCTCCTTCCAATGGGCACACATATCGATCATTCAGCCCTGGAAATAATCTTCCTCATACAGAAGAAGGAACATTTTTCTCAAAGAATAGTCAGAAAGTTAAACCATTCGAAATACAAATCACTGGTCAGGTTACAGACGATAAAGGAGAAGGATTACCAGGAGTGTCAGTTCAGGTAAAATCAACTACTCGTGGAACGGTTACGGATGAGAAGGGAAATTATAAGATTGCGATTGAAGAAAATGCTCAGGTAGTGCTGGTCTTCTCAATGATCGGTTATGTGACGGAGGAAGTACCTGTAGGAGCCAAACAAGTAGTCAATGTTACGTTGATTCCAGATCTGAAAACACTGGATGAAGTGGTAGTAGTTGGCTATGGCTCTCAGCGAAAGCGTGATGTTACCGGAGCAGTGACCTCTGTCAGTGAAGCTACTCTCAAAGAAGTACCTGCACCCAATCTGATAAACCAGTTAAAAGGTCGTGCTGCAGGTGTATCAATTATAAGCAATGGCTCAACTCCTGGCTCACAAGGTCAAATCCGTATTAGGGGAAACAGGACGTTGACAACTAACCAAGGCTCCAGTGATGCACTGGATGGGCCATTGGTTGTGGTAGACGGAATTCCGTATGGAGGACTGAACGATATCAACCCGGATGATATTGCCAGTCTTGAGATCCTGAAAGATGCTTCTGCTACTGCTATTTATGGCTCCAGAGGGGCTGGCGGTGTAATATTAATTACAACCAAACGGGGTAAAGTAGGTAAGCCTGTATTAAGTTATGATGGCTACCATGGTGTAACTAGTATTTATGGTAAGTATAATATCATGAATGGTGAAGAATATGCCCGCTTCAAAGAAGATGCAGCCAAATACAACCGCACCAACCCTGGAACATCAGGGTATCTACTAACACAGGCAGAAAAAGATGCACTAGCGGCCGGTATTTCTACTGACTGGCAAGATCTGATCTACAAACAAGGGTATATGACCAATCATCAGCTAAGTTTGCAGGGAGGAGCAGAAAATACCCAATATGCTCTGGGAGCAGGATATTTTCGTGAAACAGGCATTATTCCTAATCAGAACTTTGAAAGATATTCCCTGCGTGCAACCATTGATCAGAAAATTGGCAAGCATGTTAAGATTGGATTAAATACGCTGAATAATGTTACCTATCAGAATAACCCAGGTGGTGGTGGTATTCCTTCAGGATTGGTACGGTTAACACCATTGGCACCAGTATACAATACGGATGGCACTTTAAATATAAATCCTGCTGCAGGCTCCATTGACGCGGCACAGATAAACCCAATGACTATTATTACCAGAAGTGATGCCATCTTGGGACGTACCCGCTCGCTTCGAACCTTTAACAGTTTATATGGAGAGGTAAATATCATAGAGGGTCTACGGTATCGCTTCAACGCGGGTATCAACTTTAGTCAATCCAATTACAATGGATACGCAGGCCCTAATACCTATTTCAATACGGCAACTGTTCAGTCTTCATCCAGTGCTGAAATCAGCAATACGGAATACTGGGATCTAAACTTCCAGCACCTGTTATACTATGATAAGGTTATTGCGGCTAAACATAAAATAGGATTTACTGCCTTATATGAGATCACAAAAAATCATTCACTAGGTAGCCGCTTTACAGTACGTGGGGTTCCAGCCGATTATATTAAAACAGGAAATTTTGCCCTTGCGTCTGGACAACCTGTTGCCAATTCAGATTTTGGTAATTCATTTGCAGAAACTGGTTTGCTTTCCTATATGGGTCGTTTTAACTACAGTTACAATGACCGGTATCTGTTAACTCTTACTATGAGAAGGGATGGTTCCTCTACACTTTCCAAAGGCAATCAGTATTTCAACTACCCATCCATTGGTTTAGGATGGAATATCAGTGATGAGAATTTTATGAAGGGTGTGCGATTCATTTCCAACCTGAAACTAAGAGGAGGTTGGGGTATTTCAGGAAACAGAAACGTAGGAGCCTATGCGACTCTGGGCGCATTATCGACAGGATATTACAACTTTGGTACTAGCACCCCAGGACAACAACTAGCCTATACAGTAACCAGCCTTCCAGCTACTGGCCTGGGTTGGCAATCTACTTCACAAATAGATATTGGACTGGAATTTGGCTTATTTAATAACCGAGTTACGGGTTCAGTAGATTACTATCATCAGAAAACAAAGGACATTCTTTTGTCAGTTCCACTTCCTCCTAGTAACGGAGCTGGATCTACCTTAAAAAATCTTGGAAAGACAGAAGGTAAAGGTTTGGAAACATCGCTGACCTTTGAAATTCTTAAGAATCCTAATGGATTTAACTGGAGTGCAGATGTTACCTATTTCTTTAACCGCGAAAAAATCACTCAGCTTACTACGCCACAGGAGCAGTCAAACGTAGGTGCAGGCTGGTTTGTAGGTCAGCCACTGACAGTTATTTATGATTACAAAAAGATTGGGATCTGGCAAACAAAAGATGCTGAAGACGGTACATTGGCCAAACAAACCTCGCCCGTTCAGTATCCGGGACAAATCAGAGTTGAGGATATAAATGGTGACAATAAGATCGATGCCAAAGATCGTCAGATCATTGGAAATTTTCAACCTAAATGGGAAGGAGGTTTCACCAATCGGTTTAGCTACAAAAACTTTGATGCCTCTATTGTTCTATATGCCCGGATGGGAATGAAGGTATTGGTGCCTTACCTGACAGGTAACTCTACAGGTGCAGGAGGTTTTGCCTTCTTTAACCAAAGCCGTGTGAACCAAATGAAGGTAGATTACTGGACAGAGAATAACCCGACCAATGCCTTTCCTGCACCAGATGCAGCTAATGCAGTTGCCTTTTTCGGTTCAACATTGGGATATTATGATGGATCATTCATCAAATGCCGAAGCATCAATCTGGGATATACCTTTTCAAGTCGCATAATCAATAAAATCGGTGCAAGTTCAGCACGATTATATGTGAATCTAACGAATCCGTTCATTATATACTCACCTTTGGTTAGAGATAAACTAGTACTGGACCCGGAAGGCAACAGCTATGCTCAGGATGCTACTGTTAGCCCGACTGGCGCAAGTGAAACAGGTGTTCCTGGCCGTCAGATTGGTGTAAACATGAACAATCCTCCTGTCAGACAATATACACTTGGTTTAAATATCAAATTCTAACCTGGAAAATTATTAGTAGAAATGAAACCTATTAAAGCACTACTTATACTTACGGCAGCACTTGTGTTTAGCCCCGGTTGTGAAAGCATCCTGGATGAAAAACCCCAGTCTCAGATTGTCCCTTCCTTTTTTAACAGTCCGGCAGGAGTGCTGGGTGGCATTGCAGGAGTGTATAATGACATACGGTCACAATGGGGAACTGAGGGATTTACTATGGAAATGCAGGCCGGTACAGATGAATTCCTGACGGGTGCCAGCGGCAGTGGTCCAGTCTTTAACTATAATGGCCTGAATGGAAGCAACTTCGGGTCTGCCTGGGGAATAGCATTTCAGGATATTAACACAATCAACGGAGTATTGCAATATGGCCAAAGCATTGATGTACCTGAAGCTACACGAAAACAATACCTGGCCCAGGCTAAGTTTTTAAGAGGCTTCTGGTATTTCTATCTGGTACAAACGTTTGGTGATGTACCTCTGCATACCGAATTCATTACTGCACCTTCTCAGGCTGCTTCACGGCAACCTGTAGCGGAAGTATATGAACTTATTATCAAAGATCTGACTGAAGCCGCTGCTGATTTACCAGACAAACCGACTACTCCTTTTTTGGGTAAAGCTGCTACCAAACCTGTAGCCCAGTTGTTACTGGCGAAGGCTTATCTCACCCGTGGCTGGCTTAACAATACCCAGTCAGATTTCGAACAAGCCGCAACTCTTTGTGATGATATCATTGCCAATAAATCGAATTACGATCTGGATTTATGGCAGGATTATGGCGATGCATTTGTGCCTGCTAATGATTATGGAAAAGAGACTATGTTTGTCAGTGATCATATGCTGGATCCTAAATATGGCTATTATACGGTAGGTGGAGCTGCTGGCGGAGGAGCAGCACAAAATCTTACTCCCTGGTTTACCAACTGGAACTATCCTAACAACAGCGGAGTCAACTCCTACAAAAATGCCTCTGGCAATTTGGTTAATAATGGCACTTCAGGTATGATTCGTGACTCTTACTATGGTCGTCCGTATCAACGTTTGCGCCCTAATAGTTACAAATGGCCTTCTGGTGACAATGCAGGCAAAAATTATTTTCTGGATCAGGCATTCGCCAACAGAGATATTGACTCTCGCTATGCCAAAACATTTTATGATGTGTACATCAGTAATACTTCCATAACTGTAAGTGCGACAGCAGATCATAATGAGAGGGGGATTGGTTTCACGACAAAAGTAGGAGTAGATACTGCTGTTTGGTTACCTGATTATGAAGTAGTTGGTGCACCTCAATTTGTCGGAACCCGACCTTTCAAAGGAATTGTAGTGCCTCCTAGTCTATGGAAGAGTGACATCTTTCCTGCTGTTAAAAAACATATGGACCCAAGTCGGGGTGCCAATTTTAACGACCCATCTACTCGTCCGTGTGTATTGTATCGTTTCGCAGATGTTTATCTGACAGGTGCAGAAGCTTACCTGAAAGCAGGTAATGCAGGCAAAGCTGCTGACTTGATTAATGTAATACGAAAAAGAGCAGCATTCCGGAAAACCAACACTACAGCCCAAAATGAAGCTGCTGCGGAAGCAATGACTATTACAGCTGCTGATGTAACAGTTGACTTTATTCTCGATGAGAGAAGCCGCGAGTTTTTTGGGGAGTGGCAACGATGGCTTGATTTGGTACGCACCCGTTCACTGGTAAGACGTGTGAAAGCCTGGAATCCGGAAGCAGGACAGTATATACAGGATTTTCATATGCTCCGTCCTATTCCACAATCTCAAATTGACCGGGTTGTAGAAGGACCTGCATTTACTCAGAATACCGGATATTGATAAATCGATAAATAAAGAGGATGGTGCCACTGCTTGTATCTGTTTAGGTACAAGCAGTATTATGATTTATAGTTTTCTTTATCTGGGGTTATCTCAATTAAAATCTGACTATGTATACAAGAAATCTCAGGCTATCCTTTCAACCAGAATATGGCAATGAATTTCCACAGGAAGAATGGATTTGTAATGCCCAGATACCCTCTGGAATCTTTTGTCAGAGGTGGAGTCATTCGCATCCTAAGCATAGAAAGTCAATGCACCTGGTCAGACAATGTATGCTGAGTATACATTTGAAAAACAATCCTGAGTTATCTGAACAAGAGTACAATGAAATGTTTTCTACCATTGCTTATAGATGTTCCCTCCCTTCGAGTTTAAACAGTGTATGTTCAAACTCAACTGGCACTCTAATCAATAATAATATAGAATAGGAATTTGCGTCAAGCCTCTCCTAGCACTCTAACAACACTATCTATCCTTGTACTTTCTAAATCAAACTAATAAATATTATTTGAACTACAATTTCTATAACATTTCCTAGCTTTCCTCGGAAAACAGTGTAAATTTGTACCCTTTGCTTTATGTGTCAATTTCACACGTATCAATATATGGTAAGACACATACAGCAAGGGTTAATTTGCTAATACTACAAACCTAAATCTGACAATCCACTTTTTCTATCCATGCAAAAAATACGAATTACCTTACTGCATTTAGTCTCTGGCCTGTTAACACTTTTTCTCAGCTATTCTATGCAGGCCCAGTCTATTACACTGACCAATCCCATTCTGACAGGTTTTTATCCGGACCCTAGTATTGTTAAAGTAGGAACGAACTATTATCTTATCAATTCCACGTTCTCTTATTTTCCGGGTATCCCAGTGTTCCAAAGCCAGGATCTGAAAAACTGGAAGCAGATTGGCAATGTTATTGACAGACCTTCCCAAATGGACTTTATGGGTGAACGAATAACCCGTGGTCTGTTTGCACCTGCTATCAGCTATTACAAAGGAACCTATTATGTTACCTGCACTGATATTGATCATGATGGCAACTTTGTAGTAACTGCCAAAAATCCGGCAGGGCCTTGGAGTGATCCGGTACGAATTCCACAGGTGCGGGGTATTGACCCTTCCTTGTATTTTGAAGAAACAGGTAAGGCCTATATTATCTATAATAGTGATGCACCGGATAACAAACCTTTATACTCAGGCCATCGGACGATTCGTATGTATGAATTTGACCCGGTGAGCCTGAAAGTTATTGGAGAAGAAAAACAATTGGTGAATGGAGGGGTTGATCTTAGTAAAAAACCTGTCTGGATTGAAGGTCCTCATATTCTAAAGCGCAATGACTGGTATTATCTCTATGCAGCAGAAGGAGGAACTTCCGTAAACCATTCGCAAGTAGTTTTTCGGAGCAAGTCTGTCTGGGGGCCGTATGTACCGTATGAGCACAATCCAATTCTAACCCAAAGAGATCTCCCTCAAGACCGTAAAGATCCTGTTACCTCTACCGGACATGCACAGTTTGTTGAAGGGCCCGATGGAAAAACCTATGCAATTTTTCTGGCTGTAAGGCCCTACACTGGAGATTATTACAATACAGGCCGCGAAACATTCATAGCACCAGTGGAATGGAAAGAGGATTGGCCAATTATCAATCCTGATAACAAAGAGGTAAAGTATTCTTATACTGCAAACTACAAGGAGGTCAAACAGCCTAGCGCTTTACCTCAATCGGGTAACTTTCACTATACGCTAACCTTTGACAAAAAGCTTGATCCTGCATTATTGTTTATGCGTACGATCGACAGCAGTTCTTTTTCCTTATCCAAACAGAATGGCTTAACACTAAAACTAAAACCAGAAACGTGTATGGATTTTGCCAATCCTTCCTTTATTGGCAAACGACAACAGCATTTGTATTCCAGTGTAGAAACAGAGTTAAGTTTCGCTGCCCGTTCTGCCAGTGAAAAAGCAGGTTTGCTGGTTTTTCAGAGTGAAGACCACTTCTATTTCTTGTGTCAGTCTCTTAATCAAAATCAGAAACCAGTTATTGAACTATACAAAAGCACCCCAAAAGAGAAAGCCATGCAACTGCTGGCAGAAATTCCACTTTCTATGCAGACCAAAAAGACAGGACTCCGAATTGTCTCTGAAGGAGAAAACTATAGTTTCTATTTCTCAACAGATGCGAAAAGCTGGTCAGTGGTAAAAGATAAGGTAGATGCCAAGTTTGTAAGTACAAAAGAAGCAGGTGGTTTTGTAGGGTGTGTGTATGGAATGTATGCGACTTCTTCTGGTGAGAAAACAGATAATAAAGCTTCTTTCAAGTATTTAAAATACGCAGGCAAAGATCCTATATACACAAAATAAAAGTGCAATTCAGTAAACGGATGAAAAGGTATTTTAGGTTTATACTGACAGCGATCCTACTCTTTTGGGTAGTAGACGGATTTTCTCAAAATCCTGATTTTCATATTTATCTCTGTTTGGGACAATCCAATATGGAGGGGAACCCACCATTTGAACCACAAGACACTGTGGCAGACAATCGGTTTGTCGTGCTCGAAGCTGTGGATTGCCCCAACCTCGGACGAGTAAAAGGCAAGTGGTATCCGGCAGTGCCTCCTTTGTGTCGTTGCCGTACCGGACTAAGTCCAGCTGACTACTTTGGTAGAACTCTGACAGCTCATTTACCCAAAAAAGTTAAAGTGGGTGTGATTAACGTAGCTATTGGCGGATGTAAAATAGAATTGTTTGACAAAGATAGTTACCAAAACTACCTCGCTACTGCCCCTGACTGGATGCTTACCATGGTAAAAGAATATGATGGCAATCCCTATCAGCGCCTCATTGATATGGCAAGACTGGCACAAAAAGAAGGTGTGATTAAAGGCATTTTGCTACATCAGGGAGAGTCCAATACCAATGATACACTATGGACCAAAAAAGTAAAAACCGTGTATGATAACCTGATAAAGGACTTGAAGTTAGACCCAAAGAAAGTACCCTTATTGGCTGGTGAAACTGTGCATGAAGATCAGGGTGGCAGATGTGCATCTATGAATAAAATCATTGCTACCCTTCCAGAGGTGATTCCAAATTCTTATGTAATTTCCTCAAAGGGTTGCAATGATGCCGCTGACAATCTGCATTTTGATGCGGCAGGATGTCGTAAACTGGGCAGGCGGTATGCTTTTCAGATGTTGTCTTTAATGGGGTATACAAGTAAGGCAGTTGATTAGTTGTGATTGGATCTAGTTAGTACAGATACTACTTCCCTTGCTTGTTTCAAATGTAGCCTACACTTCATTGGCAGTATAGGCAATCTTATTTAAAAGAAGGAGAAAATAGCAAATCTATGACAAATATACTTACGCTTACATTGACTAGATATAGCCGTCATTTTATCATGATAAGTCTGTTTCTCGGATGGACTTCGGTAGTGAATGCACAACAGGTACTGCCTTTGTATCCGGCCAAGATTCCTAATACAAAGTCTTCAAAGGTTACCGAAACTGGGGCAACTTCCGGAATTATCCGGGGCATTACCAAACCTACGCTACAAGTCTATCTGCCTGAAAAAGACAAGGCAACAGGTACGGGTGTAGTGATTATTCCAGGAGGTGGTTATGGTGTAGTAGTCTATCAGGGCGAAGGCATTGATATAGCCAAGGAATTTGTAAAGCGTGGAATAGCAGCGTTTGTACTAAAGTATCGACTTCCCAATGATTCAATTATGCCAGACAAGAAGATTGGTCCCCTACAGGATGCGCAGCAAGCAATAAAGTTTGTTCGGGAAAACGCCAGTAAATGGGGAGTAGATACGCACAAAATAGGTATCATGGGATTTTCAGCCGGAGGACATCTGGCCTCCATAGAAGCCACACACTTTGAAAAATCACTGATCGATAATCCGGAACAAATTAGCCTGCGCCCTGACTTTCAGATTCTCGTATATCCAGTAATCAGTATGCGCGATAGCTTAACGCATCAAGGTTCCCAAACTAATCTTTTAGGTAAAGATCCATCTACTGAGTCTGTCAAACTGTTTTCCAATGAATTACAGGTTACTAAAAATACACCTCCTGCCTATATTACCCACACTGCTGATGACAAAGTGGTAGATGTAGACAATAGCATTTCCTATTTTGAAGCGTTACGGCGTGAAAAGGTAGAAGTAGAAATGCACATTTATCCCAAAGGCAATCATGGATTCATTTTTCATCATCCCGGATGGATGGAGCCTTTGTTTGACTGGATGAAACGTAACAACTGGATCAAGTACTAATCACCTAAAAACCGAACTACTTAACACCTGTTTCTATGTATTCTCATTTTTACAAATTTTTTACCTTGACTTTGCTTTTTGCCTGCAGCTGGGTAATTGCTCAGCCACCTAGAGGGCCATTGGTTGTATCGCCACAGGTACACACAGATAAACGAATTACATTTCGCTACCTGGCTCCTACTGCCCGTCAGGTGCTATTGGATGGAGGGCAGTTTGGTGCATCCGGCGTCCCTATGACTAAAGATTCTATCGGTATCTGGAGTGTAACCGTAGGACCTATAAAACCTGATATCTATCCTTATGGATTTAAAGTAGATGGCGTAACAGTGATGGACCCGGCCAATGTCAACTACTTTCCCAACGAACGGTTTAAAGCCAGTCTGGTGGATGTGCCTTCTGAAAAACCAGCTCTCTATGATCTGCAAAATGTTACACATGGCACCATAACCTACGAATACTATCCATCTGTTTCAGGAACCACAGGAAGAGTTGTGGTTTATACCCCTCCAGGATATGATAAAAGCCCTACCAAAAAATATCCTGTATATTATCTGATTAGTGGTACTACCGATACAGAAGAAACCTTTTTTAAAGTAGGTCATACCAATCTGATACTGGACAATCTGATTGCACAGGGAAAGGCGGTGCCAATGATTGTGGTCATGCCCTATGGAAATATTGCAGCTCGTATAGCAGAGCAGTCGCCTAATGGCACCAAACCTGCCGATCCTACAATCCGTGATGCACCAGATGCTGTCAGTCGGGCCAAAGCATTTGAGGATGACTTGCTGAAAAATCTGGTACCCTATGTTGAAAAGAATTACCGCGCGATAAGCAGTCGCGACAGCCGGGCTATAGGCGGATTTTCAAGGGGTGGAGGACAGACACTTCGTGCAGCATTTGGCAATATGGATAAGTTTGCCTGGGTGTGTTCTTATGCCTCTTACCTTTCTCCTGCCGAAATGGATCGTTCCTTCAGCCAAATAGGCGGCAATGCTGCCAGTACCAATAATCAACTGAAATTGCTTTGGCTGGGCATTGGAACAGAGGACTTCCTCTACAAGGGTACCGTTGAGTTTATGGATTATCTAACAACAAAGAAAGTAAGCTACAAAAGCTTTACTACTGATGGTGGCCACACATGGATGAACGTAAAAAAATACCTTACCGAAACACTACCTCTCTTATTCAGATAAAATGAAGACAGCACTTTTTTTACCTCTGATACTTTTATTTAGTGTATCAGCCCTGGCTCAGCAGCGCCCCCCGGCAATTTCTTCGCCTGATGTACATACAGACAACCGTGTTACGTTTCGCTACTTCTCCAGACAAGCGCAAAAAGTGACACTAAACGGAGAATTTTTATCTTCTCCCCTACCTTTAACAAAAGATACCTCCGGCATCTGGAGTATAACCGTAGGCCCGATCACCCCCGACATCTATCCTTATAGCTTTCAGGTAGATGGGGTTGATGTAGCGGATCCTAACAATACCTATATCTTTGCCAATGAACGTTTCAAGCGTAGTATTGTAGACATTCCCGGAAACACACCTCTGGTACATTCACTACAAAATGTGCCACATGGCAAAATTCATTATCAGTATTATAAATCTGCTACACTGGGTACTACACGTACCCTATTGGTCTATACACCTCCCGGATTCAATCCCAATGGAAAAACCAAATATCCGGTATTATACCTGATCCATGGTGGTTCTGATACTGAAGAAACCTGGACCAAAGTAGGTCGGGCCAACTTCATTGCCGATAACCTGATCGCTGAGAAAAAGGCAGTTCCAATGATCATTGTTATGCCTTACGGCAATGTACGCCCTAGCCCCATGCCTGATTTTACTAAAGACATGACACAGGATATTATTCCTTTTATAGAGGCAAATTATCCGGTTTTCAAAGATAGCAATCATCGGGCAGTAGCAGGATTTTCGGTTGGTGGTGGACAGACACTTAACATTGGCTTTACCAACACGGATAAATTTGGATATATCTGCTCCTATGCACCCTATACAGCAACCGAAGAGTTTACCAAAAACTTTACAGACTGGAAACCCAATGCAGATCTGATAAACAAACAAGTGAAACTATTCACTATTAGTGTCGGAACTGAAGATTTTCTGTATGAGAGTGTAAAACAAAACATTGCCATGTTTAAAGAAAAGAAAATCAAGGTAGAGCCACTTATTGTGCCTGGCGGACATACATGGATGAATTGTAAACTTTTCTTAGCTAAGTCCTTACAACAAGTATTTAAATAAAATATAAGCCACTTACTAAACATCTGAGAAAATGAAAGTCAAGTTGTTACAAATAGCACTCATTACCTTTGTTACAGGTGGGCTTTGCTTTGCACAGGCACAACAGTCTACAATCAAAGAAGATTTTAAGCCGTCTACAGTAAACCAGCCTGGACAGGAATATCCAATGGTAAACTCTCAGGGCTATGCACGTTTTAAAATAATTGCTCCTGCAGCTGATAGTGTACGGGTAAGTTTGGGTCTGGGAGGAAGAGGTGGCACCAAACTCAGCAAGGCGGCAGATGGTTCATGGATGGGTACAACCGACGGACCAATGGACGAAGGCTTTCACTATTACAATGTGAACATTGATGGTGGAAAATTCAATGATCCGGGCACATTGAATTTCTACGGCTCGGTACGTTGGGAAAGTGGTATTGAAATACCCGCACATGATCAGGATTTTTATGCGCTCAAAAATGTGCCTCATGGCCAGGTACAACAGGTCCTTTTTCCATCGCCCAGTACAGGTACTTCTCGCAGAGCTTTTGTCTATACTCCTCCTGGATATGAAAAAGGAAAAGAGAAATACCCTGTTTTGTATTTACAGCATGGCTGGGGAGAAGATGAAACGGCGTGGAGTAATCAGGGACATGCCAATTTAATAATGGACAACCTGATTGCGGATGGAAAAATCAAGCCTTTCCTGATCGTAATGACCTATGGCATGACCAATGAAGTAAAATTTGGCAAGATTCGCGAATTTAGTATTGTGCCATTCCAGACTGTACTCGTTGATGAGCTGATTCCTTACATTGATGCTAATTTTCGTACTCTTGCCACCAAAGATAAAAGAGCTATGGCCGGGCTTTCTATGGGAGGAATGGAGACCAAGCAGATTACCCTGAACAAACCCGAAGTCTTTTCTTATTATGGTCTGCTAAGTGGCGGCGTGTATGCACCTGCTGATATCAAAGACAAATCAAAAGTAAAGCACATATTTCTAAGCTGTGGAAGCAAAGAGCGTCCTGAGGGGGTACAGAAAGCAGGCGAAGAACTCAAAGCCGCAGGAATCAATGTCACAACCTATATTTCAGAAGGTACAGCACATGAGTTTCAAACATGGCGTAGAAGCTTATATCAAATGGCCCCTTTGCTTTTTAAATAACATATTCTGGAAAAGCAAGAGTACAGAAAACAAGTCTTTACCATGAAACTTATCCTTATTCTTATTTTCCTCTTGTCTATCTTTCCGGATGGTGTGGGTATAGCTCAAACCACACGATATCGAAATCTGTTCAAAGAGGCAGGTTATAGCCAGGCAGATATAGAGGCAAAGGTTGCGAAAGCCTATTACGACATCTTTGAAGGTCCCAACCGGGTATACTTTCAGGTTGGTGATACCATGGCCTATGTTTCAGATATTAAAAATCATGATGCCCGTACGGAAGGACTCTCCTATGGGATGATGATAGCTGTTCAACTGAATAAAAAAGATGTATTTGATCGTATCTGGCGGTGGTCGAAAGCCTATCTGCAACATCAGAGTGGCCCACGGGAGGCATATTTTGCCTGGAGCATTAATCCCAAAACCATGAAGCGTAACTCTGAAGGATCGGCTTCGGATGGCGAGCTTTATTATGTTACCAGCCTTTTGTTTGCGGCCAATAAGTGGGGCAACCGCACAGGCATTCATTATTACAATGAAGCCCGGCATATACTGGATGCCATGTGGAAGAAAGATGGGTCCGGAAACATATACAATCTGATTAATACTGACCATAAACAAATCACCTTTGTTCCTGAAGGAAACGGCTATCAGTGGACTGACCCATCGTATCACCTGCCGGCCTTTATGGAAGTATGGGCGTTGTATGCCAACGATGGACATGAGTCATTTTACAAAGCATGTGCGGATACATCACGGGCATTTCTGCATCGAGCCTGCCACCCTGTTACCGGACTAAATGCAGACTACACCGAGTTTAGCGGAAAGCCGCATGATACACCCTGGTCGCCGTCTGCCTTTCGGTATGATTCGTGGAGAGTTCCGATGAATATTACGATGGATTATGTCTGGTTTGGTAAAGACAAAAAATGGCAGCAGGAGTATGCCAAACGTTTTCAAGGATTTCTCCGCACAAAGGGCATTGACACATTTGAAGACCAGTTTAATCTGGATGGCTCACGTCCGGAGTTTATCCTGCAAGCAGGTCCTGAAAAAAAGCTCAGGCATTCGTTGGGCTTGGTGGCTACGGCTTCTTCTCTTTCTCTGATCAATTCAGATAAGAAAAGTCTCGACTTTGTGCATGCCCTATGGAATGCCAAACTTGAACCTTACGACGATGGATATTTTGACCCCTATTATGATGGGTTATTGTATTTATTCAGCCTTATGCATCTGAGTGGAAAATACCAGATCATCACTCCACAAACCCATTAACTTTAGTACACATTCTCTTCACTGGCATTTATTCACGCTGAAAGCTATACACGTATGAAACGGTTTTTACTTACATTCCTGACTTTTCTGACTCTACTAATCAATACCCATTCACAAAATATTGCTCAACAAAGCATAGCCAAGGAGGCTCCCAAAGGATTTGATGTAGTGCGTACAGGAACTGCTCATGGAAAAATTGACACCATTCAGTACAACTCCAAAACTGTAGGTACTAGCCGAAAAGCATTGGTTTACACCCCTCCTAACTATAGCAAAAAAACAAAATATCCTGTATTGTATCTTTTGCATGGCATTGGAGGAGATGAAAAAGAATGGCTCAATGGTGGCTCGCCCCAGGTAATTCTGGACAATCTCTATGCGGATGGGAAAATCAAACCCATGATTGTAGTTTTACCCAATGGCAGGGCTATGAAAGATGACCGACCCATCGGCAATATTTTCGACAAAGATAAAGTAGAGGCTTTTGCTACTTTTGAAAAAGATCTGCTCAATGACTTGATTCCCTTTATCGAGAAAAAATATGCAACACTTACTAACCGGGAATCACGGGCTATTGCTGGGCTTTCGATGGGTGGTGGACAATCGCTGAACTTTGGATTAGGCAACCTCGACAAATTCGCCTGGGTTGGTGGTTTTTCATCTGCACCCAATACCAAAAAGCCTGAAGAGCTTATTCCCAATCCACAAGAGGCTAAAAACAAACTCAAACTTTTATGGATTTCCTGTGGGGATAATGATAATCTGATCAATTTCAGTAAACGTACACATGACTATTTGTATGAAAAAGGAGTTCCACACATCTATTATATTGAACCGGGTGTACACGATTTTAAGGTATGGAAAAATGGTTTGTATATGTTCTCCCAGTTTCTGTTCAAACCTGTTGATGTTTCCAGCTTTTCCAAATACACTATCTTAGGTTCCCCTGCTTCTACCAATATCCGCAATGGAAAATATCCCCAGCTATTGCCTGATAATCGGGTAGCTTTCCGTATCAAAGCTCCACAGGCACAAAAGGTTCAGATTGACCTGGGTAAAAAATACGATATGACAAAAGATACTGCGGGCTTTTGGACTGTCACTACCGATTCCATTAGCCGGGGATTTCATTATTATTCTCTTCTGGTTGATGGTGTTGCATTGGCTGATCCTGCCAGTGAAAGTTTCTATGGTATGGGACGAATGGCTAGTGGCATTGAAATTCCTGACCGAGATGGAAGCTTCTATGCCCTCAAAGAGGTTCCCCATGGGGATATACGCATCCGAAAGTATCTTTCAACAGTGACCAATACATGGCGGGAGATGTATATTTACACACCTCCTGGATACGACAAATCATCTGATAACTTTCCTGTTCTCTATCTGTTACACGGAGGAGGAGAAGATCAGCGTGGATGGGCTACTCAGGGAAAAACGGATCTGATCCTGGATAATCTTATTGCTGAAGGCAAAGCCAAACCCATGCTCATTGTCATGCTGGATGGGAATGTAAACAACGGTGGTGGACTCGCAGGATTTAATGAGAATGTGTTAAAGGCATTTGAAAACGAATTAAAACAAGCTGCAATTCCATTTGTAGAAAGCAACTATCGCGTGCACACGGATGCAAAAAACAGGGCTCTGGCAGGGTTGTCTATGGGTGGATTGCAAACTTTGTATGCAGGTATCAAAAACACCAACATGTTTAACTACCTGGGTGTATTTAGTTCAGGCTGGTTTGCCAACAATCCTACCTTGTCTGACCCTCAATATGACTTTATGAAAAACAATGCGTCTACCATCAACACAAATCTGAAACAGTTTTGGATTTCAATGGGCGGAAAGGAAGACATTGCTTATGAAAATTGCAAAATCATGCGGGGAAAATTTGATCAGATGGGTATCCGCTACACCTATAGTGAATACGCAGGTGGACATACCTGGCCTGTGTGGCGTCATGATTTGTTTGGGTTTTCGCAGGTACTATTTAAATAATGATTTAGTATTATCTGGAAATATACGCCATTCCGAATGTCAGATGTATGTATTCAATCTGAGATCTTGTACATATCAGAGCACCAGAGCCTATACTTTTAACAGAGTATAGGCTCTGTTTTTTTTGACTGCTTTTTAACTTGGTTGTCAGTGATCGTGTCTTGTGTTTTCTAAAATTGATTTTCTTCGAATTAGGGTATGTTAGCAGATTTTAGTTTGCTAAAACACTATTATAGGTTATTTATGGTACGACAACAAGTAAAAGACTTTTCTGCTTGAGTCTCCAACTGAAACAACTATTAAAAAGTCTAGGCCAGATAAACTTTTTCTCTCAATTGAGTCAGAGTGTCTATACAAGTGATTGTATTTTTGGTAGCTTGAAGACAGGTAAACTTAGCTTTATACTATAGTGATAGAAGAAAATATTTACATAGACCGCCAGTTGTACTATTGCTAATGTTTTTTCTTGGCCTTTCGGCGTTCTGTAAGAGATGGCTGCTTAAAATATTTTGTTAGTTCAAGTGAATAGATGACACTTGTTATTTTCCATTTACCATCCCTTTTAATCAGACTTAGATATTTGCTACCCCAGTTGGTCATTGAGCCATTGGCCCAAAAGCTATAATCCATTGTGATAGAAGCTACACTTCCATCTTCTATAATATGAATGTTTTCAAATTTATCCTCACAGGATTCATATCTGAACAACCCACGCATAAATCGCTTGTAACTTCCTTCAAAATAATTACTTGCAGTAGTTCCTTTCACTTCTTGTTCCTTCGACTGTGTTCGCTCACTAAGAACAGCACCCCACATCACTGAGCCATCATTAAATAATCCGTAAAAAGTAGCAGAATCCCGTGTTGCTACACTTTGTGAATATGTATCAACAAGAATGGAAAGAGCAGTTGCATTTTTATCTTTTTCCTGGGCAAAAGCTCTTTGTGCAAAAGCAGAATAGACTAAAGTTAACATAAAAAATGGCAAGGCCTTCATTTTTGTCAGGTTTAAAAGTCTACCATGTGTGCAAGACTCATACCCATGGTACACCTATTGAAAAGAGAATTTACTTTCTTTTGCTGGTAATGTACTTATATTCAATTGTCAAGCCTTCGTACCCATAGGCGTCCATCTTCACTTCATCAATTAGGGTATAACTAACAGGATGTATATCTGGAATAATAGAAGAAAATGCCTTATAAACGCCATCGATATAGGCCGCTTTGTCATCTTTGAGATTGGTTGAATCGGAGATTTTTATTTCGAGATAAAAACTCTTGACGTTTAATTCCTCAAGCGATCTGGAATTGATGAACCATAGGTGTTCACCAATAAAGGATATGGTTACAGCTGTAAGCTCAGGCTTTTTATTCAGGAATTCTTTTGTAAGCAAACTTATACTTATTGCTAAGTTTTGTGCAAGTATTGGATCTTCCTTTCCACTTACAGTTAAATGAATTTTTGGCATAGGTCACATAGATTTATATTCTGATCTACAAATATAAATCTGCCAGACAGCTTATTTCTTCACATAGGTTAAGAGTTTTATCCTACTGAGTGATTGTGGCTTGATGCCTAAATAGGAAGCAATATGGTATTGAGAAACTCTTTGCTCAATTTCCGGATAAAGTACCTTAACCATCTCGAACCGCTCTGCCGCTGTATGTTTAAGAAAAGAAGTCTCACGTTTGCATTTTCGGATAAAAAAATGATCTGAGATATATTTTCCGAGTTTCACAAACCGGATGTCTTCACTTGTTAGTGTGGCCAGTTGTTCATAGGTTATATAGAGGATTTGGGCTTCTGTAAGCGCCTGAATATTACAGTTGGTCGGCATTTGTGTCAGAAAACTAGTGTAAGCGCTTACAAAGTTGTTCTCCAGATAAAAATCATTATTGAATTCTCCATCGGCATTTTGTACATAAGATCTTAATGTCCCAGATACAACAAATCCGATAAAGCGGCAAACATTTCCTTCAGTAATCCAATGTTCTTGTCTTTTGAGAGTTTTGGTACGTGCTAGCTTAACAAACGTCTCAAAACAGGTCTTATCTAGTCCAAGGTTGTCAAATATACCAGCTAATTCTTCCACGTTAAGATTGAAGTATAGATACTGAGATAAATCTAAAAATAACTATACAATAGAATACAATCTACACACATTTCCAAGTTGTAACAAGTCTGCGTTATAAGGATAGACTTTGTATACTTATGGTAGAATAGGAAATACCTTATTTCAGAATGATATCCCAGTGTTTTCTTTCTATTACCTACGTCAGCAGGTTAGACAAAAAATAAAGGCAGTCGTTAAACTGCCTTTGCTTCTTCTATTTACTTTTGTTCGACTTTAAAATAATAGTACTTCTCTAACTTTCCTTCTACCACTTGGTACTGTGGTAACGGACTACCTTCCACCAGTTTCCAGCCTTCATTAATCCAGAATTTTAATCTCTCAATGTACTCGGCTAAGGTTGAGACATATACACGATGTTCTTTAACTTTGTTGCTCATATTTATTTTCCTTTCTCCACGAATATGTTAACGCCTTTATAACGATTCTTTCTACAGATAAGTTCGAAAAACCATTCTATTCTACTGTACCATAACCCTTTACCTAACGTTTTGTATAAACATGTATATATCTATAGACTATGGACTAACCCTATTTTCTGTGTATCGTGAAGTTAATATCCAGCTCTTTCAATAACTGCATAACGGATTCCATAACATCTCCATCTGAATGAAAATCGATTTTGGTCTTTCCAATCATCACAGATTTGTCTTTCTTGTTTAGAATAATGTTCTCTTGTTTGTTAATAGGACAAAGCTTTCTGAATTCTGAACTTTTAGAATTATACAACTCTCTATATTTCTGGTCAATCAATTCCCATAATTCTACCGCCTCTTTATTCTCAGAAAGTTTAATTAAATCAGCAAGCAACCAGTTCAAGGAAGAGTAATCTTCTATTTTACCAGAATTGGCAATCTGAATACCAAAGTCAAGTATTCGCAGAGAATGAAATACGGATTTTATAGCCAGCCATTTATTGTAGTCTCCCTGTACAATCAGTTTCTTTTTCCCCTTGACAAAGGAGTTGGAGGCTATTGTCGAAATACTGCGTCTCAAAGCCTCTTTATTCAATTCAAAATGTAAAGTAGCACTTGCCTTCAGAATGTATTTTGGATTAAGATAAAAACATTCCAGTGCCTGTATATCACAATTAGAAAGCAATAACTGGAAGTTAGTAAGGGTAATGAAATGTACACAGACCAAATCTTGGTCATATAGCGTACCATATTCAGGTAGCTGGTGGCATATAGCAATATAATCCATATCGCTAGTTGGCTGTCGGGTACCATAGACATACGAACCAAAGTGGTACAGGTTTAAGATATTCGGGTCTTCAACAAGTTGTTCAATGATAGTTTTCATGTAAGTTGTTTTAGCTATGCTATCGTTAGTAGCATCTACTTGAATTTACAGCTGCAAAATTGAAAAAAAATGCTACTATGTATTAATTAAAACTATGATGTCCTTTGTAATTTAGAGATGTATAAACTACTGTATAACCCAAAATAATAGCATTACCTTCATACCAGCAATCAGAGTTATATGTTCAAACTATTGATCAAATTGTTTTGTGTGTTCTTGTTTATAATCAGTGGAATTTTGTTCTTTTTTTATCTGAAAACGTATAATCTCCCCTATAATTCAGAAGGAAGATATTTTGATCCGGAACACGATGTGGTTCATCACGAACAGGTTGTTATTCCTTATCTGGTTATTTCCATATTCCTGTTTATAGTATCTGTGGTTTTATTCATTTTTCAGTCGAGGTTGAGTAAAAAGTAATTCCTTCAGGAAATACAAAAGGACTCCTGATATATACCAGAAGCCCTTTTTGTATTTCACAGTATGCACATCCTTCTCTTAACTGAAATCAGTAGAAAGAGTAATTTCTTTATTCGCTTCTATACCAGACTGCAACATCTGTAATTTATAGTTGGCAAACTGTAATGCATCTGATCCCAGTAATATTCTCAATGGAGGCTCGCCTACCTGTGAAAGCTGAATCATTACCTCTGCTATTTTCTGAGGATCGCCAATCTGGTTGCCAGGTACATCTTCTTTGTAATACTCACCGTAAAACCATCATATTCTCCCGAAATTTAGAGGGGAAGCACCTTCTTTCTTACTAAAAAAGGTGGTAAAGGCAGCCTGTTCAGAAAATCCCAGCACATAACTGATAGTCCAGATATCCCAGTCTGTCTGGGTAAGTAATACCTTAGCTTCGTAGAGTAACCTATCCTGAATATGCTCTCGCAGTGTTTTCCCTGTCTGGTTTTTCACCAACGCATTCAGGTAATTGGGATGAACATATAACTGATCTGCAAACTCTGAGGCTGTTTTGATTTTCACTACTGTATCAGGTCCGGTTATTTAAAAGGTGGACTCAAGCAGGGACAGAAATCCATGTATGTAGCGATAGCTTTCTGGCGTTTCTACATCTGTCAGGTTTTTACCTGCTCGCTGTGCGTCCAGCAGGATTAGTTGCAAGTGAAGAAATATAGCCAGTTTCTTATCGTCGTTATGCCATTCATCCTCTTCGAGTATTGCTTCAAAAGCTCTACATTCAGAAAAGAAACTTTGAAGTTTACCTGTTCAAAGTCCCTTTTCTAATCGTGGAATTGTTACTTTTTCCATATACCTAATCTGTAGTTTATTGCTAATATGTCTTTTGTAGTATAGCAACTTTGGTTATTATAGATACCCAAAGTTGTAAATATACCTACTCCCCTTTCATCTGCCGCTTGAAAAACTCCCAGGCTTCTGTATGTACATCAATATCGTTGGGATAGTCATGCTTCCCTCCTATTACCTTCAGCAATACTACTTCTGGTTTTCCTTTTTCTTTATATGTATATCGCTCTATTGTTCTGCCATCATTCGGATCTGTATTGGGAACATCTTCTTTTACAGGCTCCCCTTTATACCCTGCCAACTCAGACCAGTAATGAAATGTGCGGTCTGTAGAACGGACAAAACCCATGTTAAAACCAATCTTCACTTCTCCCCCATTGTATGGGTTAATATTATCATTGGTACCATTGACTATCATGACAGGAAGAGGCTTTCCAACAGGTGTACAGTCAATATTGTTGGTATCCGGTAAGTTGGCAATCAGGGCTGTAATGGCTCTGAACGACTCAGGCATGGTAAGTCCCAGCTTATAGGCCATATGCCCGCCTCCTGAAGTCCCGACAGCAAACACATGTCGTTTGTTGACATGGTACTTTTTAACAAAGTAGTTGATCACTGACTGAAAAAATGCCTGTTCGTTGATATTTTCCTGATTGGCAGGAACAGGAGCAGCCTTGCGGCATTCATTCCAGTATTTTTTATAGGCATCCGGATATACAGTTATTGCATTTTCTGTATTGGTCTTTTGCTCCATCTTTACAGCCCCCTTCATCATGTCCTTGCCATTTCCACCAGAGCCATGCATCACAAAGATAAGAGAAGGGTTTTTGAGCTTTTGTGTAGGTTTATGGAAATGAAATACCCGGTAATGCCCTTCTACCTGTACTGAATCAGAAATAATCTGTTGTGCCTGAGAGATTGTATCTCCTAATAATAAAATTACCAGAATGACAAATGACCAGAATCTTCTGGTATATAAAGACTTTAAGAGGACACGTAATCTTCTGTCAGTAGTTGGAAAGGATTGTATTTTCATTCGATGATCTTTTAAAAACTGGTTTGAGGATTTGAAAGATCAAGTTAGTAATTTTTATTGCGTGTTGGCAAATCAATCTTGTGTTTTCATAAGTCAGTACATATAATAAGGTTGATAATAATCAAAAAGGGAACATCAGTTAAAATTTTCCCGAAACTCCAGTGGAGACAGATTGGTCTTACTTTTAAACAATTTACTGAACGACTGTGGATGTTCAAAGCCTAAGGCATAGGCAATCTCACTGACAGACAAACGAGTAGTGGATAGCTTCTCTTTTGCTTTTTCAATCAGTTTTTCATGAATATGTTGTTGGGTACTCAATCCGGTAAGTGCTTTTAACAATCCTCCAAGATAGGTTGGAGATAAGTTTAATGCATCGGCTACCTCCTGCACCGTTGGCAAGCCTGTTTGTATACGGCTGTCATCAGTAAAGTATTCATCAAGCAGTTGTTCCAGCTTATCCAGAATCTGGTGATGCGCCTTCTTACGAGTGATAAACTGCCGGTTATAGAATCGCTCTGAATAGTTAAGCAGCAATTCTATTTGCGAGATAATAATGTTCTGGCTAAACCTGTCAATGTTGGCGTCATATTCACGTTCCATATCCTGAAGAATAAGCTTAACCATTTGCTCTTCTCTTTCGGAAAGAAAGAGTGCTTCACTTACAGCATAGTCAAAGAACTCATACTTTTTGATCCCTTTAGCCAGATTCGTATTCCAGAGAAAATCGGGATGGATAAATAATGTCCATCCCGTATGTTTGATTGGTTCGTCACCAACTTCCATTCCTATTACCTGACCAGGTGCGGTAAAGAACATAACACCTTCATCAAAATCGTATTGCTGCTGACCATATTTGTACTTAATGTTTAGACCTCGTTTGATAGAGATAGAATAAAAATCAAGTACAACAGTCCCTTGTGTCTGTGCTTCTGTCTTTTCAATAGTTTCCAGATTTATCACACTGATCAGCGGATGCAGTGGCTTGGGCAGACCACGAAGGGCATGAAGTTCGGATATGGTTTTTATCCGGATAGGTGTTGTCTCCTGCATACTACAAGTTTACTGGTTTTTAGCGAATGCGACTGCAAAATCCTTAGCAAAGTCTGTCAGCTTTACCTTTCCCAGTTCAGGTCTGTGTTTAAAGTAATCTTCATATAATGAACCATCCCGTCGCCCTACATTCATTTCTACATATCCTTTTGCCGTTTCCGGACTCATACCTGCTGCCAGTAAACCTTGTAACATTTGTTCATCACTAATTTCTATCCACTGTAGATCAGACTTTCCAATGGCATTCCCTAAAATCTTTGCCAACTCATTGGGTGAAACTTCGTCGCTGGCAATATAGCGAATAGATCTTCCCTCAAACGGACTTTCCATTTCTTCAGCTATCACAGCTGCAATGTCAGCAGGTTCCACCCAAGGTTCTTTTACGTCTCCACCCCAGTTCGCGAAAATAGCTCCATCTTTCTGAATCATTGAAATGAATGGATAGATAGTATAGTAAAAGCCTACAGGACGCATACACTTAATAGAAATATCATCGGGCAACTCCCTCAGGATGTTCTCTACATTGTAATGAAAGCGAAGCAGACCTGCTCCTTTGTCTGCACCGATACTGCTTAGATGCACAATCTTTTTAACACCAGCACGTTCAATAGCCTGCTTATAATTGTAGCCAATCTGTGTAATGGCGTCAATAATGTTAAGATTTTGGTCAAAGAAGGCAACAGAGCCTGTTCCCAATGTTTCCATAAGATATACAATATCTGCTCCAGTAAAAGTCTTTGCCAGAAAATCAGCATCTTCCATTGTACCTATGGCGGCTGTTGCACCTAATTCTTCAATGGCTTTTTGCCGTTCCGGGCTACTGCTGATTACAGTTACCTGATGTCCTTTTTTAACTAATTCGGTTGTGAGTGGTTTGCCAATGTGGCCAATTGAGCCTGTTAGTACAATTTTCATCTGTTTAAATTTTAGGGTAAATCATAGTATGAAATAGTAATAGCAAACTTATAGCGAAACAAAACCACGGACGTAGCCGAATTAACTGTTGTCGTAGCCAAAAATCTGGATGGAAGTAAAAACAGATCTTTTCTAAATACACACTTGCATTCTTTTGCCCTTCTGAAAAAATCACACTCCTTCCGGTAGGAAAAAAGAAAGATCAGCCTTTAACACTCCTGGATATATCCTTAGATTCTGTTATCTCGTTTGACTATTGATACCAAAGGAAAGTTTCATGAGAAGTTGGCTAATGGTGAAGTAATAACAGAAGGAAGCTGGAAAATATCACAGATAGAAGACTCGGAAGAGAAAAAAACCTACCCAGTGATGGTACTTTCTCAAGTAGAAGATGGTGTTCAGATTGATCTCCACTATCTGATCCAGATGGATAATGACCTGGTACAACTTATTTACTTCGCCGCATATGCAAATGGACAATACGTTGAAGAAGATGAAGAAACAGCAAACGAGAACGAAGATGACTCAGATCAGGTAATTTTGCTTTATAAAGCCAAGTAGAACCCTAAGGGTGTAGTTATAGGCACTATTGAGTTTTCACATAAATAACTAAAGGACTTATACTTTTGTAAGGCATTTTGTATCCGCTACTGGTAATTGAACGTATAAAGTTGAAGTTAAGTACAAACGTTCAGAAATATACGTTCAAGCAAAACACCATTACAACTACTCATTTTTATTCAGTCCACCCAACTTGCACACACCCCATGTTAACAGATTATTGAGCTCCGTTGTTATTGGTTTTGGTATGCCTGGTTTAGATCACCTGCCCTGAATGACCATGCCATATGTTTGTCCAGATCTTGTCGTAACAACATATTGAGTTGTGCAGTATGATGTTGGGTATGTCGCAGGTTATAAAGTAGAATTTCCAAAATCGGGTAATCCATATCACTTGGATCATCTCCCTCTTTAAACCGTTCATTTAACGTTTCATCAGTCAGCGCATAAATCAGTTGTCTGCACTTTTCCCGGCTTTGTTTAAGATATTCTACTATTTCTTGTTTGCTATAAATTTTGTCAGGTATTAAATCGTCAATAGCTTCTTTTGGTCTTTCTGCTGGTTCTTTCTGGGTAAATGATAGTAGTGGTGAAAAGTCTTTGGGTGGAATTGTCAAATAGTAGTCTAAAAAAATGGTACTGTGAAAAGCTATATAGTAAAATCTTTTGTTCGTTATAAAATAGTCGTCAGGGCAATTTGAGATTGCGTTTAGAAGCATGTCAATACTTGCCCCGAATTGATTCCATATTATTTCTTTTATTGTATTGTCCATATTTTGTCGTTTTGGATGGCTTTCTAAGTCGTTTTATAATGTCTAGGACATATTTTTTTTAGGAACTAACTACACCTGCAATTTAGCTAAAGCAGCAGACAAGTAAGTCAAATCCAGATTTCTATACTCCCGTTCTTCATAATTACATACTACGGCTAATCCGACTTGTCAGTTGGAATAACAACATACCATTGCTTCGGAAATTTCCTTAGATTCTGTTAAAAAGTTCGCAGATTCTGTTATCTCGATTTTTTGTCTGTTCACGAACTTTGTGATACAACAAAAAAGATAATTATGAATATAGTCGTTACAGGTTCACTGGGGTATGTGAGCCAACCTCTAACAGAGAAATTACTACAAAAAGGCCATTCGGTGACTGTTATCAGTAGCAATCCCGACAAACAAAAAAAAATTGAAGCACTAGGTGCCAGAGCAGCTATTGGTATAATAGATGATGTTGACTTTATTATCAATACGTTTACAGGAGCAGATGCTGTCTATTGTATGCTGGCTCCCTATGGTAATCTTGCCGACCCTACTAATACAGCTGATGAAGTAATCAAACGAGCAGAGACATTTGTTACTAACTACAAACAAGCTATCGAGAAATCGGGTGTGAAACGTATAGTGTATCTGAGTAGTATTGGTGCTGATAAGGCTACGGGCAGTGGTCTGATTAGTGTCCATTACCATGCTGAAAATACTTTACGTGCATTACCCTCGGATGTAAACGTTTCCTTTATTCGTGCTGCGGGGTTTTATAAAAATATGCTAGGCTATATTCATACTTTAAAACATCACAATAGCATTGCAGCAAGTTATGGTGGAGATGACAGGGTAGTATGGGTTTCTAACCTGGATATTGCAGATGCAGTAGTAAACGAACTTGAATCACAGGAAACAGACAGAAAGGTCAGTTATGTGGCGAGTGAAGAACTATCCTGTACTGAAGCTGCTGCTATTTTGGGAACTGCAATCGGAAAGCCTGATTTGACATGGCAAATACTTACTGACCAACAACAGCTTATGGCCTTAAAAGCACATGGCATGAATGATAGTATTGCACATAACTTTGTAGAAATGAATGCCAGCATCCATAATGGCACTTTTTATGAGGATTATGATCGGCACAAGTTGGCATTGGGAAAAGTGAAGCTAAAAGACTTTGCCAGAGAATTTGCTGTTATTTATCAACAGCAATAAGTAATATTGTAGTATGTCAGTGATAGAACCGCACCGGATTAAAACAATATATGAGTTTCATCAATTGTTAGGCTTACCTACACCAAAACACCTATTGATCAGTGTGATTAACCTGGCAGATATAAAGCAGCTATCAGAAAAAATGCTTGCCAGCCGGATACTTGATTTTTATACGATTACACTTAAACATTCTGGCGACAGTACTTATAAATATGGCCAGCAACAGTATAACATACACGGTGGTGTTATGTATTTTATTTCACCCGGCCAAGTTTGTGGACCATTAACTCCGATCAAAGAAGAAAACAAAACAGGCAGAACGTCAGGGTGGGGACTCTATATCCATCCTGACTTTTTGTGGAATACGCCTTTAGCCAAAGAGATCAGAAAGTATGAATACTTTAATTATTCTGTCAATGAAGCACTGTATCTTTCGGAAGAAGAAGAAGATACAATTATTGGACTGATGCAGACTATTCAAAAGGAATATTTCACTCATACAGATAACTTCAGTCAGGATATCATCATTTCAATGGTTGAAGTGTTGCTCAACTTTTCCAATCGATTTTATCATCGCCAGTTTCTCACCCGAAAAACCGAAAATTATCAGCTACTTAATCGATTGGAAGATCTGCTGATAAGCTATTTTGATAATACAGATCTAGCAATACAAGAATTACCTAGTGTACAATTCATAGCCGAAAGACTGAATATATCGCCCAACTATTTAAGTAGTTTATTGAAAGCACTAACAGGGCGAAATACACAACAACATATCCAGGACCGAATTATTGAAAAGGCCAAGGTGAAACTCTCTACCACTGAACTATCCGTAAGTGAAATTTCGTATGTTTTGGGATTTGAACATCCACAATCATTTAGTCGTCTGTTCAAGGCCAAGAGCGGACTTTCTCCACTGGGATTCCGGCAAATCTTTAAAAGCAAAACAGATACAAGTGAAATACAAAATCATCAGAATTCTGGTCATCAGACACAGAGATGAATACATATTTGAATTTCCGATGGGAAAGTTTTTGAGTAGAACTCGGTTCACACTGAAAGATTATCGAAATTCTGTTTATATCTCAGGAATATCAGAATTCCGATAATGCTTTCCAATTATCAGAGAAATGATATGTTGGTCTTGCAATGTAAAACTTTGTAGAGTGTATATTTTGACAGCGACAATTGTTACATTAGTGGATATAGCCCCGTTTGAACAAAAACTTAAACTTGGCTCAATTTTTCCAATGCAATGATGTTACTGTCAATATAGGTCCGAACGGACGTTCGAACCAGTAAGATCTACTTTGTATCTACCTTAAGTTCCCTCTCTATGTCGGTTTTATTACTAATATGAATGGAGGCAACAAGTCGTTGGTGAAAACACCAACGACGGGAAACTTTTATTCTTAAAATCCTCAAGATTGGAAACAAATCTAAGTCTGGCAGCCTGTCATGTACTGGAGCAATCACTCTTTATACATATTTTACTTCTTAGCTTCTGCTGTATTCTTGTAGTCTGCTACTGCGGCTCCAAGGTCATATACAGGTACTGTAGGTAGCAGCTTTTTAAGCATACTACTTGCGGTGGCAGAACGATAGCCAGAGGCACAGTTTACCAGAATAGGTTTGTCTGTAGGAATCTCTGACATGCGTTTGTCTAGTTCCTGTAAAGGAATGTTAAGACTGTTTTTGAAAACCGGTTCCTGTTTTACCTCTTTTGTTGTTCGTACATCCAGATACGTATACTTATTTTCTTCTGGTTTGAATGAGTTTATATCAAGGGCGGCAAACTGATTTCCGTTTTTGGCATCATAGACAAAGGCACCTTTTATCTTAGATTCATATCCGATAGAAGCAGCCTTTTGTATAACACCCTTTAAGCTCTCCTCATCCGCACCAATCAAATAAAATTGTGTATCAGGAGATACCAGACTTCCTAGCCAGGTAGCGAAGCTTCCACCATTCTGAATGTTAACCGCATCGGTAATATACGAAGCTTTAAAAGCGTCTGCCGGACGGGAATCTATGATCAGAGCCTGTGCCTCTGGTTGATAATTTTTGGGTAAGCGGTTGATTTTGGCCAGGCTTGCAGCTAGTTCAGGAACTCCCTGAATGTTTAACCCCACTGAATAAGGAAAATACTTGGGAATAAACGGTTGATCCTGCAAGAGCAAGCTTACAAATTCAGCTTTTGTTCTTTTCTCAAAAGCATAATTATGCTGTCGTTCATACCCTATAGTTGAGTCGGCCGCTTTACGAATAGACTTTCCACACAAAGAACCCGCACCATGAGCAGGATATAAAATCACCTCATCACTCAGTTTGGCAAACTTCTCATGAATGGTGTCATACATCATCTCTGCCAGCTTTTGGCGCTGGGAGTCTACATTCTTAGAGAAATCCCGAAGATCCGGGCGACCCACATCACCAATGAGCAGGGAGTCGCCTGAAAATACGGCAATGTCTTTGCCTTTTTCAGCCAGCACTACAGCTATATGATCAGGTGCATGACCAGGGGTATACAACGACCGTAAACTTACCTTATCGGAAAGTTTAATGATTGCGTCCTCATCAAATGCAGTACCCGGATAACCAGGTTTAGTCAGACTACTGGCATAGATGGGTACATTTAACTTCTTGTGCATCTCCAGGTGTGCACTGGCAAAATCCGCATGAGGATGGGTCTCAATGATGCCTATAATTTTAGCATCCTGCTGCTTTGCATAGTCATAATAGATTTGCGGATCTCTTTTGGGATCTATGACGATCATTTTTTTGTCTGCCAACACAGCATATGAAAAATGCGCCAAGCCTTTATCTTCAAATTGCTCAATTGTATAATTGGCTGAAGAAACGACAGTCTTACTGAATAACAAATCTGGTTTCATCAAAGATAGTGCTCCAAAGCCGGATAGATTAGAGATAAATTTTCTTCTTTCCATCTTTTCTACGAATTACAATTGTATAAGTTTACGTTGCATGAATGCCTGTATATAAAGTCAGGACTAGGCCATGGCTCAGTTGATCGCTGTCCTTCTCACTGATATGTCTATTTACCTTACCTTTGTCCAATTTATCAGTTAAAGAGTAGGAATGCAAAGATAGATAATCTTTTATGCTTTTTGAAGGTATATACTATAGTTGAGGTACTCAACAGATAAAATGATTGGTACAGGTAACTGATCAAATCTAAAACATACGTATCAATATGCCTGCGAGTTCTTTGGGTGTGGCCACCATATCCGGATGGTCGTGAGAAATTATAGATTTGGGCATACTCTGAAACTGAGCTGTTTCCGGGTTTTGCACCAGTACGATCCCACCTTGTTGCTCAATAGCTCTGGCACCAGTGAGTCCGTCGTTGCCCATACCAGACAACACAATGCCAATGACACGGCGCTGAAAAGCCTGAGCAAGAGCTGCAAATCCCAGGTCAATCATGTGATTAATCTTTTGTTCGGCTAAGCGTGGTTTAAGTAGAAAAGCCTCAGCCTGAAAGTCCAACTGTTTACCAGGAGGCAACAGGTAAGCACATTCAGGTTGAGGGATAACATGGTCGGTAATCCAGTGTATTTGCAGGTGGGTGTAACGTTTGAGCACTTTGTCCAGCTGACTTTCATTCTGTGCAGACAGATGTGGAATAATCACAAAGGAAGCCCCTGTAGGATCTGGCAAGTTCGCCAAAAACGTTTGTAGCGCCTCAATCCCTCCTGCTGAAAAGCCTATTCCAACAATAGGATAAGATGTAGTCTTATTCATATGCTTCACATTTGGTCTCACTATATACTCAGTATAAAATCGTGCCTGTATAGGTGGAAGAAAGGATGAGAATAAATGAGTCCACTATAAATTAAATGATAGCTTATCCTGTATACTTTCCTGTATTTTATAGTCCTTTAAACTAAATCCATCTGCTTTCTTACATAAATCACTTTATCTATAACTATGTATATATGTTACCGCCAACTATAAATCACGAACTTAGTTTATATTTAATTAAAACGATTGTAATACCTATTATACACTCACTGTAAACAGATACATTAAAACTGCTATGAAAAAAAACACGCTTGTCTATCGTATTTTTGCACTCGCTCTCATTGTAACCATTTTGGCAGGTTGCAAAAAAGAGGAAGAGGTGAAACCTTCATCCGAACAAAACTTTACCTCTGCTCAGGCAACGATAGACCTACTGGCCGAGCTGGAAACAATTAGCAACATGGCTTCAGGTTTTGGAGATTCAGACCCATCAAGTGGTAAAATCAATAAAACTACTGCTTCTGCCAGACTAAATAGAATGCTGGAACAGGAATGTGGTACTTCTACTTACACAAGGAATGAAGCGGGACAAAGGATTTATACGTTCGACTATGGAACAGGCGTAGTATGTGATAGCGTGAGCTTTAAGGGAAAGATTACATTTGTGGTAACTACTATTGAGAATGGTTATGAGGTTGCGGTTCCGGATTTTAATGGCTATACAGAAAATGGCAGAACATACAATGGCAGTTATGTAGTTACCATAACCCGTATTGATTCCAGCAGAAAGCAAGTGACAAAATATAATAATGCGTCGGTGACGTATGAAGATGGTTCACAAATAAAATGGAGTAGCACCCATACACTGTCCTATAAACTGGATGTAAAGGAAAACTTACCCAATGGCGGAACTAGCTACTCTCCTTCTGTTACATCCACAACAGGTGAGATCTCAGGAATAAATAAAAAGGGGACAGCCTTTACTGCCACTATCGAAGGTCCCATACTCACTACCAAATCATGCAATTATCGTAAGGTATCCGGTAACTACCTGATCGAGACAGAAGGTTATTCAAACGCTGTTTTAGATTATGGCGATGGTACCTGTGATGATAAGGCCACACTAACTATTGATGGGGTGAGTAAAACTATTACCATTAAGTAACAAAGCGAAGCTATCTGATCAAGCCACTGAAATCTAATCTCAGTGGCTTTTATTTTGCTTCCAAAAGCCTCATCTGATAAAGACTGCTGGGATTTATCAGCTCAAATCTTACATACCCGGTTTCTTAGCGGAATTAATCAAAGTAACATCTACCAGCTCTAACGACTTCACCATATGTTTTACAGTTTCTTTGTATTTCTTGAAATGGGCAGTTTCTATGTGGGATTTGTAGGCAGCTGTATCAGCATAGATTTCAAGGATGGTTATATTTGAGGGATTGCTTTTATCAGCTACAGCATAATAGGTTAAGACTCCCGGTTCAACCCGGATAGCGGTATTCATTTGCTCATTTAATGCTGTGGTATAATTTTTCAATTGTACAGGATCAACTTTGATCTTAGCCAGTCTGACCATTTGCTTTTTTTCCTGTGCAGTAGCCACCTTACCAAAGGAAAATACCATCACAAACAGTATACTCAATACCTTCAGCATTTTATACGAACGAAATTGAGCTTTATAGTTAAGTAATTTCATAACTCATTTTATAGTTTAAAGTAAGTTTTAGTTGCAAAACACTCACGAACAACTAAATATACAAATGCTTACTAAACTAGAAAAGGAATAGCCCTTGTATAATGAATCTTGTCAGCAACAGTCAACCGAGCAGAATCAGAAGAGGATTCCTGGAACTCCACAACTTATCCTCAGCAGTACACTTCCTTGAGTACCTGTACAGCAAAGACGTCAATAAGCTTTGCCAATTGTCGGGTTACCTGTTCCAGTTTTGCCGGATCACCCTCTGTGGTAAGTATCATTTCCCAATAGTCGGGGTTAGAATCATACGGGCTGGTATTCATTGACTCAATGGTGTATCCCCGGCGTTCCAGTACAAGGGCAACCCGGATAAGGATACCTGGTTTTCTAGCATAAATCAGCGAAAAAGTATGTTGCGTTTCCATAGGAATATGTTGGGTTAAAAATTGATATAGGTAATTAACATTTGTCTATGTACTTCCCTCCGGCATTTGTAAGGGAACAGTCGGTGATTCGGTAATCATTTCGTGAATAGACTGACCTGCAGGAATCATAGGAAATACATTATCCTCTTTGACCACCTCGGCGTGAATCAGACAGGGACCAGACTGGTAAGCAAGGGCTTCAGCCAGGGTTTGTTCCAGTTCTTCTTCTTTTGTAATGCGAAAGGCTTTTACCCCATAAGCCTGAGCCAGCATACAAAAATCAGGATTTCCTTCCAGGTCAGTGCCACTATAGCGCCCATCCAGGAAAAACTCCTGCCATTGTCGCACCATTCCCAGATATTTATTGTCAATCACCAGGATCTTCAGCGGAAGCTTGTGAAGGGCAGCTGTAGACAGTTCGCAAAGAGTCATTTGAAAACCACCATCTCCCACAATAGCAATCACTTGCTGATCCGGTCTGGCGAGCTGGGCACCAATTGCGGCCGGAAATCCAAAACCCATAGTACCTGCTCCTCCTGAAGAAAGCCAGGTATCGGGCTGGTCTGTTTTAAAATACTGAGCAGCCCACATCTGATGCTGGCCTACATCTGTAGTAACAATGGCGTTTCCATTCGTCAACTGGTAAAGTACATCAATCACATGCTGTGCTCGCAAGGAAGCTAAGCCTTCCGGAATATTGCCGTTGAAAGGCCTGTACTGTAAGGGGTATAACCTTTTCAGTTCCTGTACCTGCTCTACCCATTCTTGTGTGTCCAGCGGATGTACCAGTGGAAGTAGCTCTTGTAATACCTGCTTAGCATCTCCTATAGCATAGGCGTCAGGAACTACGATCTTACCAATTTCAGCAGGGTCAATATCGATATGCAGCTTTTTGGCTTGTGGACAAAACTTCTTCGGATTCCCATTAATCCGATCATCCCAGCGGCAGCCAATGGACAGAATCAGGTCACATTCCAGCAAAGCTTTATTGGCATATACAGTGCCATACATTCCCAGCATACCCAACGATAAAGGATGTGTTTCAGGAAATCCTCCTTTCCCCAATAAGGTGTTGGTAACAGGAGCCTGAATCAGTTCTGCCAAGGCACGTACTTCTGTGGCAGCACCTGAAAGTAAAGCTCCATGTCCCACTAACAGAATTGGTTTACGGGATAGATTAATCAAATCAGCCAAACTCTGTACACTCTCAGGATTGGGTCGGGCGGGAAGCTGAAAAGCCGGAAGGTCTATTTGGTCCGTAAGTGAGCCGTTGAATGGAGCTGAAGTAACATCCTTGGGTAGATCTATTAAGACTGGACCAGGACGCCCGGAGGTAGCAATATGAAAAGCCTCTCTGGTAATTCGGGAGATGTCAGCCGTATTTTTTATCAGGTAATTGTGCTTTACGACAGACATGGTCATGCCAAAAATATCAGCTTCCTGAAAAGCATCCAACCCCAACAAACTGGTAATAGTCTGCCCTGTAAGTACAATCATAGGCACTGAATCCATCTGGGCAGTCATCATCCCTGTAATGGTGTTGGTAGCGCCAGGACCACTGGTAACCAATACTACTCCTGGCTTTCCGGTAACTCGGGCATAGCCATCAGCCATGTGAGTAGCTCCCTGTTCGTGCCTTGTTAGAATTAACTTGATAGAAGAATGATACAGCGCATCAAACAAGGGCAATGCAGCTCCTCCTGAGTAGCCAAAAATGTATTCTACTCCCAGTTGTTCAAGGGTCTCAATTAAGACCCAGGCACCGTTTTTTGCATTCTCCATGTTTATATTCAAATTGGATAATTCCTGAATCAGATACCGCAAATATATTTTTCATGGCTGGAAAGCAAGAGACAATAAATTGTATAATTCCGGTTTTTAAGAAGCAGACAATACTACCTAATCTATCTATTCTATCACTATATCCTGTAATACCACTTGTGTAAACTCCGGTTTCCAAGTAAAAAAGAAGCTTTTAGATAATTACAGTTTCCAAGCTGTAGTAGTTGAAATAAAAAATAGATTGCAACCCGAAAAACGAGCATTTAAAGTTTATAGAATTACGATGTCAAAGGGCAAGTCTAAAACCTTATTCGATTTAATAAAATCACTGGACAAAAATGAAAAGCGATATTTTAAACGGTTTATGCTTAGTGGAGGGCAGCAGGAAGATCGCAAGGTTTTATTACTATTTGATTTAATTAATACCCAGCCAGAGTTTGACGAGGACAAGCTTTTGCAGGAAGAGCCCTCCTTAAAGCCTTCTCAACTTTCGAATCTAAAAGCATATCTCTACGAAAAAATTCTGCAAAGTATCCGGCAGTTTCACCTGGCCAAAATGGGTGATGTACAGATTCGTGAGCAGATTGATTTTGCTCAGCTTTTATTCAATAAACGCTTGTATCAGCAGGGTTTATCCTGTTTACGAAAAGCTAAAAAACTGGCCATTGCCAATGGAAACCTGGAATTACAGCTTGAGATTATCAAGCTTGAAAAAAGGATTCTTTTGTTTACCAACAGCCATGGCACTACCAGTCAGGTAGATGAAATTATCCGGGAAACCAGCCAGATAACTGAGCAGATTAACAATATCAACGTTTTCTCCAATCTCGCTATCCGGCTTAATTCTCTCTACACCCGTATTGGCTATATTCGAAATGAGCATGAGTATCTGAAAGTAAAGGATTATTTTCATACTACTATCCCTCCTATTGAAGAAGAAAAGCTATCGTCTATCGAAAAAATATACTTGTATCGTCTGTATGTGGGTTATTACTTTTTCATTCAGGCATTTGAGAATGGGTACACAGCAGCCCAAAGACTGGTGGCATTGTATGAGAGTATGCCTCTCCTACTTCAAGGCAATATAGAGAGCTATTTGCAGGCATTAAACAGTTTGTTGATTGCCCAGAATAAATTATACAAGTATGCCGAGTTTGTTGAAACCAATCAGAAACTTCATTCCATTGATCTGATCCCTTCCGTGCATATCAACGAAAGCATTCGGATTCGACTGCTTAAGTACTATTATGTGCATGAGATTAATCAGTACTTTATGACGGGTGACTTCTCTAAAGGCATTGAAGTAATTATGAATGGACATGAAAAACAGATTCTGCAGTTGATGGATGTACTGGATAAACATTCGGTATTGATCTTTTACTACAAAATTGCTTGCCTTTACTTTGGTGCCAGCCAGTTTAGGCACGCTGTTCGGTGGATGGGAGGTATTATCAATATTCCCAATGCCGATATGCGGGAAGATCTGCAGTGTTTTGCACGAATCATTACGCTGATCGCCCATTTTGAACTGGACAACCGGGATGTAATTAAGTATTACATCCGATCTACGTACCGCTTTTTGTTGATGAAGGAGGATTTGCATTTGTTCCAGAAATATATTCTTGGCTTTCTCAAGAAGCTTCACGATGATCCGGATGAAGAGGAACTCACCCGGCGATTTGTGGAATTACGCAATCAGTTACTGCCGTTGCTCAACAGTGAGTATGAGAAACGGGCCTTTTTGTATTTTGATATGATCTCATGGCTGGAAAGCAAAATTGAAAAACGTTCTGTACAAGCAATTATCCAGGAAAAAGCAGCTCTGCGACTAATCTAACCCAGTAGGTAAACTGGCTGGTAAGATAGATAGTATCAAGAGAATGAAGGAAAAGAGGATGGTCGCAAAACACCCTTATATTGTCGCAACTACCCTGCACATGAGAGATTGATCTGTTTTAACTTTGTTCGTACCAGAAAACAAACAGAACTTATCTTTTATTATTATGAAAAAGCATGTGCTCTTTATACAAGGCGGAGGAGGTGAAGAAGATTATACCGCCGATGCTAAACTTGTTACTTCTTTGCGAGAAGTCTTAGGTGAAACGTATGTGGTGCATTATCCCTTCCTACCTGAGGAACCAGAACCCGATTTTGGTCGAAAAAAGCAAATTGATAAAGAACTCTCTTTACTCAATGGCTCAATTATTCTGGTGGGACACTCATTGGGTGCATCAATGCTATTAAAATACCTATCAGAAAGTCAACTTCATAAAAAGATGGCTGGACTCTTTCTTATTTCTACCCCGTTTTGGAGTGGTGACGAAGAATGGAAACAGGGCCTTAAACTAAACCAGAACTTTGCGGATAAGCTACCAGAAAACCTTCCGGTTTTTCTCTACCATAGTCAGGATGATGAAGTAGTACCATTCACCAATCTGGAGTTTTATACACAAAATCTACCACAGGCGATTGTCCGTAAACTACCTAAAGGAGGACATCAGCTGAACAATGATTTATCGATTGTAGCGAAGGATATTCTATCCCTATAAAAAAGCATAACCTTTTATTTAACAACAAATAACAATCCTCCGTATACCTACTTAATAGGTATTGACTCTTTTACTCAAAAAATATGTTTACCATAGAGCTTATGAAAAGGTTCTACTGCTTTTACCAGCTCAAAATATGTCCATTACGCCTATTGTTACGCAAATCTCTGAACAGCTAGCCAGTGCCCGTTGTGAGCAGGATCTGGATAATGAATTATCTACTATATCGGAAGCAGATTGGCAGCTATTTATAGATCACTTGTCTTCTCAGATAAAGAAGTTGGAGGAAACAGAACCTGAACGGGTTCAGTCACTGCGATATCTGATGCATTCCTACCTCGAGGGCTGGCAACGCAAAAAATATAGAGAGCTTTCCTGTAGGTAAACCCTATTACAATAGTCAACTAAACGATTGCCGGAATTCCAGCGGAGACAGATTGGTCTTTGTTTTGAATAACTTACTAAACGATTGCATATGCTCAAAGCCCAGCTCATAGGCTATTTCACTTACCGTCAATTCAGTGGTAGATAGTTTTTCTTTTGCTTTTTCAATCAGCTTGTTGTGTATATGCTGCTGGGTATTTTGCCCTGTCAGCACTTTGAGCAAACTACGCAGATAGGTGGGTGAAACATTCAGTTGATCTGAAATATACTGCACTGTAGGCACTCCTTTTATAAGTAAATCTTCACTATTGAAATAATCAGTCAATACCTTCTCCAGTCGGTCAAGGATTTGATGGCTGCTTATTTTTCGGGTAAGAAACTGACGACTGTAAAAGCGTTCGCTGTAGTTGAGCAGCGTTTCAAGTTGCGAGATAATAATATCCTGACTGAACTTATCAATGTTTGAGTGGTACTCATTCTGAATATTCTGCACAATGCCGTTAATGATCATTTCTTCTTTTTCAGAAAGAAAGAGTGCTTCGTTTACGGCATAGTGAAAGAACTCGTACTTCTTCATGTTTTTCCCCAAAGACGTATTCCAGAGAAAATCCGGATGAATGAGCATAATCCAACCTGTCGCTTTTTGTAATTCCTCCTGATCTATCTCTACGCCAAATACCTGATTAGGCCCGATGAAGAACATAATGCCTTCATCAAAATCGTATTGTTGCTGACCATATTTCAGTTTTCCAGTTACCCCTGACTTAATAGAAATGGAGTAAAAGTCAAATATGGCAACTACCTCCTTCCCTTCTTCCGGAAAAAAACGAATATCTGAATAATCCACGATGCTGATAAGCGGGTGTGCAGGCTTAGGCAAAGCTCTCAGTTTATGAAATTCACTTATCGTTTTTATCCGAATAGGTTTTGTATTTTCCATATCTCAAAGTTACTTATTTCGTCTTGCCTTTTCGATAGATGAATGCATGAAATTAAGTGCAAAGTCCGGAGCAAAGCGACCTAATGTCTTCATCATCTTTGACATACCAGGCTTAATTTCCAGGTTGTCTTTCAAAAGCCCCTGAATAGACTGGCTTACCATCTTATCCACTTTCATATTCATACTGGGATCTACTAATCCTGTAAATGCATCTCCCAGTGACGTATCAGTAGCTGGAGGAGCGATTTCGAATACCTTTACAGGAGTATTCTTAAGCTGCAATCGCAGTACCCGGGTGTAAGCATGTAAACCTGCTTTTGCTGCACTATAAATGGGTGATACAGGAAAAGGAATAAAAGCCAGCCCCGATGAAATATTTACGATAGCAGCCGATTGTTGAGTTTTCAGGTGAGGCAAAAACTGATGATTCATCTGAATCACGCCTGACAGATCTATATCCAGTTCTGCTGTAATGTTCTCCAGACTCATACTGGTATCGTGTAAGCTCAGATTACGCATAATACCCGCATTATTGATAATAATGTTCAGATTGGGAAACTGCCTGGTAACCTTTTGGTAAAGTGCTTCAATGTCTTTGGGATTACTGACGTCGCTTTGGAAGATGGCAACTTGAGGAAATTGTCGTTTGGTTTCGTTCAGTTTGTCCAGGTTACGTCCTGTGATGATTATGTTTGCTCTTTGCTGTGTCAGTTGTTTTACGAATTCCAAACCGATACCGCTTGTGCCGCCTGTAATCAGGATTGTGCTGTTTTTTAGTTCCATTGTTTTGTCGTTTTAACAATACAAAGGTCAGCAGTTTCACTAAGTCATATTTAGTCAAAACGCCTTTCGTTGTAGGCAAAACGAAAGGCGTGGAATGAATTATAGAAATAGATTTTACTATTCGCTCAATGCTGTCATGTAACGAATCTACTTATACTACAACAGGCAGCGATCCGCCATCGATAGCATAGTTGGTTCCGGTGAGATACGCAGCTGCTGGTGATACCAGAAAATGAACCAGCGATGCTACCTCTTCCGGTTCAGCCATCCGTCCCATCGGGATACCCCCTACCTGACTCATCAATTGAGCTTGTCCCTCTTCAAATGATAGGCCCAAAGCAGTAGCAAAATCTTCTATCACTTTTACCATAGGCGGTGTTTTAGTAGCCCCCGGAGATACAGTTAGGACACGCACACCTTTGGAGGCAAGTTCGGTCGCTAATGTTTTGCTATAACTATTCAGTGCGGCTTTGGAAACTGCATACGCCATATTGAGATTCCACAGAGGCTGTTTGCCTGCTACAGAGGAGATATGAATAATCACACCACTTTGCTGATCAACCATTTTAGGCAATAAGGTTCTGTCTAGTCGGATAGCAGCCAGTAGATTCAGTTGCAGTTCATTTTCCCAGTGCTCATCGGTTAAGGTACTATACCCTCCTCCAGGAGTGGTTAAGCCACCTATGTTATCAATGAGAATATCTACTGTTCCAAACTTTTCATTTATCTCCTCTGCCATTTTTGTGACATCTTCCGGCTGAGTTAAATCGGCTGCAATAAAATAATGGTCCAAGTCGGCATCGCCAGGATGATTTCGGGCTGTTACGATAACCTGAGCACCTGCTTCTGCCAAACGATCTGCGATAGCTTTTCCGATTCCTTTGGTTCCTCCGGTGACAAGCGCTGTTTTTCCGTTAAGTTCTGTACTGTGATTTTGTTGATTTTTCATGGTAATTGAGGGTGTGATTAATTGTGAAATGAATGTTTCAAAATAAGGCGTGCAAGATTTGATAGATTAGTTCTTAATTCTGAAATGCTTGTTTCAGAAATGGGTAAAAAAATTTATTTGGAAAGTTGTTTAATGAAATAATTGGCCATTCGCTGGATTTTGACAGGATCTTTGTACAGAATATACGATTCATTCCAGCCAGTCCAGGTACTGATAAAGTAATCTGCCAAAAGCTGAGGATCTTCTTCGCTGGAGATTTCACCCTTGTCCATAGCTTTTGCAATATGAGAGCATATAAACTGATAGGAGTATTCGCTATCTTCCTTTAGGATATCCTTTATTCGCTGATCATTGGTTGCCACTTCAAAAGCTGCCTTGACAGTCATACAGCTCTCAGCGCCACTGACAATCTCCGCCACAGCATCATGAATGTAGTTTACCAATATGGTAAAGGGTGATTCAGCACTTGTAGCCCGCTTTTGAAGATCTCTTTTCCGGATCTCTGTATAGTGCTTCACACATCGGACAAACAACTCCTGTTTATCACCAATGGTATTATAGAGGCTGCTACTGTTTATTTTCATGGCATCGGTCAGGTCACGAAGCGAAGTGCCGTTATAGCCCTTCTCCGAAAAGACTTCCATAGCCTTTTGGATTGCTACCTCTTCATCAAATTCAACATTCCTTGCCATTTGTTTACTCTATATTGCTTCACAAATGTATATCTTTTTTTGAAACATATGTTTCAAAATGGAAATATTTTTTCCTTTGCTCTAACCGAAGTTAAATCCTCATCGATAACACCCTGACAAGCAACAAGATAATTACCAACTGAATTCACTAAACAATATCTTCTTACAAAAAATACGCTATCCATCTGGAAGGAACCTGTGACAAGGTTAGTGGTAGTTGGGTTTGGAGAGGATTTTTTTCTCACAGAAACCAAACGCAACTCTATTTGTCACAAGATTCTTTCAGAAGGACAAAAGGGAGAATTCTTTCCAGAAGGACGGAGAGAAGATTATTTTTAGAAAGAAGGAGATTTTCTTTCTAAAAGGTAAAGGAGGTTTCATGCATTAAGAAGGTAGGGATTTATCTAAATCACCTTAAAATGTACCAATGCCTTAAATACACCATCGTTGTCCACATCCTCTGTGATGTAATCTGCAATCTCTTTTACATTCTCGTTGGCATTGCCCATTGCCACCCCTATTCCGGTGTATTTCAACATGGTAATATCATTTCCTCCATCTCCGAACGACATGGTCTCGGAGACGTCAATTCCGAAATACTGGCAGAAAACATCGATACCTACCTGTTTGCTTTGCCCTATGGGATTCACATCTGCAAACAACGGAGTCCATCGGGAGGCTACACAGTTGGGCATCACCTTTGGCATAAACGCCACTTCATCTTCCGGACTTAGAAAGATGTTGGCTTGTAGAACGCCTGTGATATCCGTATGCTCTCTATGCACCAAAGGAGGAACGGGAAGGTTCAGGTGTGCATACATACCGGCAACTTCAGGTGTGACATCGTTGATCGATACACTGTTCTCATACATCAATGAAAAGCTCAGAGGATTGTGTTCTGTGTAGTCAAGCAATGTTTGTATGTCGTTTGGATCAATGGCTTTACGAAATAATACACTTCCATCTGGTCCAACACAGCATCCCCCATTAAATGTGATGAATCCATCAAAATTCAGGTACCGGATATGATCGATAGCTGTAATAGAACGTCCTGTGGCGATAATTACCTTGATTCCTTTTTCCTGAAGTGCCTTAATAGCCTTTTGTGTTGAATCGGGTACTGTATGGGTAGTGAAACTGACAAGAGTGCCATCAATGTCAAAAAAAACAGCCTTAACCGAAGGTGATTTCTCCGGAGTAGAATTGGATTGAAAAGTTTGCATATATATGTGATTAGTTCACTACCAACGCTGGACTTTGTACCTTCCAGGCTGAAATAGCGGATATTCCTACTTTTAACATGGTCAATACTAATTGCTTACCCCACAATGACTACTTATCTGAAGGCGGCAATTGTAAACTAGAAAGTAAATGTAGCTACTTTTGTCTCATTGGGAACAATTTAAGTTTTTTTCACTGCCCGTATGACCCCTATGGACTATGGATCTAACAACTCTGTCAATAAATTGCTAAATAAAGGACTGGCAAAATTCAAGAGAGCACATGCGGGTTTGTTTTTTGAAATGTTCATGAAAGGATTGAGGACCTTCAAATTTTGACATATAGGCAATCTCATTCATAGTCAGACTGTAGCATCCAATGACTACATAGGCATACCACACGTCAGCAATACTAATATCCTGAGCCTAGAATTCTGGCTTATAGGTCAAGATAACCTGTTCACATCGTTTAGACTTTTTCAAAATCCATTGTTCTGAATTGTTCTTGTAAATGAATATTTTTTTTCTTTTGAACAAGGCATACCCCATTGACGTATCCGGTTTTGCAATTACATGAAGCGTATGAGGGCTATATCCTAATTTTAAGCCAACAAAACGGATCTTTTCCCCATCCAGAAAATACTTTCCTGTTTCAACAACGGTAGAACGAGTAAAGTAGGATACCACACCCTGCATGACATATTCCCCATTATCCTTCAATAGTAAATTTGTATAGAGAGTTTTTGGAGAATTATCACTACAATAACTTCCCTGAAGCTTTACCGGCTTACAAGCTAAGAAAGAAAGCACAACAAATACATATACAATTAATTGATTTCCAGGGCATTTTATAAGCATTAGATGAATAAGTTGTTTTTATAGGTGATCGTTCCTATTGGATTAGGAGTAAGATATAACATTTGACAGCCTAAAATTAGTAGCCTGTTATACTTATCCCAGGAATTTAAAAAAAACAGGCAATCATATTTTTGTATGTTCCCCGCAAAGCGATGGTATTGTCAGTTCTACGCCATATGAACTTCTCAATATCCTATATCTGTGCGTTTCTATATTCCAGAGGATTGAAACGTTCACTTACAAACAACAAATTGTTCATAGGTAAACAGTATGGCGAGTTTTGCCAACAGTCGAAAGTATCCTTGCTGATACAAACTATTTTTCACTCATCCTCTCAAACATGAGCTATTTTTAGAAAGAGAGGGAAAGGCAGGTAGGAAAATGAGAGATGCAGGAAAGCAGAGACTTTGTGAAAGTAGGAAAAACGGAAAAATAGTGAACCTGCCAATAAGTAAGAACAACAAACTTTATAACCAGTTTGTCTGTTATGATCTGGCTACCATTGTTGAATGACAATACCGAGTTGTTTGTCCGTCAGTGCGAATTCTCTGGCACCCCAGGGTCTAAGGGTTACCGTGTTAAGATTAGGGTGCAAGAATTCGGGATGTGAAGAAGATACTTTGCTGTACACTCCTTCAATGTCATTGGTTACTAACCTGAATTCCGGATTGTGTTCTTTGGCCAGGTTGGCATCCTCAAACAGGTTGATTCGTAAATCACCTTTTGCCAGCACACAGAATCGTTGTGGGGCATGTAGCTCGTTGTGTGAAACTTCAAATTCCAGGCAATCTACGAAGAGCTTTAGCCCATCCGTAATATCCTGGTAAAATACATTGGGTACTAATTTGCTAAAATTCATGATGTAAACGGGTTTGGTGTCAGAATAAATGTACACAATAGTAGTCTATATTTCTAACTGTCAATCTTTGGAGTTTGATTACTTCACCCGATGGGATGTATTCGTAGCGTTCCACTCCCAGCTTACGCCATTATCCGGAGAAAAAGCCTGACTCCAGACGGGATTATTTTTGTCTGTTTTATCCCAGTGAAACATCACGATAATAGGTTTTCCTTTAAACACATCTTTGCAATAAAACATACCGATATCGCCTTCAAAGGAACCCACCATAGGCGGGTCCATTACCCCTCTGTTGCTATCGGCCCAATAGATGCTCCATAACCTTGTTTCCGGATTGAATAACCGCAGGGCAACTCCTTCCAGTGGTTTACCATCCAGTGTCGTTTTATAAATATCCATGTTTCCGATTCCATTCAATAGCTTCCGCATTTCTACTGTCGACTCAAATTTGATCCATTCCGTAGAATTGCTCAACCTGCTTTTTAGCTTTTTATCATCAAGTTTCCATTTGCCTTCCAAAAAATCAAAATCATGAGCAGAAGATGTTTGGGAGGGTTTAATGGTAAGCTCTCCTGTTGTACTTATCTTGACATTCTTGTCTGTCCAGGAAGTCGGCTGACCAAACACATGGGATCCGGATAAAGCAAAGTTCAGTACTACCAGCAGTAGTGAGCGTACAGGTACGGAAGTAGAGGTTGTCATAGGTAAGTGATTGAGAAGTAGAAAGCTAAAAAAGTAAACTACGGCAACCCATACCAGGGTCGGCATACAGCTAATCCGGTAAAGAAAATCTATGTATTTATAACTCTTATGAAGTTTCCTCTTCGTACTTGATCCCTTTAGTTGCACCCGTATCAGTCCAGTAACTAAAGATACATTAGAAAGATAATATATTGATAATCAACAACCAATAGATTATATCCACTTTCTATCACATTTCCATTCGGTTGTTTTGTGTATTGGTAGGCTTCTGACTCAAAGAAACCCACTCCCTTCTGTCCTTCTGAAAGAATCCTGTGACAAATAGAGCTATGTTTGTATTGTGAGAGAAAAAATACATTCAAGAATACAAAGGCCGCCGGTCTTGTTACGCTTGTCCCGCCGTGGCGGGAAGGTAGTTTCAGGAGGACAAAAAAGGGTGAAAGGTAAAACCTTGAAAATTGAAAAAATTATGGAACATGATAAGGTGTCTGTCACGTTCCAGCTTATTGGTTGAAATCTGGTTTCGCTGTTCACAGATACGTTCAGCAGACTGGATAAGAATTTTAGTAGAACGTATATCTTCAGACAGGTCAGATACCAATTTCAAACACCCAGATAGATCTGTTGCAAGTATTCCTTTAAACCAGCAGGCTTACGACCCAGCAGGTTTTTCAGGTCTGTGCCAGGTACATCAAAATCCCCATTGCGCATAGCAGTAGAGAACCCGCTTGCAATTTGTACAATATGATTCGGCAATCCTGCAGCTTTCAGCGATTCGGTAAAGCGGGTGGTATCAGGATTGGTGTATGTAATTCTCTTTCCTGACAACTCAGAAAGAATGTCGGCGATATCCTGAAAAGAATAATCAACCTCACTGGCAATAGAATAGATACGGTCTTCATGGCCTTCGGTGGTAAGCACATTGGCGTTGGCCTCTCCCATTTCGTCCCGAAGAGCAAACGGAATACGCCCTTCGCCAGCCGGAAATACAATACCCTTTTCCAGTACCTGATGTCCTACATAAAAGGGAATCATTTCAGCATACAGATTATGACGCATAAACGTATACTTCATACCGCTGTCTTTCACATACTCTTCGGTTTGAAAATGATCAATCATAAAATCCCGTAATACTGAGGTATGTATATCCTTCATACTTACACCTGTATACACAAAATGCCTGACACCTGCCAGCTTAGCTGCATCAATCACGTTTTTATGCTGCCCCAGACGGTCGTTGAAGTCACTTGAACTTACGAGTACTGCCTTCTCCACATTAACGAATGCACCGGTAAGCGAAGCCGGATCGTGATAATCACCAATCCGAATGTGAACCCCAGCTGCTTTCAGATGAGTGGCCTTGTTTTCATCACGGACCAATACAACAATCTGGTCTGCTGGTATTTTTGTTAGCAGGTGTTTTACGATTGAGCCACCTAAGTGACCGGTAGCCCCTGTTACTAGAATCATGCGTTTCATTTTTAGTAAGTGAAAACAATTAAATTACACTGAGCGGCGTGGCCACAACGACGATCTGAAAAAGGATAGTATCGCCATACGCCAATGCCTTCATTGTAAGGATGAGGCAAAATAAGAGGGGCAATCGCTAACATTCACTATGGGTTTCCTGGAGGAAACCGGTTTCGTTGATGAAACCTCATTGACATTCTTTATCTTTATATTCGTTATGGAAATACACGAAGAATATATCAGCGAACAACGCATTGAATCTATTAAATGCGGGAAAGAGGGTCTGTTGGCCATTAAGGATACAATGATCCTGCTTTCAGGAAAATGGAAGATCCAAATCATCGGATGCCTGATGATATATGGTACCATGCGCTTTCTGGACTTACGAAGACGGGTAGACGGTATCGCAGCCAAAATGCTTTCTAAGGAATTAAAGGAACTGGAGCTAAACGAACTGATCCAGCGCAAAGTGATGCAGACAAAGCCGATAACGGTAGAATATGAACTTACCCCACACGGCGAAAGTTTAGTGAATGTAATTAGAGAGCTGCGGAGCTGGGGCACTTTACACCGCCAATACGTATTCCGTAAATAACAGGAAGCTTAGTCTCCTATCATGTCTTCTCAAGCTTTTCCCAAACGTGAGACTCTCTCTGTCAGATAGGTATGATTAGGGGATGTAAAAGCGGTGATTAGACGGATGGTTCTCTCCAGATAGGATAACAGAGTATCGGTTCCCCCTGTTTGAAAGAGGAGAACCGACACGGATAGGTGTTAGTCATTGTTCTCAATAGATAGAGCCAGTTCTTTCTGTGCATCCAATGCTTCCAGCCTTGCCACTAATGCTGCACGCATATCACGATAGGCATCACCTCCAAGAGCCAATCGCAATGGAGCCGGAGAAATGTCTATACTGTTTATAATGGCCTGCACGGATCTATCTACATCATTACGGATCGGGAATGTGCCAGTTGCGATAGCACGCCTTACATCGCCAGCAGGCGTATTTTCATAGGCTTCCATCACGGGTGCTGTTGCCAGACCTGCTCCAAACGAGGTCGCATGTGCCCCAGGCTCTACAATCGTAACTCCAATATTCAGAGGCGCCAGTTCTTTGGAGATAGTATCACAAAATCCTTCGATACCCCATTTGGTGGTATGGTAGTAGCCAAAATTAGGGTAGGTAGTTTGCCCTCCTGCAGAAGACACCTGAAGAATCCGACCATGGCCTTGTTTTCTCAAATGTGGCAAGGCAGCCCGAATGACCTGTATTGAACCGATGATATTCGTCTCAATTTGTTGGCTAATTTGTTCGTCACTCGCCTCCTCAACAGCACAAAACAGGGCATAACCTGCATTGTTAACCACTACGTCAATTTGACCCACATCTGCAAAGGCCTGATCCACCACTCTTTTTATTGCTTCATTGTCTGTTACATCCAACACTGAAATCCATAAATTGTCCGGATACTGTGCTTTGAGTTTGTCCAACGCATCTGCTTTGCGTACGGTAGCCACTACCCGGTCGCCTTTCTCCAGTAATTTTTCAGTCAGTACTCTGCCAAACCCAGTGGAAGTACCGGTTATAAACCATGTTTTCATTTTGTATCGTCTTTTTATGAATGTATTACCATACAAAATTAGGACGCATCTGGTGGTGTGTGCTAACCGGATTCAAACCAATACGGACCCAAATCAAACCATCAGCGAAAGGAAGACGGAGCTTGACCTGTATGTGTGCGAAAGGCTCTGGCAAAATGTGTAGGTTCCTCAAAACCCAGACTAGTACTAATCTGGCTGATACTCCAGTTGGAATGAATAAGTAAGGCACGAGCTTCCTGCATCAGTCGTTCATTAATCAGTTGGGTAGTGGTTTTACCTGTCACCTCCTTCAGTGCCCTATTCAGATAATTGGTATGTACAGCCAGCCTGTCTGCATAGTGCTGTGCCGTCCGTAGTGTAAGTTGCTGATGTGGGTATAGTAGCGGAAACTGGCCTGACAGCAGGTTTTTGAAGGCTTCTGTGAGCCGGCTCGCAGCCGTCTGACTGCGTGGCATGGAGTCAGGTTGTAGTTTTAATGCACCATGGATGCATTCCAGTACATATATAAACAACAGGTCATATTTATAGGCATAGGCTGAAGCCTGCTCGGTAATCATTTTCTGAAAAAGATCCGCAAAAAATGTTCTTTCCTGATCAGTCAGTTTAAACACCGATTGGGCACTCCCATTGAAAACAGCCCAGTCTGTGGGACGAATATAGGTATGTAACGGAAGGAAATCTTCGGTGAACATGCAGCTGTACCCACTACAACTACCTTCATGTATTTCCCACCGGTAAGGGGTTTCACAATTGGTAAAAACCAGAACCCATTCGCCAGTATGTATCTTGTATTCATTATCCTGATAATAATAGGAGCTATTTCCAGTCACTAGTGATATCTTATAAAAGTCCTTGCGACTGTAAACAGTTGTTGCTGCTACACTCTCAGCCGAAAAATCATCCAGTGAAACGGCAGCAAAATAACCCGCAGCTGGATCTTTGACATCCAGTGCCTGAGGTGCGAAAACATGTATCGGTTGTGATTCGATCATTTACAAAAATAGCGATTGTCTCAGAGGTTGTCTAAACTATTCTTAAACAAGCTTAACGACCAGATTTATATTGGGCTAACAATTATAAATTTATACAATTTTTACTCCCTACCTACAAAACATTCGTTCCTTAGCTAGGGTAAAGGGATACAAACGCAAAAGTCAGACTCTCTCGCCTGACTTTGCAACCAAATAAAGAAGTTCAATAATCTTCCGGAAGTGTATCAGGGAAAATCAGGTAGATACAATGAGAATGTTTGATAAGCAAAGCTTTCATCCCAATTGCCATAATAGCCGGAGTAAGAGTCATAACTGGTTACTAATCCGGAAGCATCTGTCTTGTAAACAGCCAGAAAGGAACCCGAATCCTCGCGTACAATACCATTCAGCACCGAACTACTTTTCAGATTCACTCTTTTAATGACATTAGTCCCGTACATACTCAAATAACTTAGTCCCCTGAAAGGCTTCCCATTTATGGTATGCTGACTAAAATTTTCAGCAATCATTACCAGCAACCGACCATAAGAATTGGTTACAGAGAAAGGATGCTTTAATGTAGAATCTGTTTCTGTTACAGAAAAATGTTCCTCTATCTTGTCAGAACCAGATACTAAATAATTATCCACTTTGGAGACATTTGCACCTTTGTAGGTGATTATTGTATAGAGAAACAAACCTGCTTTGACATTGTTCTCATAATACAATGTCATACGACCTTTCGTATCATAGTCAAAAATCCATTGTGTATGCTTAAAATCTGAATCATATGTAGCTTCAGAAACATATCCGGCAGAATTATATGTCAAATAAATGTATCCCTGAAGTTCATGAAGAGATCCTAATTCAACACGAATAGCACTAGGCTTACTAGAACCCTTTGGGTAAATACAGTTAAAATAATATCCATACCCAGGAACTAAGCCCTTATAGGCAAAAACATTGTTGAGTGAAAGGCCTGTATACGTAAAAGAATATAAACCACCTCTTTCAAGTTGCAGGATAGGGACCTTCCGTTCACTAGAGTGAGCTTTTGTGTCCGTACTGGCTGGTAGTTTAGGTTTAATCAATTCGTTTTGACAACTAACCAGGCAAAAAATAACGCCTAACAACATAAACAGGTGTTGAGTGGGTTTGCAATAAGATGTAACTATGTACATGAGTGTATAAATTGTAAGTATAGTTTACACGTTGGTAAACGAGCTACGTATAAATGTAACCGTACTTATACAAACTTTCTGATACTCAACATCTTTTAAGAAGATAGAACATCGGATGAACCAATCCCGTTTTAAAGCAAATTCAGACAGTTACATCTGATTTTACACTAAGCCAACCAATTAAGTTACACCTGCCAGATCATGTAAACCAACAAAATAATGGCAGCACTATAACCATCTATCCAATGCTGTCAACCTAAGGCACTTTGAAGAGATAAAATCTTTTTGCACCAAGGATCTTTCTTATCCAGATTGTTTGTAATCTTTAACCTAAACGATAGGAAACAGCTCATTGGTGATAACACCAACGAGGGGGAGGAATGAATGCCAACGATGGGGAGAAAAGAAGCTTAATTTCTGAAAACAAGGTATTATACAAAAATAAAAGCGTTACTGTTTAGCAAACCAAAATATAATTTATGTATTTTTAAAAATATCTCCCATTAACCATAGCTCTTATTAGTATATATGAAACTGATAAACCTGTTACTATTCTCAGCCTTTATACTGTTTTTCACTGCCTGCACCAAAAAAGAAACAATCCCCGAGCCCGAACCACCGAAAGAAACAGCTATCGAACTGTGGCTGGGCGAAGATTCTTTGTATACACCTGAGAACAATCTTGTAGTAACACAAGCAACCGTTGCCCATCCTGACGCTGTAAGTGCAGTAGTAGAAAATGGAAAAGTTCGGTTAAAAGCATTGCAGGCAGTAGGTGCCACCCATGTTACGTTAACAGATGCCACCAACCGAAGTATACAAATAGTCGTATGGACACTAACACCCTACCAGTTAAAGAACCTGGTAAATCATGCTACTTATAAACCCTCTGTAAAGGTGCAGGCAGCAGATTCAGCTACCAGTGCTACCATTAGAGCCGAACTGGAAGCCAAAATAGCCAAGCCTTTTCGCATGCAGTTCCAGAGTTCAGGGATGGCGATCTATTGGGAAGAGGGTGTTGCTAATCCACTACAAGCCTCTTACCAGTTTGGAGATTTGCAGCTGGAGTTTACTGTAAATGAAGTAAAGCATCTTTACAAGGTTCATACCCATACAGACAGAACGATACTGGCCCTGGAACAGGATTTAACCGCCTATTATCAGGCATTGTACCCGGATAAAGGTATTGAGTCCGTGGTAACAACGGAATATGTCCAGCACCTGTTGCCTCCAGGGTAAGGGTATTCCCTTATCTGGCATGGTTATCTTACTAAATACTTCCAACTTTTTATTTATCATGCAACCATTCTGACAAAAGCTGGGTCAGTGCTTCATATCAACAATTATATCAATGAAAATAAGTTTTTTGCATTACGCCTTGATTTTATCTTTGACTTTTGGTTTTAGCAGTTGCACCAAAAGCACCTCTTCAGGAGAACAAACAGAGCAAACCAAAGATACTGTTGCCGTTCTGGACACAGTAGCGACTCAGGATACAGTAGCCACTACGAAAGACTGTTCAGGAGATGTTATGTGTACCCGAATTTTTATGACTGTTTCAGCTACAGTCAAAAACAAAGACAATAGCCCCGTCCAGTTAGACAGCTACAAGATTATCCAGACAGCCACAGGCACAGAGAGAAAACCAACAGTAGATGCAGCAGATGCCGAGATGCAACGCCAATCAGGTGCCTATCCTATTGTTACGGATGCGAACGTGAAAGAACTAGCTAACAAAGAAATCGAGGTAGAGTTTATTGGCTATAAAGCTGGCAAAGAACTCGTGAAAAGAAAGCTTACAGTAGGTGCTGACTGTTGCCATGTCAAACACATTGCCGGAGAGTTGGATATCGTACTTGATAAATAGTATGTATCACATAAAGCCTATACATAGTAGAAGTATAGGCTCTGTTACTATTGGACGCTCAATGCTGTCAAGGTAAGAAAGCCACTCAAAATACCTCATCTGTCCTTTATTTCCGTCGTTGGTGTTATCACCAACGACCACTTTCCCTCAGTTCATGTTGGTGATAACACCAACATGGGCAAGAAGCAGACTTACATTTTAAATGTGTTTTTTCTTACCTTGACAGCATTGATCGGACGCTTGACCGTTTCGTTTTTTAGCTCTCTTTTTTTTTCATGCTACTTTTTTTGTCCTTCTGCCCCTCCCCGCTGTCCTTCTGTAAGAATCTCGTGGCAAGACCGGCGACCTTTCCGACTGGAGTAAATTCTTTCTCTCAGAAACCAAACGCAGCTCTATTTGTCACAAGGTTCTTTCAGAAGGACAGGAAGGGGGCCTGATTTTTCAGAAAAAATGAAAGAGGGCTGAGGTCTCTTATAGTAGCCTGAAACTGAACTTTCCCGCCGTTTGTGTTATCACCAACGGCTCGTTTCCTACCGTTCAGGTTGAGGAAAACACACAGCTTACGGAAGAAAACATTGAGTACTATCCAAACCAACAGCTAGTATAACATTCCTGAAACTGAATTACGATAGTTTCGGAAGCAAAAAGCCGATTACTTCCGTGGGGCAATTACTTTGGTGATAGCTGCCAGTTCCTCTTCTCCAAACCCCTTTTGTTCTGCTTCGACCAGCAGATCCCGAATGATGGTGGGAAAGTCCTGCTTTACATTGATATCTTTAAAGCTATCTGCCAGCCGCTGAACTACAGCAAGATGAAGCGACACAGAACTGGAAGTAAGCCGAAAGTCATTGCGGTCAACGACCATCACTTCCTGTTTGAAGTAGTCAATAAACTCTGGTGATATATCTCCAATGATGTCTGCATAATCCTTGAGGGATAAGTTATACTGCCGGCATAACTCTGCTCCATAGAGTAGACCCACGAAAGCACCATACACCCAGGTAGATGTAGCGGTATCCATCGCCAGAGAGGCTGCGGCTTTGTCACTCAGATAGCGGATCTTCCCTCCAATGATTGTTAGGTCATTCTCATAACGTTCAAATGCCCCTTTGTTGCCTGAAATAACCACGGTAGCACTTTTTAATCCGAGTTGTTCCGGGGATGCCTGGATAGCGCCATGTATATAGGCTCCTCCGGCGTCGGAGATTCTCTTTTCGATGCTATCTGCTTCGGCTGTACTGCCTGAAGTGAAGTTGACCAAGGCTTTATCTGCAAAAATCCGGGTATCTGTCAGCCCATCCAATAACTCAAATATGCCTTTGTTATTGAGTATAATTGCGATTACCAATGGACTGGCAAGAATAGCCTGTTCTGCTGTTTCGACAAGCTGAACTCGTTCAAGACCCTCTCCTTTGCCAGGAGTTCGATTCCATGCAGTGACTTCATACCCTGCCTCGCTATAGAGCTGAGCAATTCTATACCCCATCTGCCCTAAACCCAGTACAGATACTTTTTTGTTTGTTTGATTTGTTGTTTCCATTTATATAGGCTGTTTTTCGTGGTTTTGTCAAAAACAATATGCCACAGGGATTAAAAGCGCTGATAAGTTGGTAGACAAAATTGCCTAAAAGATGGTTTCTTTCAGGTAAACTTTTCTTTTTTACTATCTGCGTAAATAGACTGCGCAGGTAGCTTATTCTTTTGATCTGAACATACCAAATTATGCACTCAGACATTCACAAACTGCTACTTATACTGGATCACTACGAATGTTGGGAATACCCTCGTGGGCACAAAAGGAAGAAGGCAATGAAGGAGATTGAAGAGATCAAAAATGAATTTGAATCTCTTCTGAACGTATCTCTGGATTTAGATCGGTATGTTGAGGACGCTTCTTTTTTAACAGACTTAGGACTTATAGAAGAACGCATTGTGAATCAACGGAAAATACGGATTTATCCCTTCTGCTTCCGCTTTTCAAACTTTGGCAGGCTATTTACACTCATAGGCGAACTATCAGAAGGGACTTCTAAAAAATATCAACTGGATTCACTTACAAAACGAATTGAACAAAAGGGGTTTGTTTTTATACCTTACGAAGAATTGGATACACTCTACAATGGTATTAACCAACCTCCATACGAAAGATTCACCTGGTGGACTCGGTATTTTGACTACTTGTAGATTTTACTATTCGTACGTCACTCTATCAGTTACAACAGATTAAAAACGTATTTTACAATCCGGGAGCAAGGCTTTGATTCGTTCTTGTTCAGAGTCGGGTATAGGATTATCCTTTAAATCCAGGTATTGCAGATAGGGGATCTGCTTTATTTCTTCCGGAATGGTAGTAAGTTTATTTCGCTGTAAATCCAAACTATACAACCGGCTCAATCTGGCAATTGCCGGAGACAGGCAGGTTAGTTTGTTTTTACCCAGATTCAACACTTTTAGGTTTGCTAACTCCCAGAACTCAACGGGCAGGGTAATCAACTGATTACGATCTACCTCCAGGGAGAATAGCTTTTTCAGATTACCAATTTCTGGTGGTAAGGATGTCAGCTTATTCCCTGTCAAACCCAGGTATTGCAACTGAGTCAGATTCCATATCTCTTCTGGCAACGAAGTCAGCTTGTTTGATTCTAGTCCCAATTGCCTTAATTGTGTCAGATTACCCATTTCTTTGGGTAGCTCAGCTAACTTATTGTGTCCCAAACCCATTTTTTGTAACTGAGTGAGTTTACCAATTTCGGGTGGCAAACGGGTAAGCAAGTTTGTCCCCACATATAACTCCATAAGCTTTTCCAGCTTGCCAATGGCTGCGGGCAATGCCGTGAGTTGGTTCACTCCCACATTCAGTTCTTCCAGGTTGTTCAGGTTGCCGATTTCAGGTGGTAATTCACTCAATTGATTGTATGATACATACAGCTTAGTCAACTGAGTGAGATTACCTATGTCAGGAGGTAAACTTCGCAGTTTGTTTTTCGATACTTTTAGTTGTGTTAACTGATTCAGTTGCCAGATTTCAGTTGGAATAGCCTCTAGCTGGTTACCCTCCAGGCTTAGTTTTTTCAGATTAGTAAGATAACGCAGCTGAGCACTAGGGATTGGCATTCCAAAACGGCACTCTTCCTGCTTCACTATCTTTACTAGCTTTTTGGGAAACGAAAATGAGCTACATTTCATCCATTTGGCAAGAGCCTCTATTTCTGCTGTAAATGTGGTCAGATCAATATTCAGCGATTTCGCTACCTGCAATGCCACTGTGATATTCTCTTCCTGTCCGGAAAGGAGCAGGCGAATGATATTTTCTTTTTCGGATGAATGGGTGTTCATAATTTAACTTTTTCAAAACAGAAACAACAATGGTAACTGAGCATTTGTGTCCTCAAGATAGTAGAACATAAGGAATAGCAAGGGCAGATTTTCTCTCAATGAATAACGACTGAAGACCTCAATGCTAACTGGCAATAGTAGTAAATCCACAAAACCTCACCTATGTTTTCTTACAAAATCTGCACTGTTATGTATGGAAAAATCAATAAATGACATCTAAGCACATAGAGACATACTATTCACCACTATTACAATCAATTATTTCATGTATTTCTATCCTAAACGTATACAAACAAGCCTTTCCTTCATTGTTCTGGTACTGTTTATTGGGTGCTTCACTAGCTTCAGTCAAACCAAGAAGTCTACCACACCAGCCTTTGTATTTGATCATTATGGAGATGATTTAACCCATTTTCTCCGAAAAAGTATTCGCTATCCAGCTCAATTACGGAATGGTACTGATTCCTGTAAGGCATTAGTATTTGGATTTTGTGTACGTTTTGTGGTGAATGCCAGTGGCAAAGTAAGTAATATCTCCTTCTCTAATCAGGTACATAGTTCTATCCAGGAAGAGATGAAACGTGTAGTGAATCTGACAAATAATCACTGGAAAGCAAAAGGATCTATAAAACAACAGGCTATGATTCTGCCTCTCCTCTTTGCCAGAAACAACTGTCTGGAAAAAAACCTGGATGGAGTAAGTGGTACAGAATATCAAACAACATTGAACACTATTTTTGATTTCTTCTATACAAATCAGAATACTCCAGCAAATAACACGCTTATTCTTCCTACAATTCAAATAGTGGCTATTCAAGAAACGAGATAAAGAGAAAATAAGAGGTTTAACCCGCAAAAAGTAGTAATTAAAAAAGTGTTTGTACAGATCAGTAGCCTTCTGATACCCTTAGTTAATAATCAAAGTAACAAAGCCAGTCATCAATGCTGTCAAGGTAAGAAAACTACTCAAACTAACTCTCCTGTCCTTCTGAAAGAATCTCGTGGCAAGACCGGCGGCCTTTCCAACTGGAGACTATTTGTCTCTCAGAAAGTAAACGCAACTCTATTTGTCACAAGATTCTTTCAGAAGGACAAAAAGAAATATGAAAAAAAAGAAATAAACTTCCTTATGTTGATAGCATTGAGCCAGTCGTCGGCTGATCGTCAGCATAGGTACTATGCTAACTCTGGGGTAAAAATGCCTGCGATCAGCTTGTTTGAGATGGGTAGCTTGTTCATTTGTTGTTTTTAGTAAACTTTTTATCTTCTACATCTTTGAAAAAGCGAATCAAAGCCTCAAAGTAATGCTGGCTATCATCCCACATAGCAAAATGCGATCCTTCAGGACAGATATAGACTCTGCTTTGGCTCATTCTCTTGTTCATCTGGTAGTAATCACCTGTGGGAATAAAGTCATACTTTGCCCCTAACAACAGGGTAGGCATCTGCACCAAAGCCAAACGATTAGAAAAGTCCCACTGATCCATTTCATTCAGCAAAGCAAACCGAAACTGATCTTTTCGGTTTATGTGTTGATAATTGCGATCATAAGGTTCAGGTGGCTGGGACAAGCGTAAAACGTGTTGTTCTTCGAAGCGTTTGCTAATCACCTGCTTGATAACTGAATCAGGCACGTTGCCTTCCTGCTGCTTTTGCACAAGCAGGCGTTTGACTTCATGGCTGTTAGCAATAGAGGAATACAAATCCCTACGATAAGCATTATGACTACTAGCCCGATAGCCCATATTGGAAACAATTAACCCTTTCAGGTGCTGGCCATACTTTGCCGCATATTCGAGGGCTAACATACCTCCCCAGGAATGACCCAAAAGATAAAAATCCTTTAACCCTAATCCTTGTCGCACTTGTTCTACCTCTTCTACAAACCGATCTATATGCCAAAGTGTACTATCGCCAGGCTGATCCGAGTGGTAAGAACCTAACTGATCGTAGAAGTAGACCTCTACCTCTGCAGGGTTCAAGTGCTCTGGAAAGTTTTCCATATATTCATGTGTATTGACAGGTCCACCATGCAGCAACAAGAGTTTGATCTTACCTTGCCCGACTTTTTGGGTCCAAACCTGGTATTTACCTGCCACCTGAATCATCTTTACCCCTTGGGCATTGCGCTTGGCCTGATAACTACTGTCTTTCTGTTGAGCACTTATCAGAAAGGGCACCAGTAGTAAACAAGGCAGTAGTGACAGGAATATCATTAGTAGTCTACTCATTTTCTTTTTTCAATGGGTATGGATGTTTGAAAAAACGATTAGGTCATTGTATAGTCAATCTTATATTACCTGAAGTATGATCTCATCAATGACCTGTTTACCACCGTTATACATAGCACCTGGTCAGAATTGAGTAGTTTAACTAGATTGTCGGCTTCAGTTTGAGTAAAATGCAACATACAAAAAGGAATGATTCAACCATTAAAAATAATCAATTCTTTCGTTTTTAGAAGATGTTTTTACAAAAAAATATCAACTCAAAAAGCATATTTTCCAAAGCTAAAAAGCTAAAAACACAATCCACTGAAAATCAGCGTATAACAAAAATCACCCAAAAACGCTCCATCTCCTACCCTTGCTTTTAAGAAAGCATTACAGCCCATTAGAAGCCTTTAGAGCGATTTACTTGAGTTTTGGAACTATTAATCGACTCGCAGGAGAAAATAGTCTATAAGCAATCCTTCATGCCTTAAATCGCATTTCTGAGCCAAATCGCGGAGACCCCTAAAAAAATATGCAACCCCAAACGCGCCAGAATCGCGTATTTGAGAGAAATCCTGACCTGGAAGGCGTATACGCCATTCTCAGGCGGTTTAGAAATCGGCGTTTTTCGGTTTTGGACATCCGAACGTTTGGTTTAATCAGATTCCGTAGGACGCTGATTTCGTGTAGGTACTATTTGGATTTGTAAACCAACACAGGGAATGTAGGGGCGACTGGCGGTCGCCCTGGTTCCATACGCGAATGATCGGGTTTAACAGAATACCGTTTCGGATTGATCCAATCATTCATGTGGGGAAAGACGGGCACCCACAAGGGGATGCCCCTACATTGTCGTATTGTCACAAACACGGTCTGCGACGATCTGGGCGCACACACAGGTGCGCCCCTACATGATTTCCGAATATCCCATGCCGTGCCTGTGCCTACCAGGGCGATCTGCCAATCGCCCCTACATTTTATGACTCTAATGCCCTATTGCTGGTCAAATCTGCCCTCTCTCACGCTTTTAGAACACATTAGAGCGATTTTAAGGCAAAATCGCATTCTGTATTGACCGCACGGATATTTTAGCTTATAGAGCCTCTTTGGGGCCTTAAATCGAATATTTCACATAGATCGCGGACCATCCCTCCATACCATAGCCTTTTTTTGGCTTTTTCTTAGATCAACTATTCAGAACATAGTTTAATTTTGGATGAAATCAATCGTATTCTGCTTCTTATGGCATCTTGTTATTACACAGCTATAAACATCTCATCTTATCGCATCTGAATATCAGCAAAATACAGATAGTTTTTTTATTATAATGTTTAAACATTTTCTTCCACAGAATAATACAACAACTAACCCATCAATAATTTTCACACAATTTCAGATAAAAAGTAGCTTTTTTACACAAAAATGTTTGGCAGATATTGTTCGATCTACTATATTTGTTTCCATAAGAAAATCGCTGTTCCGGATGTATTTTTAGGACAAAAACAAGATTGTGGATTTAAAAAATCACTATCCTTTACTTGTTTTAACATACTGAAGGAGCAAAAAAAAGAGCCCGTTACGAGAACGAGCTCCCTGATACCAAAGGATGTTTAGGCCTGAGAAACTTGATCATCCCTTGACGGAATAAACCTCTCTTCTGCGCTAACAGAAAAGTGTTTTATTTTTATCATTTACAAACAGATTAATGAAATAAACACTGCTGTAATGAGCTGACTATGCAAAGGAAAACTGTTATAAAAAGCTATTGAAAGATAGATAACAAACAGGAAAACAACTTCATAGGAATCTTATCTGCTGCGGTGCTATACAAAGATAGTGAAAAGTTTAGAAATGCAAGTTCAGACTTGTCATTTTTCGTAGTGTCTCTCCTGGGCACATCAACACACTGTTACTATCTCATATTTTTTTATCTGTTTTTAATCGTTCTCTCAGCGGGTTTCTGGTCGATTATTTCTGATCGTTTTTCACCACTAACCCAAACGTATATGCACACTTCCTACAAAGAAGTTATCAGCTGTTTATCGCGCATTGAAATCCTTTTGTCTGACATCAGACCCAATCTCTCACAAGTATCCGACCTATTACAGGACAACGAACGCCTGGGTGGAATAGAGCTGGCGATGGAGATTACAGGCCTGGCTAAATCGACCATTTATCATCTGGCTGCCGATGGACTCATCCCCTTTATGAAGCAACGCAGAAAGCTTTACTTCAGCTCGCGTGACCTTTACCAATGGATCAAGGATGGTAAGCACAAAACGCTTCAGGAAATGGAAGTAGAAATCCAACGCCATCTGTCGCAAACTCATCAGTCGCAACCTTCTAATCTGATAGCTACCTCAACCCGCTAATCGATGCAACAAACGGATAATTTGACTCACGCCACTAGCGTGAATGGCGAAGCTTTGCCCTTACCAGCCAGTGAGTTACCTAAAAACAAGCAAGCTTTCTCTTTACGGGATTATCAGGAAAGTAGTATTACAGAACTGACGAAACGGCACCAATCCGGTGCCAGTCGTCTGATCTTGTGCCTGCCTACGGGAGCTGGCAAGACGGTCACCTTTGCCGAGATGACACGGCATACGTTAGAGACAACACCTAAGGCACGTGTATTGATTCTGGTGGATCGCATGGAACTATTGCATCAGGCAGCCGCTACATTGGAACGATATGGATTACAGGTTGGTATAGTAGATGCCAGCAGCAAACAGATGCCAACTACACCAGTAATTGTGGCAATGGCAGAGACCTATTACCGGAGAGTACAGAAAGGCTGGTCATTACCGGATCTGAAGCTACTCATTATAGACGAAGCGCACAAAGGTAATTTCCGGAAAGTAATCCAGCTGCATCCGGATACGCCTATTGTAGGCGCTACGGCTACTCCCCTGTCTGCCAGTAAGCGAATTCCCTTAAATACCTACTTTAATGACATTGTAGTCGGAACTCAGATTCATAGCCTGATTGAAGCAGGACATCTGGCGTTGCCACGTTATTTTGCTGTCCCTATGGAGATTAAAGCGGGTAGAGCGTTTGATGGGGACTATAAAATCAATGAACTCTATGCCGACTTTGACAAACCGGCCCTGTATCAGGGGTGTGTTTCCAACTGGCAAAAGCATGCGGAAGGTAAAAAGACGGTGATCTTTTGTGTCAACAAGCTACATACACTGCGCACTACCCAAGCCTTCCTGCAAGTACATGACCAGGTCAGATACATCACTTCAGACACCCCGACTGATGAACGTCACGCAACACTTCAGTGGTTTGCTTACACACCTGATGCCATTCTGGTGAATTGTGGTATTCTGACTACGGGCTTTGATGAGCCAACGATAGAGTGTATTGTCTTAAACCGGGCTACCCGTTCATTGTCTCTCTATCTGCAAATGTGTGGACGCGGATCACGTACGACAGCCACCAAGGAGGAGTTTATCATTATAGACATGGGTAACAATATCAGAGAGTTAGGCTTTTGGCATGAGCCCTATAACTGGGAATCTATTTTTCGCAATGGTTATGCAGCAGTGCTTCAGCATGCCCCTGTCAAGTCGTGTCCGGAGTGTCAGTCTATTGTAGCGTTGAGCACGCAAACCTGTCCCTATTGCCAGCATACCTTTAAGCGAAAATTAGTGAATGGAACCTATGTATACGAGGTAGAAACACAGGAAATTGTGGTAGACTGGACCTATCTGATGCAGAAAGAATGGCATACAATGAATGTCATCGAACTGATTATGCGGGCATCGATGGGTGATCCGAAAAATAAACGCAAACAATACCCTGTCCAATGGATTATCAGTTGTATCCTCAAGCGGGACAACCCTCGTCCCATGCTCGAAGAGTTTGCCAGACTGCGTGGCTACCAATCGCACTGGGTAGATTATACGCTGAAAGCGGCAGGTATCTCTACCCGAAAAACAACTACAAAAACAGCCTCTAAAGGAGGCAAACGATGAGCCAGTCATCGAAGAAAAAGCAACGGGAGTATAGTTTGCCACTGGAGGCTCAACTGGCTGTCGATGACTTTAACAGGATTTTGAAGCAGATTCAGAAAAAAGCACTGGACAAGATGGAACAACTTAACAAATCACAACAAACTGACTTTATACAGGATGAAAAAGCCTTTCGACGATACAAGGCCATACAGGCTGAGTTTGATTTGCTGGTCCAGTTTATCCAGGTCAGTGAACTGACAATAAAGTGTCTATGTGAGCACATTATTTGGTTTGCTCCCTTGCAGATCAAACACTATCAGAGGCTATGGATTGCCACTGATGCGCTCAAACGGCATAATCAGTCACTGGACGAGGCCAATGAAACGCTGATGAATATGCTGCTGACCTACTATGAGCAGCAGCAAGCCGTCCCATTTTAATGCAATTTATAAATTTTCAATACAGTATTTTTTTTTCAACCTAACACCACTTTTCACTTTCTTTTTTTTTATGCAGAACGAATTTTCACGCCTGGTATCTCAATTTCGTAATGAACAGAATGCATCTTTTAACACGCAAGCTAATGGATTCAGCACCAATAGCTCTATACAGCCAGCTTCTGCTCCCAAACGACGTATTGAGATAACACTGGATTATCAGTTACGCAATACCCAACCTGCTCTTCGCATTGGAGATAGTGAGCTGATAAACAAAGGCGAGTTTATTACTGTAATTGGTGCTCCTGCCTCAGGAAAATCCAACTTACTGGAAGATCTGATGGCAGGCTTTGTCTGTCATGTGACTAACACTCCCTATCCGTACAGTATGGTAGATTTTCATTATCCCGCAGCCACTTCCAGCAGTAGAGGATTATTCATAGACTTTGAACGTCCATCCGATGATGTAGCCCGTTCCTTGAAAAGAACCCTTAAACGACTGTCCGTCAATGAATCTTTAATAGAAAATGGCCGTCTTCGTAATGTAGCTACCTACTCGATGATTGAACTGGAAACAGCAGAACAAAAGCGGGAGGAAATACGCCAGCTATTAGAAGAAGCTATAATACAAGGCACTCCGTTTGACTATCTGATACTGGATGGATGTCTGGATCTGACCAAAGATATGAATGATTCGGAGGATGCGGTTCTGGTGGTTCGATGGATCAGGACATTAGCTTCTGAGTTTAATCTGGCAATCATTTGTACACTCCATCCCAACAAAAACAGTGAAACGGCAGCAGGTCATTTCGGATCTTTCCTGCATCGGTATAGCAGAGCATTTCTGTTACTCAAACTTGTTTCTCAGCCAGATGGTACTCGTGTACTTACCTCTTCCTTTGACCTGGGCAAGTTATCTCATAGTCATCATCCGGTAGAAAAATATTTTAACTGGGATACGAATAAAGATTTCTTTATGCCTGTAGACTACCATAAGCCTATCCCGAAAGCAGGTCAGGCCAAACTAAAGGATATTATTCAAAAAGCGTTTAGCAAACTCCTCTCTACACAAGCTTCCTCTATGGAGCTTAAGAAAGTAGTCCTGGAAATTAGTGGGGAAAATGAAAGCAAGGTTAAACGCATGCTTTCTGAGGCCGTTGAGTTTGGGCATCTACGACTGGAGGGCACTCGACGCAATGCCACCTACCATCTTTGTATCCCCAAAGGCAAGTAGGGTAAATGATACGCTTACCGTTTAGGTCTCGCATATAGGATATAGATTTATACCCCTATATATATATAAATATATAGGGGTATAAATAAACCTATAGACTACCCTAAATAGGCTAATGCAAACTAATATTCAATCAATGGTTAGCTAATAAAAACCACAAACCGACTCAAAGGACCACAAATACACCAATACACACCAATAATCGAGTTTTCACCTACACAATTATACCCAAATGCTACCTCATATTTCCATACAACCATCCGAAACCCGTATACAAGCCTTATGCTTCCAATGGCATTGGAATACTTTTCCTGCTTACAGAGGTCTGCTACATACCCATAACAACAACAGTCACAATGCCATCAAAGGTGCTCTTAACAAAGCCTTGGGCATAGTGAAAGGGGTGTCTGACCTGGAATACTTCTTTGCTGGCAAAAGCTACTTTATCGAACTGAAGAACTTAGCAGGCTACCAGACCCCTGAACAGAAACAGTTTCAGAAACTGGTAGAATCACAGGGAGGTGCTTACCAGATTGTACGCAGCCTGGAAGAGTTTCAATGCCTGATTGAGGGAATTCATGATAAAACTGTACCAACCCACACAGGCATTGTCTGTTAGATAAGTTCACCATCAGAGTTCTGATAGTTCTCTCAAACGAAAATCACACAAACAACCCAAACGGCATGAGATCACCGATGAAAAACCTAACGGATCAGAACACTGATGGTTTTACCCACCTATCAGACTTCTGATACAAACGATCACCTATCAGCGTTCTGATACACTTTGTACATTATCAGAACGCTGATAACAAAAACATGAAACTATATTTCACCTTTACCTTTTTCACCCATGAGTTTACAATCAATCAGTCAACGCATTCATCATATTCGCACCGAAGTACTCCACTTGCCTCAACAGGATTTTGCTCAACGTATGGGCATGAAACAAAACAACATGTCCGGTATCGAGAAAGGACAATGGCTTCCCTCCTGCTTCTTTTTGTGGGCATTGCATACCACCTATCAGATTAATCTGCACTGGCTCCTGACAGGCGAAGGTGAACCCATGTGTCAATCAAACGATTCTCCAACCTAACAGAAAGGACGATCAGGGATGATACAGTGAATCCTGTTCCCATTTCAGCGGGTTGACGGTTATATAGTCTGCGATTTTTTCATAGGCAGGTTGATTGCGGATGATGTGTTCATGGTAATTACGCTGCCACAATTTGCCCGGAAATGCAGGCCATTTGTTTTCTTTCACACCCCGAATATATATTCATTGGTGGTCATGGTTTTAAACCATTGAATTATTTTCTGTAGGGGCGAACCCGCGTGTTCGCCCAGGTTCCCACCCGTCAGATCAGGTTTATCCGTATTGTTGGATGTTGTTTCATAAACCGAATCGTTCGGCGTGGAAACCGGGCGAACACGTGGGTTCGCCCCTACATTTTCTGTGCGAATCAGAATAAAATGAACATGATTGGGCATAATGATAGATTCACCCAATTCAACATCCGGAAATTTATCGGCTATTTTTTCGTACCATTTTTTGATCATATTACCTGCCTCACTCAACACCATCTCCCCATTCACAACCTCTCCAAAAACACATTGCCTCTCATGGGTACAAATGGTAATAAAATACATGCCGGACAGGCTATAATCATATCCTTTCAGTCGGATAGACCGTCTGCAAGGAAAATCAGTGGGGAACGACATAGGATACAGACGATTTCTGGTGTTGATCTTCTTTTGTATACAAATGTAACCAGCATCCGGACGGTTAACATGCATCGTCATCGTAGCATTCACCCCCCACAAAACCAACACAACCTACTGACTATCAAACACTATCAGACTTCTGATTATCAGATATCTGATTGGATTTACATAGTCAGAATCCCGACCTTTGTATCACTAAATCGGTTAGAAAAGGGGCTACAAACCTGCCTGCAAGCGATCCGGAACCTTGACAGCAGCACAACCCGAAGCCCCTACTCTACCAACCCTTTGTACACTCACATTTTCCATCAACCAACCAAAGCTATGGCATTAACTTTAACATTATTAACCTCAAAAACAGACTGTGACAAAGTCCTTGACCAACTGTCAGACCTCAAAAGCGATCTGGAGTTCAAGCAGATCTCCCTGACTCGTAGCCGTGAAAATGCTGCGGACCGAGCCTCCGACATTGAAGCTACTCTTGCCTCTTCTGAAGCCGAAGTGGATTCGCTTACATCCATCATCGCGGTATTGCCGGAAGGCACGACCAAAACCGAGATGGAAAACCGTAAAGTAAAAGCCGAGTACAAGCTGTTTACAGCCCAGCAACGCAAGTTGCAATACGGTACTACAGCGGTAGTGCTGTACGAATCCGAGCTGGATGAAGTGGAACAACGCCTCTCAGTAATCGATGGCTCGATGTCTACCATCACCAATCACAAGGCGACGCTACCCGCCTAATCCAGGTAGCAAAAAGTAAGGATTTACATGAGAAATGCTAACCGGAGAAGCAGTAGACTTTTAGTTTACTGTTTCTTTTTTTGAGAAATACACCCGATTCCATCCTCTTACCCACTTCCTAACCCTACATACAAATTATGCAACTACGACTTTTACTAAGCGCCCTGTGTTTCGTCTTCGGCCTGGCTATCGGAGTCTTTACCGAACATAGACTCAATCCCACAGAAGTATACGAATGCGAGGTGATTGACTACAGCCAGATTGAGTCCATCGTAGCCAGACAGGTAGTCTCCCACCCAATTCAGCCATTAGATGTAGAAAAGATCAAACATGTGAAGAGCTTCACCTATGCTCCAGTGTTTCAGGTGAGGGATACGTGTAAGGGCCCGTAGATGGCGGTTGGTACAGAAGAGGTCAATATAAGAGACTGTCTCTATTTCTCTTCTCCACAAAAACACTCTTTTTTTTTGTCCTTCTGAAAGAATCTTGTGACAAGACCGGCGGCCGTTCCGACTGGAAAGTATTCTTTCGCTCAAAATCCAAGCGCCACTCTATTTGTCACAAGATTCTTTCAGAAGGACAGGGAAAGAGCTTTTAGAAGGACAGTGGAAGTGTATTTAACCCAAATAACCCCTATGGCAAAATCGATATACGATTACCTCCAGTTCGTGTTAGACAACTGGAAAACCTCAACCCTGGGTTTGTTCACCTTCTCAGGATACATTCTCTGGCTGGCTAACCGCATCGACACGCAGTCGTTCGTTTCGCTGCTGGCCTTTATTTCAACAGTCGGTTTCTTTTCTATGAGAGACCCCAAATAACTTGAATCATTCACAATCTAAACCATTAAAACAAAGCTTGTTCTTATGCCTACACTATCTGCTTCCACTATTTCAGTTCTTGACCAAAAGTTGCTTATGAAAAACCTTACCCTTGCCAATAATCACCTGGCTTCCGAGAAGAAACGGCTTGAAAATGAAAACTTACACCTTCAGTGCAGGCTTAGTAACCAAGAGATGGAAATGGAAACCCTCAGAGAGCGAATCGAGGAGCTGGAGGGCGAAAACGAGTTACTGCATACAGAAGTCACCGAGCTGAAGGAGACACTCAACAACCTGCCATCAGCTTAACCACTATTCCATTTCCCGTCGTTGCGTGTTCTCACCAACGACTTATTTCCCACCGTTCAGGTTGGGAATAACACCAGCTTGGGGTAGAACCTGTCCTTTTCTCTTTCAACAAACTACTCTATATAACGAACCATATCTCTATGCACTTCCAATACCTGATCATACACTGTACCGCCACTCCCGCCGGACGCTGGGTTTCGCCAGAAGACGTCAAACGTTGGCACACCAAACCCAAGCCCTATGGCAACGGCTGGAAACAAGTAGGCTACTCGGACCTGATCCTGCTTGATGGCTCTCGTCATCAGTTCGTCAAACACAACAACGACCTGACCATAGACCCTTTCGAGATCACCAATGGTGTAACAGGCATCAACGCTATCTCCCGTCACCTATGCTATGTAGGCGGTCTGGACAAAACCTTAAAACCGGAAGACACCCGTACCCTTCAGCAAATCGAAACGATGTTAGCCATTATTTATGAGGTGCTTACCTACGCCCCTCATGTAAAAATTGCCGGACATAACCAATTCGCCAACAAAGCCTGTCCCAGCTTCTTTGTACCAACCTGGCTTAAACAGGCAGGTGTACCCGAACAAAACATTGAGTGGCGAGGCTCAGTACCAGCTAATAATCATGTAACACAGTAAACCCATACTACGATGACAAGGACCTACACACGCAAAGACGATAAAATTGAGATTCGCAGAAGAGATCACATTTATGGCTTTCTGCTGATAGATGGTTATGCCTATGAGTTTAACCGCTATTACCTCCCACTCGGAAAACGCCAGAGCCTTATCCCCTATGAGGAATGGAGAGACCTCATACGCAAACAAGCACGCTATCGCCTTGAGATTTCGAAAGAAGAAATACAAAAACTCACTCCTTTCTTCAAAGACAAAGCAGGCTTTCAGCCAACCAGCAAGGGTCTATCTTTTGAAGAGGACAGATGTTTCTATCTCTACAACGATGGCTGCCTCCCTGACAAAGCAGTCCACCGAAAGAAATATGAAGCCCGCCTGGAAGCGGTATTGCAATTTGCCTAAAGGGCACTGGCTATAGTATAAACCAAACAGGTTCGGACGTGTGTCCGAACCTGTTTGGTTTGGAGTAAATACCACAGAAACTAAGTAATCATTTATTGAGAGTTATTATCTCCTTAACGTTCCCTGATCAGAGACAAGAATTCCTCCTGCTTCCTCCTTCCATTTGAATGTATATACTTTCATTAACTCCATATCTACATAGCAGTCAAGCTCTGGATTAAATACTTCATCCAATTTGATCTTCAGAATTTTTTTATCTGGTTCATATGACCAAAATCCCTTTGCCTTGTTTACTACAGAACTATTTACAATCTTTTGCAAACTAACCTCTTGCCCTTCAATTCCTCTAAAGAAAAACTTAAAGATTGTATCCCCTACACTCATTTTATAAATTCCGGAAAGTTGTTCAATACCATCTTTTTTTATTTTTCGATCTACTACTATGAGGCAATTAGCATCTAATGATACATTTGCTTTCATTCGAATAAGCTTTTGGGATTTAAAATCTTCCGATTGCTTTATCTCAGCCAAATTAATCTTATAAATACAAGAATACGACGCTTTGGGACTTGCATCAGGAGTAAGAGAGAAGTCAAGCGTTTTACTACGTTTCTTCTTTATCTCCTTTCCAGACAAACATAGTGAGTAAGTTCGGGTAGAATCATAGGTAATAAACCTCTTTTCATTAAATGACTTTCCATTTGTAGTATAATAAAGTTTACTATTTTTATCTGCATCATATCCATAGATTTTCCCCGATAATTCAAGCTCTTGACCCCAGCAATAAAAGGAGCAAAGAATAAATCCAAACAAAACACAAACTCTCATATGTTAGTACGAAATTCGGCTTATACTCATTCTTCATGAAAATATTTTCATCTATAGTATATCAAAAATTTAGTGCTAAATCCAAAATGGTTGCTTGTAAAATCATGTTCTCTAACATAATCTCACTAACAGTTTGATTAGCCATACTACTATCAGAAAAAACACAATTTTCCTTACAAAAATGAGAATCAATAATAAAATACAAATTCTTATCCTGTCCCTCTTCTAACAACTTTGCTTTAAGAAGAACAGCAACAAAATTTTTGTATTTCAATTTATTACTATTCGTCCGTGCTAATGAGACTATCTTATCATCTTTTCGACATGGATCTACCAGATTGATAGTATAGCCAGGAACAAATCCTCCAGCAGCAATGATAAACTGATTATTAATGTTGGTAAAATCTGATATATAGTAATTCAAATCTCTTATAGTTGCACTATCTACTCCCTTTACATTTTCAGCGGTTTTCTTCAAAAGATTCAATTGAGACTCTACTATAGAATACATTAACCGCACAGAAACATCCGAACATCGATTATTGCTTTTTACAGCATCAGTATCCTCCTGACAAGAGAAAAATAAAAGCACAAAAATCAATATATATGTTAGCTTACTTTTTCTTAACTCCATACTATCCTGTTTAGTTATGGCCTATACCTAAAGGCGATTAAGTAGCGTCATAAGATCAGTTACTCAATTAGAGATCAATCATTTTTCCTTTGCAAAGAACTAAATCTTTCAATAGCCTTTACAACTATCAAGGCCATTTCTTGCCAATCCTCATGAGGTTGATTGTGCCACTGGAGACGAATGGATTGCTGGTGATCATATAAGCAGACTTCGTAGGACGTTCCATCCAGACTAAACATATCACTTTCAGGAATTCCAATTGTTATTTTTATTGCCTTCAGTGTATCTACCAGACTTTTTAATTCATTTGACGGACATTCTAAAAGATCATATCCAGGTCTTAGAATATATCTTTCTCCTTCAGCAAACGTGCTTTCAAACAAAACATACGTTTCACCCTGCTTTCGGATGTCCCACAGCTTATTGTCTTCAAAAGAAGGTCTGAATACAATCTGTAGCATCTTTTGACCAATGCCACGCCAGACTATATCCTCATACATAAACCGTTTTTCAGAGAGCGCTGCTTGTTTTTCTTCCTTATCCTGAAGCTCTCGTAAAAACTTCTTTCTTTCTGATTTATTCATTTTTGTTGATGATGGCTAGCTTGTGGGTAAATGCAGCGGTTACTTCAATTATGTTTATTTCTCCTTTATACATTACTGTATTTCATAATCGTATCTATGCGAGTTGTAGCTCTTATCCTGTTCCATAACTTTTTCAATTTTGAAGGTTTTAGTAAAAACCTCTCTTTTTTTGTCCTTCTGAAAGGCTCTCTTTTTTTGTCCTTCTGAAAGAATCTTGTGGCAAGACCGGCGGCGTTTGGATTTGGAAATAATTCTTTTCTCATACCCCAAACGCGGCTCTATTTGTCAAGAGATCCTTCCAGGAGGACAGAAATAGTGTTTTTCTTTATTTACAAACCACTTTTCCATAAAAGATATAGGCAAGATAAGGTTGTAGGCTTGTCTTGATTAAGAAATTACATACTTACACAGATACACCTTAATCCAGTTCTTCAACTGAGATTTCCATTGGCTTTCCTTTTTGCCTATAACGCCAGCCCTCATTTATAGCCTTCCTGATACACTTTTCAATAAGAGACGGCTTTATTTCTTTTATCAGATTGGGGTTCCCAATACTCTGCAATCTTTTATACCCAGTGTTGATCAACAATAATTGTCCACCTTTCATATATTGAACAGGGACAATCAATGGACCTCCGATTTCCTCTAGTACAGAAATTCTCTTCCGAACCCTCCACACAAAATATTCTCCATTTATAGTAAGAGTTCTAAATCCTTTTTTAGGTAGTGTCATTTTTAAATGTTTGCACGTATCCGAGTTGTACTACGTCTACTCAATAGCCAAATTATATACCTTGCTATTGAAAGGAAAGATTGGTGTAGTCTACATTAATGCGATAAATCAATTACAAGTAAACCAATAAATAGTTGCTAACCGTTATCCGTCGTAGCTGTGATGTGTCATAGCCGGCAGTACCGGGAATCCTTTTCTTTCGTCAATAAAAACGGGTAATTGATACACCCCTGTCCTCTGGTAGAGGAAACGAACTTCACCGCTATAGCCAAGGTGAATAAGACATTGATAACTGAAATTAAAGAATTTGACGCAGTGGTGTTAAAAGCCGTAGCGAATGGTGACGGCAATGCGAGAGCTGACGGATTTACACAGGACGCCATCCTTCTGTCAAACTTTGATTCGATTCGGGTAGGAATGGAACATATCAGGCCGAAGATGCTCAAAACCTATACACCAGACATATCCTTTCGTGTAAAGCACTATTATAATCGGATATATGATCTTGGGGAGTATGTTTTTGTAGCTGCTCAATATAAAGGCGGGTGGGGCGATTCAACCAAAGGAGGAAGATTCAAAGGCAATATGTCTAATCTTCTGAAAAGAACAAAAAACGGAAAGTTATTGATGCACAGACAAGCGGGAAACAGAGACAGCAAGCTAGTGCTATTCGATAAATAACAATCACCTGATCAGACAGGTAGACAGAAATACTCTCGTATATCGATTCACCCCTTCCTTGGCTTGTGTGTTAGTTAACAGCCAGAAAGTATTCCTGCATCCAGCATCAATCACTCAGTAACGCTCGGATAGCCTGCATGTGACCTACCAGTTGTTGCTGCTCTTTGCTGCTAAGTTTGTTGAGGAGTGTGGCAATTTGCTCTTCAGATGCCGAATTAAGTTTATTAAAGAGCGTAAGGCCAGTAGCCGTCAGTGAGACCAGGGTAATGCGGGCATCTTCACTGGATACCTGCTTTGAAATAAGGCCACTTTTCTCGAACTGCTTCAATACCCTACTCAGGTATCCTTTATCAATCACTATGTTAGACATAATCTGAGAAGCGCTAACAGGTTGAAGACTATGAATCTCATATAGGATACGTGCTTCCGCCAGTGAATAGTCACTGTCCAGTAAGTGGTTATTCAGCAGACCCAGCAACCCGGTATAGTAGCGGTTAAAGGCTCTGATATCGTCTATGATATGTTGTTTATCTTTCATACAAATCTCTGTCAGTAGTTGGTATTCAGGCAAGTACAAGGTCATAACGCCGCTCTGTAAGCGGTTTGTCAAAGCTTTCAGACGGTTTTTCTTCTGTCAGAACAAATCCATAGCGGGTATACAATGCAGTAGCAGTATGTTGCTCATCTGTCGTCCATAAATACGCATGGGATATTCCTTTTTCGTGCATAAAACGTACAAACTCCTGCATGAGGTATTTACCCAGACCGATACCCCGATATTCAGGAAGGAAGATGAAATACCGTAATTGTACCTGTTGTGCACGATGCTGAGCTACCAGGCAACCCACTATTCTACCTTGGTGTTCGCAAAGCCAGACCTTATCCTTAGCAGCATCATATTGCTGACCGAACTCTTTCAATCCATCCAGTACATATGTCTCAAAGTTTATCCCATAGTTACATTCCTTTGCATATAAATCTCCATGTATATAGGCTATATATCCCAGGTCACCAGGCTGTAAGGTGTTTCGGATCTGGATGTCCGCTAATGCAACTGTTGTCATAAGGTTAGTATGTAAAAGATAAATGATTATCGATATAGCTACCTGCAATGAGCACAGGGACTAAAGTTTAATTGGTATACCAGGCAGAAGTCATCTACAATTAGTTGACTATATCAACCAATACTTCAGCAAAGCAAGTAAAAAAGGTTGAAATTGTCAACTAATTAATCAGGAATATATTTTAGTAAGTCTGGATGTTGGCTCGGGATGAGCATCCATAGAAAGTAGTCTCATGAACTCACAAAAGGTAAAATCTAAAAAACGGATGCGAAGATAATCAATCCTGTATCCCTTTATGAAGATTGCCGGACATAATCAATTCGCCAAAAAGGCTGTCCAAGCTTCTCCATGCCTGACTGGTTGAGGAAGGTGGGGATTGTGGAGAGGAATATTGAGTGATAAGATAATTTCAGATATAAAAAACAGTTAGGAATTAGAACGGATCAGAACATGTAGCCTTTATCAGAGAATGGAAAGATGACAGTCACTAAGCTGCAACTACTGAAGGAAATGGGGTGTATGAATGTAGCCGATTAAAGAGACAGATTCACAGTGTAGCCGACTGGATTGGAAATTAGTTAAGTAAGGTTAGATAACTAATACAGGTGTTTATATTAAAAAAAGCCCGTTTTTTGACTGTGCTTTTTTCGGGTGAGAGAAATAGCCTTTTGCTTGATTTTAAAGGAGAATTTACATAAAACCATTCATTATTTTTCGTTTTTCAACCACACCCTTGCATCTTCGATTGTCTTGAAGAAATTTACTGTGAGCAATTGTTGGTTTATTTTATAGACAATACTTTCTACTGCCACTTTATTAAAATAGTAGTCAGGTTGTACTACTGCTACTATCTTCATTCCTTTCTCTATTGCGCTTGGAAGAAAGCTTCTGTCCATCCATTCTTGATCATCCTTTCCAATTAATACCATTTCTTTTAAATCGACTAGCACCTTTTGTGTACGATTACTTTCTATTATTCCCAACATTTCTTCTGTACCTTCTCTAAACTGAATGCTGGTTGAATAACCCTTCCAAATACTAATTACACTATCTAACTCAGAGTCAAAATGAGTAGAATATACTTTATGCGTTGTCATAGATAATATTGGAGAAGCACGAAAGTAAACCATATCCTATACATATCAAAGTTGTGAATACCTCATATTTATCTGGTGAACATCATATCTTATTCAATGACTTAATTGTATAAATTTTGAATAAGAGAAAGAGTCGCATTTCTGATTTTCATCCAAAAGTACAATGCATTAGAAAAGTGTGTCAGGCATTGACTGATACAGGTTGCAACATAACTATTTTTAGTACAAAAATGAGAGAGGTAAAAATACTCAATTTTCAAAATCCGTATTTATACGATTGTCTCAAAAAATCTGAAACCTCATTTTTGAAGAAATATTTTTTAACTTAACCTCTAAGAAGATGAATGAGGAAATAATAAATAAGTTGGTCTCACAAGTGGATGAGTTGCAACAAGTCATACACATGCAACAAGAGCTGATTTTGCATATGATGAAGGATATTAGAGAGATAAAGGCAGAGCGAAAACAGTACAAATATAAATCTTTTTTAAGGAAGGAACCGGATTAAAGTACTCATAGATAGAATCCTCTTGTTATCCCAAAAAAAGCCCGGCTAAAAAACCGTTTTTTTTCATTCATCATATAATAATGCACAAAGATTTGCATGTGCACTAATACCCATTTTATCAGTAGATATCTATTTTGATTCGGACTTGTTAAGCCCGACACAAAATAGATATCTTTTTTATACAAACACCTGGAATCCAGAATAGCTAAATGATATCTATTCCCAAAATCCTGTTTTCTTTAGTTCTAATTCAATTCTTTTTTCAGTCACCTTTACATAGGCTTTTTGTGTGGTTTTGATATTAGCATGTCCTAATATCTTACTCACAGATTCAATGCTGACACCTGCATCAATCCACAACTGACCAGCAGTCTTTCTGGCAACTCTACTAGATAGCTTCATTCTGACACCACAAATCTTAGTGATATTGCTGACTATGAGCCGGGCAAATCCCATCCAGCAGGATACCCGCCTTCTTATACTCAATACCTTCTTTGTAAATCCGTTTCAGGCCTTCCAGGACATAATGGACCAATGTAAGCGTACTTACATATAAAACTAGTGACCCCAAAACAGTCTTTTCAGGTCACTAGTTACAAGACGCAAAAAAGCCATGAAAACATGCGTTTTCATGGCCTTTCTTTACTATACTTTTTTGTCCACTAATTAAAGTTTTTTCAACTTTCCCATAGCTGATTCAAAACTCAGTTTTTCTCCATCCTTTTTCACGTTGAACACATATGTTTTCTCTGTGAGTACAGAGATTCCAAAAAGCTCATTTGCTCTTACATAAACCGTAAACCTCAATGTATTTGAATCATAAGACCAGGTACCTGATTCTATAGTGAGCTGATCTTTGGGCTTTTTATCTAAAGAAGCCCTATATTCATAATTACTTTTTAGTTCAATAGACTCTGTGGTATCGCCTATGATCATCTGGTAAGAACCTATAAATTCCCCACCTCCTTCAAATTTTGTGTCATGCTCTGCTATTGAACTTATACAGTTATGCTCTATTAACAGATCGGATTTTACTTCAATGGATTTCCTGGATTTAAATACTTCTGATTTTATGATTTCACCTACATGAACTTCATATATACAGGCACCTCTTTTACTTGCATCAACTTTAGGATCAAGAGAGAATACAAGTGTTTGAATCTTTTCCTGCTCTAGTTTCTTTATAGGTAACTTCAGAGAATACGTACGAGTGGAATTAAAAACAATAAACTCTTTTTCATTAAACGCTTTACCCTTACTGGCATAATAGACTTTGTTACCTTGTCCTGAATCATATCCACCAACTTTTCCATATAAAATCAAATTTTGACCAAAACCAGTGATGAACAAAACAGGAAACCAAGTAGAATAAAAATTTGCATAGGATGATATATAATTAAATGATTGAAAGCATTTGTATATACTGAACATGTTTTGAAGGTAACTATCCTGATTTATTACCTAAATGACACCTGTCTTTTTTAGTGGGAATTTCCAGTCTACTTTTGTGGTAATCTTTCTCGATTAACACATGAGACACTCCGATTATACCAATTATTTTCGCACCCTTTGCAGAAAACATAAACAAATCCATCATCCTGATGAAGAAAGCACTTTATCCGAATGGGTCTCCTACAGGATGAACTGAGATAAACTAACCTGGATGAATTCATTGCTGGTAGGTGTTCATTGTTGACTCCTACATTTATGCTATAACGCCTGCTCAAAACATAAAGATAGTATAAGGTAAATAAACCAGAGTCAGCAACAAGTCTAGCCCTTCACCTGTGGTATTTCTTTCCACTTAGTGGTAAACCGATTACTTCGCATCGTTGAAAGCATCTGCCAGGACTGAGCCGTTCCATTACTTGCCAGAAACACCGTTCCTGCTCCCCAGCGTGCATTAATCTTGTCAACCACCGTCATCAGCGCCGGATTGGATGGACGTTCGTCAAACAAGTTCGTTTGCTGACTATGAGCCGGGCAAATCCCATCCAGCAGGATACCCGCTTTCTTATACTCGATACCTTCTTTGTAAATCCGTTTTAAACCTTCCAGAGCATAGTGTACAAGCACACGACTATCCGAACTGCCAGCAGGCAGCGTAATACTGATAGAAGCATAGAATGGAGTTTCCTTAAAGCGTGAAGACTGGATGAAGACCGTAACCACAGAGGCAATTGTTTTCTCGATACGCAGCTTTTCAGAAGCCTTGCTGGCATATACACTCACCGCTTCGCTGAGTTCACTTTCCGTAGTCACTACCCTACCAAAAGATCGACTAACCACTATACTCTTTTTGGTAGCAGGCGTCAACTCCATTTCCAGACACGACACTCCATTGAGTTCGGCAATCAATCGCTCTCCTATCATCCCTCCCAGGTGTTTCTTTGCCCAGGCCGGTCTTACCCTCGCCAGATCGGCGGCATTGGTAATGTGGTAGCTATGCAGCTTTTTGGCATACTGTCTTCCTACTCCCCATATATCCTCAACCCGTAGCTGGGCAAGAGCTTCTTTCCATTTCTGTTCCGTATCCAAAAGCAGCACACCCTGAGTCGAGGCATCTTTTTGAGAATGTCTCTTGGCAAGAAGATTAGCTACTTTTGCCAGTGTCTTGGTGGGAGCAATCCCAACACAGGTAGGAAGCCCCAGGTGAAGCAAAACAGTTTCCCGGATCTGGCGTCCATAGTCAAGCAGGTTCCACCGCTCAAACCCCTCAAGACCTACAAAACACTCATCCACCGAATAAATCTCTACCTCATCACTGAAGGTTGATAGCAGGTTCATCAACCGTTGTGACATATCCCCATACAAGGCATAGTTACTTGAGAAAACAGCTACCTGGTGTTGATCCAGCAAGGGTTTTGCCTCAAAGTACGGTGCTCCCATCTTAATCCCCAGTTGGCGGGCTTCGTTGGATCGGGAAACAATACAGCCATCGTTGTTGCTTAACACCACAACAGGCCTTTTGTCTAAGGCAGGATTAAACACCCGTTCGCAGCTTACATAAAAATTATTGGCGTCGATTAGTCCAAACACAAAGAATGTACTTTTAGCAGTTGTAGTTAGTACCCATTACATAACTCAAATTACACAGCTCAGAATAATTCAGGAAAAAGGATTGATCGCATACGTGACTACTCCCCAGAGCAGGAAGTTCATATCTTCGGTGATAAGTATGTCAGTATAGTCCTTGTTTTCAGGACACAAATACACCTTTCGGTTTTCTATCTTCAATCGCTTACAGGTAAACTCTCCATTGATGACAGCCAGTACCACATTGCCATCTTTGGGTCGCTTTGACTTATCAACGATGATCAGCGCATTATCAAAAATCCCACACCCTTTCATACTATCTCCTACGACTCTCAGATAAAAGGTAGATAGCTTATTCTGAATAAGCATATCATTCAAATCCAGTTGCCTGTCAATATAGTCATCAGCAGGTGAAGGAAATCCTAAGGGTATTAAGGACTCAAAAATAGGTAACTTGGTATGAGTTTGGGCCAGGGGCTTATATACTTCAAGAAACTGATAGGCAGAAGCTGGCAGAGTGTCTAGCTTTTGAATGCGGGATAGTTGTAGCGCTCTCATACAAAGTAAAGGAAGTTAATACCAAAAAAGAATACAAGGCGCAATGTAAACAATAAATATAATTACAAACAATAATTTTCGATACAATATTCATACTATATATTTAAAATTATTGTTTATCTACACTATAGTAGCAGAATATCAGTGAAGTTGATGAGAATGTTTGCAAATCAATATATCCTTTACGAGAATCAACGGGTTCTCTATGAAGCAGATAGCCTGTGGAATCTATGGGATTTTCTGTAGCATTTCGGAAAATAACATTGAATGGAGATTTACCGCAGTACTACATTGCAGTAAACATTACAAATGGGGCTACCAAAAAGTTTGCTTCTTTCACAATACCTATACTTTTTCCATATTACCAGCTTTACCATACCACTTTATTACTGATAAATTCTTGACAAGTCAATACAATTGACTCAGTATATTCTACGTATTGAGGAAATTTTTCTTTAACAATTCTTATAGCTAACTCTTTTAACTCTTCATTATTTGAGGCATGCGAAAATGAAGGAAAAGGATTATCATCTGTAGGTTTATGATATTTACATATTTCAATTGTGTCATCTTGTATTAAGATAACACATGTCTGATCGGCGATATATGGGTCTGGATAACCATAATACCTATCTGTGACTTTAAAATTAACAAATATTATCTCTTCCATAACTCAATGATAATCAACAACAACTATTGCATTGGACTTAGCCTTTCTTTTCAACTTCTGTACACTTTTAATCTGGTTAACATTCTTGAGTTTTTCGAATTAACTAAGTATTACAACGACTGTCTTACATACACATGCTTCACTAAACGATAAGATCTATTATTGATAGTATAGTTTTTTTCGTCATAAATAACCAAAGTATCATTTTTTAAGGAATCTATAAAATATCGTTTCCCCCTGTTGGTGTTATCACCAACAGGAATGATGGGAAACAACTCGTTGGTGATAACACCAACGATGGGAACAAAAAAATGAATACGATGGGAGCTGTAATGATGTATCGGGTAAAAGACAATGAATGCCTTCCATTCTACGTATCGTTGAGTGGGGGTCTGAACTGTAAAGTGCAAAAAACAAAGGGGATAACCCGAAACCAGATACAGGAAATGTTAGCCAAAAACCTGATTCAAGCGACAGACTAAAAAAAGAAGTAGTGGTTACTATCAGGCAGACCTTCAACTGACCACCTTTGCAAAGCAGGCTTAACTCATGAGCTTTTTTTCCTTCTGGAAAAATTGTCAGTGATGGATTTCTGTTGCAAAAGACAGAGCTGACCGTACAGGCCTTACAGTTTAGATAGTACGGTTACTCGCTTGCACACTCTTGTGGGAAAGCAGGTAACCGCCTGGATGGATTCACGGAATATTACACACCTGGTAGATGCCACAACAAGCTGTTAGGTTCCTGGGAAATACGTCGTTTTCAGGAACTCACGCAGTGAGGTCGGCTTGCGACCCAACAAACGTTCGACCGTATGGTGAGTCCCGGCCAGCATGCCGTGTTTGGCGGCCTGACCCCACTGGGCAAGGAAACTGGCGACTACTTCAGGTAGGCCGGCGGCTACTTGCCTGGCAACATAAGATGCCACCTCGGTGTTTTCGTAAGTGATGTCCCTGCCTGCTAATGTAGATAATTCCCGGGCAATATCATGAAACGAATAGGCTTCGCTACCAGATAAGGTATACTCCTGGTTTTCATGTCCTTCGCTGGTTAGTAGTGCAGCTGTGGCAGCGGCCAGTTCGGTCCGGCTGACCAGCGCTATCTTTCCTTCACCTGCCGGGAAAAGTATCTGTGCGTCCGGCACCTGGTTCCCGATCAGATACCCAAGACCTTCAAAGTAGTATCCGTTTTTGAGAATGGTGTATATCAATCCGGAGGCTTTGAGGTAAGCCTCGGTAGCCAGATCACTTTCGGTGACCTGCGGCATTACAAAATCGGTGCTGCGCTGTATGCTGGTGTAGAAAATGTGCTTCACTCCTGTTTCCTTCGCAGCGTCGATCACGTTCTGGTGCTGGCGTATCCGGTCGGTAAACGCCACCGCAGAAACGAGCAGCACTTTGTCAACACCCCGAAAGGCTTCTACCAGGGAGGGATAGTCCAAATAGTCCGCTTGCCGAACGTCCACACCTCGCTTGATAAGGTCGGTTGCTTTGCTGATATCACGCACCATTGCCACAATTTCTGAAGGTGGTGTTGTGGTAAGCAAAAAGTCAATAGTTTGGTGGCCTAACCCACCAGTTGCTCCAGTTACTAAAATCATGATAGAAAGAAATAAAAAATCCTGTATATTTACTTGCAATTTGCAAGTACAAAGATAAAACAAAACACTTGCAAAAAGCAAGTAAAATAAATCGTTTTTTATGAAAGAGCTAAAACAGCGTTCTACTTGCCCTGTCAGCACATCGCTTGACGTACTGGGGGACAAATGGACCTTACTCATTTTACGGGACATGGTGTTTGCGGATAAATCGACTTATGGTCAATTCCTTCAGTCAGCAGAAAAAATTGCGACCAACGTACTGGCCGACCGCCTGGCCGTCCTCGAGTCACACGGTATTTTAACTAAGGTCGTGGCCTCCGATAAGAAATCGAAGTTCACCTATAGCCTGACAGAAAAAGGTATTGATACCATCCCGATCATTGTAGAACTCATTCTATGGGGAACCAAACATTGGCCTACTGTCCTGAACCCTGTATTGCTGGAAGAACTTCAAGCCGGAAAAGATACGGCCATTCAGAAGTACCAACGGCTAGCCCGCCAGAAGGCATCAGTTTAGGCACCAAATCACCCGATAAACGAAAGAATAAAAGCAATGGGTAATGAAGTGTATGAAAATCCAGAGGAACAAAAGGAATATGAGCAATGGCTTACTGCTCATGGTCAATCTACAATAATAAAGTGCTGGATATGTCTGGTATTACTTACTGGTTGTGTGATTGCAGGTATATATGTTTCTTTTTCATGATATAATCAGAAAGCTGAGGAATATACCAAGTGCATAATCCACAGCAACTGGTAACTACTGTGAATTATGCGCTTGGCGTAAATAGCCAAAAAACTATTCAGCCTTTTCCGGTACAATCTGGCGGAGTTCGCTTAGCACCTCTGAATATACGATAGGTGGCACCTCTCCCAGAGGCAGATTAGGAGACTGATAAATGTTGCCGGCCATCTTCCGGAAATAACATTTTCCAAATTCTGCCAGCCAGCCATCTTCGGTATACCCCATAAACAAGCCGCCTCCGGTTTCGATAAATGCCTGTACACCCAGTTCGTCAAACGATTTTGAGAACGAATAAATATCCCCATGATCACCTAACTCCCAGGCTGTCCAGCCAAACCGTTTAAAGGCACCTTTTATCTGTACCGCATTGCCTTTTTTGTCCGCAAATTCTTCGACTTCTGTTAGATCTTTATCCGTATCAGCCAGAAGTACAGATGGACGCTGCAACTGTGGGAACAAAGGTTCTACTCCTGCCTCATAGAACTTCTGTATCCAGACCGCACGTTCTTCTTCTGATAAATCCAGCGGATGCACCATACCTACCACACTATCTTCCGCAATGGTGATCTCTTCATCCTGGAGATTTAGCAATGAGGTATCTTCGGCACAATAGAATGTGTGTGACAGTTTGCCTGATGCATCAAATGTACCCCAGAGCAGATGAGTGGCATAAACAAACATAATCGGGTTGTTCACAAAGAAACTTTGCCACTTTTCAGGCTTCCATTTGCGCTGAATTACCAGATACAACTCCATCCGGCTCGACTGTGACCGTACCACATCCCGCACTTCCTTGCCAATCTCTTTAAATTCATCCAGCAGGGGCTTGGGCGTATTCTTCGGAGCAGACTTAAGCAGCTTATTGTCTTCGTTCAGAAAGGCCAGTTTAAAATCCTTGTTGATAAATACTCTGAATTCGTCCTCACCCACTTTGAAGGTCTTATACATATTCTCAAACCCAAAATCCGGAATAATGCTGTCGGCCAGTTCGTTCATATCCATACCCAGTTCTTCGGCAGCTACCTGTAAGGCATTCAGCGCTGCAGTACCAATATTGGAGTATTTGGTTTTATACTTACGACTAAAAAACTCTACTGCTCGTAAGGCTTTGTTGGTACCTATCAGTGCTAAAGCCACTACACCATATTCAGCCATCTTACCCCGGTTAGACTCTACCCACTTATTAATCTGTGGACGAATCACATCTACCAGACTATCATCACCCAGGAAACCCGCCAGTGTCAGACAATATTTCTGCTTGGCATCTCCCCCATTGTCGATAAACTGTGAGAAAAGCTTTTTGGCAAAGGCTCCACTACTGGCTTTATCTATCAAAGCAAGCAACGGACGAGCCTCTATATCTGACCGTATCTCTTTGGCCCGGCTCATACGATACATCAGAAAACGTGTTGCCAGCAGGTTGTCTACACCTAAAGAAACCGTAAACGTCAGAGCAGGAAGTGCTTTCTCATCCAGCCAGTCGGCCAGTGGTGCATCGAGCTTGCCTCTTTTCTGTGCGGCTACAATCATGTCTGAGATCTGCTGCTCAGTCATATGCTGATAGCGCCGCTCACCCAATGCCTCTATCATTACATCACGGGCATCATCATTCTTCTCACTATTTACCGTATCGAGCAGAATCTTTTCTGCTTCAGGCGTTTTGATACGGGAAAGAATAACCGCTACCGTTTGCCGCACATCGGCAGATTTGGCTCCCAATAGTTCCTGACACTTTGGCAAGGCAGCTTCACCCAGCTTCGCCAGTTCCGTAGCGGCAATCAACCGAATGCTTTTGCTCTTGTCTTTGGTGATGTTCCATACTTTATCTACATGGCGGGAATAGTCGTATTTGCCTAGTAGTTCAAGCAGTACTTTTAAGGTTGTACCATTACCCTTTTCTGTTTCCAGACCCAATGCCAGCACATCTACTGCCTTCTCACCCAGATGCTTGTCTATCACCTGTAGTACTTCCGGACTTATAAAAGCTATATTCAGTTGTCTCAGATAGTTACTGGCTATCTGTGCAGCATTTTCCGGTTCGTACTGAAACAAATCTTCCATTGCGGTAGGACTCACAATCTTCTGGATGTTGCGTCCACTCTGATCTCTCATCCAGAAAGAAGCCTCATGGTATCCCCAATACCCCTTTCCTTCTGTAATATGATTTTCCAGATAGGTACGTGCAGCATCCAGTTGTTTTGTGCGATAGGCCTCAGGTAGTTTGTCGGCCATAGCCCGCAGAATAAAGTATTTTACAGCAGGCTTTGTGACATATGTATTCCCGTTGTCATAAGCAATCCATAGAGCCTTTTGATGTAACTCCGGATTATAGGTAGCGATATAGATGGCATTATCCAGACACAGATAGGTAGTGCCATAGCTGCTGTAATACAAAAAATCCGACAGGTCATAGGTAGTATGCTGTGCCAGGTATTCTACCAGTCTTCCACTCCAGTCTGCACTGGCATGTTTGGTAATAAACGCATCTACAATTTTGTCTTTGTATTCCGGAAATAGTGAAGCAATGTATTTCCCGGCTGCATGCACCAACAGCTTAGGCCGGTCATAAAAAAATATATAATAGGAGGTACTCGTAGCTCCGCTTCCTACTCCTGCCAGTGAGAATAAGACAGCCTCATCTGTCAAACCAAATTGGCGAAGGGTAACCATAGCCTTCACCAAACCATCTTCATCCTTTTCTGCCAGAATTTGATCAGCTATCTGTTGCAGAATCGGAGACATAAACATAGGGGCATTTTTAGACCCTGCAAAAACCTTAATCAGCTTCTGATCCTGCTCATCCAGATTTCCGATATCTACCAGTTTCAGCAGCGGCATATAACAATATGCATCTCTGGGATGTGTAGGAGTTATAGTGGGTGCTACAGTACTTTTGCCTGAAATATAGTCGACCAGTTCTTCCAGACTTTTGTAAAAATTAGCTTTAATGGGTTCCTGTAGCCATGTGTCGTTTTGCATAGAGGTATATGCCTGGCTGGCAGCATAATTCAGCTGGTCAAGAGTAAATGCCATAAATTCAAAAAGTGAATAGTAAAAAATAGAACGATGAACAAAGGTAGTTGTAAACTGTAGCTACTCTACGAAAAAAGATGAAGAGGGTTTATCATAATATTAAAATTCTTAACCATTTGCATGTAAACAGATTCTTCTCAAAATTGCAAGCAGAATTTCACTAAAGCACTTATATTGAAATTCTTTTACAGGCAAACACATGCCGATACATACAAACCTATTTTTTTTACAACAGTTAAATCATATCCCATGGCTTTTCCTAAAGTAAATCCTACACAAACCAATGCCTGGAAGCAACTGACCGTTCATGCTGAACAAACCAGAGATCGTCAGATTAAAGATCTTTTTGCTCAGGATGCAGATCGGTTCAAAAAATTCTCGCTGACTTTCGAGGATATTTTACTGGACTATTCAAAAAACAATATATCAGATCAAACCAAAAGTCTGTTGCTTCAACTGGCTGAGGAATCCCAATTGAAGCAGGCTATTGAAGCTATGTTTGGCGGAGAAGCTATCAATGCTACAGAAGGTCGTTCGGTCCTACACACTGCCCTGCGTAACCGTTCGGGTAAGCCTGTTTATTCAGAAGGCAAAGATGTGATGCCGGATGTAAATGGTGTGCTGGCACAAATGGAAAAATTCTCTAACCAGATTATTTCCGGCGAATGGAAAGGCTACACTGGCAAAGCCATTACCGATATCGTCAACATTGGAATTGGTGGTTCGGATCTGGGTCCGGTGATGGTAACAGAAGCACTGAAGCCTTACTGGAAATCCAACATGAGTGTACACTTTGTATCGAACGTAGATGGTACACACATTGTAGAAACGCTGAAAAAGGTAAATCCGGAGACGACGCTTTTTATGATAGCCTCCAAAACGTTTACCACACAGGAGACTATGGCCAATGCGCATTCGGCCCGTAACTGGTTTCTGACCTCAGCCAAAGACGAAAGCCTGGTAGCCAAACACTTTGTAGCTCTGTCTACCAATGCAAAGGAGGTACAGAAGTTTGGTATTGACACAGCCAACATGTTCGGCTTCTGGGACTGGGTAGGTGGACGGTATTCTCTCTGGTCTGCTATTGGATTATCGATAGCCTGTACCATTGGGTTTGACAACTTCAAAGCGTTGCTGGAAGGAGCCTATGCTATGGATCAGCACTTCCAGACTACCCCTTTCGCAGAAAATATTCCTGTCACACTGGGTTTGCTGGGTGTATGGTACAATAATTTCTTTGATGCCCAAAGTCATGCGATACTTCCTTATGACCAATACATGCACCGCTTTGCAGCCTATTTCCAGCAGGGAGATATGGAAAGCAACGGCAAATATGTAGACCGCAATGGCACACCTGTCACCTACTCTACAGGTCCTGTTATCTGGGGAGAACCGGGTACCAATGGTCAACATGCGTTTTATCAGCTGATCCACCAGGGTACCAAGCTGATTCCGTGTGACTTTATTGCGCCAGCTATTACACACAATGCTATTGGCAATCACCATACGTTACTGATGTCTAACTTCTTTGCTCAAACAGAAGCCCTGATGAAAGGAAAGACGGAGGCAGAAGTACGTGATGAGTTCATCAAAGCAGGTAAGTCCGAAACAGAATTTGCGCCACTGGTTCCGTTTAAAGTGTTCCAGGGCAATCGTCCTACCAACTCCATTCTGGTAAAACGCATCACTCCGTATACACTGGGTAGCCTGATTGCTATGTACGAACACAAGATTTTTGTGCAAGGGGTAATCTGGAATATCTATAGCTTTGATCAGTGGGGTGTAGAACTCGGCAAACAACTTGCCAGCAAGATTTTGCCTGAACTGGAAACAGAACAGGAAGTCACTTCACACGACAGTTCTACAAACGGATTGATTAATGCATTTAAGAGCATGCGTAATATTTCTAAGTAATTTTATCTATAATTAGAAATAACTCTCTTACTTCTAATAAATTATAGAAAGCGGATCTTCCTTTAATCCAAAAGGAAAATTCGCTTTTTCTATTTTGTATTTTCCTTTTCTACAAGATATTTGCACCAGCTTTTATTAACCAAAAAACCAGTAAAACAATGAAAAAAATCTTTATTGCGGCTATCGCAATGATCTCAGCTATGACTGCCAATGCGCAGGTAGAACAAGGAAAATTATTTATCAATGGCCAGTTTGGTGTTTCTTCTACCAGCTACAAAGCAGATTCTGACCATAAAAAGTCTTCCTTTACTTTAATGCCAAGTGTAGGTTATTTTGTTAGCGATCAGTTTGCCGTAGGTTTAGGAGTTGGCGTATCAACAAACAAAGACAAGAATACCACCTCTAATGTAACTACAACTACGACCGATTCTTATGTAAGCATAGCTCCTTTTGTAAGATATTATATTCCAACAGCGGGAGATAAGTTCCATTTCTTTGCACAAAGCAGATTAGGATTTGGTTTTGGTAAGGAAAAAACTAAATATTCTAATACATCAGTGACGTTGGAGGATAAAACAAACTACATCAACTTTAATATTTCACCAGGATTTGCCTACTTCCCATCATCTCACTGGTCACTTGAGTTACTTTTAAATGGATTCTATATCGATTCACAAAAGAATCCTAATAATGACAATAGTGGTGTTACAACCGTTGGCTTAGATGTAAACTCTTTAGTCCCTAATGTAGGTATCAGCTATTTCTTCTAATCAATAAGAAATATATTTTAGCAGAGAGGCCACCTTCGGGTGGCTTTTTTTATGGGATTCCCTTACCTTGGTATGTCCACTTACCATACAAGCTATGTTACTTCCACATTCTATTTCTGGCGTCTTTCAGACACTACCTTTACTGGAGAGTTATCAGACTCCATGGGAGATTACGACTAAGGTTCAGGAGATTATCTCTCAGATTCTCACGACTCTCGATCCGGACTTTATCGTCCGTGATCATATTGCCATTCACAAAGACAGTGTAGTGGAACAAGGAGTAGTTCTGAAAGCACCTGTTATCATCTCTAAAGGATGTTTTATCGGAGCACATGCCTATCTGCGGGGAGGGGTATTTTTGGCAGAAAATGTATCTATCGGTCCAGGGTGTGAAGTAAAGTCCAGTTTTATCTTTTCCGGAAGTGCGCTGGCACATTTTAACTTTGTCGGGGATTCTATCATTGGAAATCAGGTAAATATGGAAGCCGGAGCAATCATTGCCAATCACTTCAATGAACGGGAAGATAAACGTATCTGGGTGAAGATCAACCACGAAATAATTGACACGAAAGTTACTAAGTTTGGAGCCCTGATAGGAGACAACTCCCGCCTTGGAGCCAATGCTGTAACCACTCCAGGTACCATTTTACCCCCTAATAGTGTGGTTGGCAGACTGGAACTGGTAAATCAAATAGCTAAGCCATAAGACTTAGGCTCACAGTAGTAGCAACAAAATTCTTCCATAAGGCAGAGAGAAATTATTTTGTCCACAAAAATAGTAAACAAAATTCCAGCTTGATAGTTACTACCATAACAGACAAAACTATACACCTTTACTTATATATTTCCATGGTAGTTATTATAGGAGCAGGAATTGCGGGATTAACCTGCGCCAAGTACTTACAGGATAAGGGCATTCAGTCAACGATTCTGGAAGCATCGGATGCTGTAGGAGGTAGAGTTCGTACAGATAAAGCAGGCGGTTTTCTCCTGGACAGAGGCTTTCAGATTTTTCTCCCCTCCTATCCGGAAGCTCAGAAACTACTCCAATATGAATCCCTGCAATTTCAGGAATTTCAGTCTGGAGCTATCATTCGCAAACAAGGCAGGTTTCATACGATGCCCAATCCACTACAACATCTCCTGTCGGCTCCTGAAGCTTTGATAGCTCCTGTGGGATCATTGCGGGATAAAGTAAAGATCTTGCAACTAAGCCAAAAGTTAAAGTCTGTTGCCAACGCTAGCTTCTTTCAGGAAAAGACAAACGACTCTACAGTGAACTTTTTGCATAAGTATGGCTATAGTGATGAAATTATTGATACATTCTTCCGCCCGTTCTTTAGTGGTGTTTTCCTGGAAAAAGAACTGCATACTTCTTACCTGTTCTTTCAATTCCTATTTAAACAATTTGCTAACGGACAGGCTGTGATCCCTGCACAGGGAATGCAGGCGATACCCCAACAGATAGCCTCTTATCTTCCCTCCAACAGTATCCGACTGCAAACCAAAGTCAGATACATAGACGGGCAAACTGTACACCTTGAAAATGGAGAAAGTTTGGAAGCTGATACTATTGTCATTGCCACCGACGCCCGACAATTTCACCGCTGGTATCCTGACACCCAATCAGTCGAGTTTAACGGAACTACCTGTCTTTATTTCACAGCTCCTAAGTCCCCATTAAGCAGACCTATGCTAGCCATTAATGCGGATGCAGACGGACTTGTCAACCATATCGCTGTTTTATCGGATGTAGCGCCCTCCTATACGCCTACAGATGAAGCGCTGATCTCTGTGAATCTGGTAGGTCAGTCTCCTTATTCCAATGGAGAACTGGCTCAGAAAGTACATCTGGAGATGATTGAATGGTTTGGTGCTGAGGCGAAAAACTGGCAGCACATCCGTACCTATTCCATACCTCACGCCTTACCACAATACCTGCCTGAGACTAAACAGCCTATACCACTAAAGCTTACTAACTATACCTATGCCTGTGGGGATTATACACGCTATCCTTCACTGAACGGAGCAATGCAATCAGGTCGCGAAGTAGCAGAAATGATAGTACAGATGCGTCATTAGATCTTTTCTTGTTCTACTACTCCTACTTTTATTGTTCTGAAAGATTCATTCTCTTTCAGTCCCTATCTCCTTCCTGTCCTTCTGAAAGAATCTCGTGGCAAGACCGGCGGCCTTTCCGAATGGAGTATAAATTCACTCACAAACCAAGCGTGGCTCTATTTGTCACAAGATTCTTTCAGAAGGACAGTGAAGGAAGTGTCTTTGAGGTGGACAGGAAGGATTACTTCTTCCAAAAAGACATAGATATGAGAGTGAAAAGCAGAAAACAAAAACCTCATTTTTCTTACCTTACTCACCGTTTATTAGGATTATCTGGCTTACATAAAGCTTTGTAGAAGAATAAAGAATAGTTACTTTAAAGTGCTAAAACTTTATATACACAGCTATGAATCCTCAACAAGACTTTCTTTTAGAAGAAACCGAAGAACAACTCCAACTCCTGGCTAACATTCGCCGATTGCTTACTAGTGATGAGGAAACCAACTGCAAGATGGCGATAGAGATTATGAAAGGCGGTGGGGTACCTCCCCAACTGGTCGAAGACCTGATTATCTATTCCAAAACGCTTTCCAATTCAGCTATTCGGGCAGCGATACGTAAACTACTCGAAAAACAGGCCTTATTTGAATGGAATACTATTATACAGGATACAACAGCTTTTGTAAATATTGAAACAACAAAGGAAAAAGATATCCGAGCCAAGATGGCTCGGATGGTACAGAAAGTAGGTTGGCAGGAGCTTGCCACACTGGGTTATTTACTCTTTCAGCGCTTTGAGAAAGGATTATCTTTTATTCTGAGCTATCCGCAAAATAATCCCTATCGGATCAAAGCTATGGAAATGATAACACACGATGGCTATCTTGATTTTCATAAAGGTGTGGGGTACACCAATCGAAAAGATGGATCATTAGGTTGGTCTACTGTCGTAAAAACAGGAATCGCTTTTCCGGATGACCATCCTCAGGCTGCAAGTTTAACAAGCATTAACTTTCATAATTGCAAACTGACATCTGTATCTCCTAAGGTTAAGGTTTTTGAAAATCTGGAAGAGTTAGACTTATCTCACAATCAGCTAAAATCACTTCCACCAGCAATGGCTCATCTGCCTAAACTCCGAAAGCTGGATTTGTCTAACAACCAGATTACAACATTTCCTACTGTGTTATTGAAAATGACTTCTCTGGAAGAGTTAGACTTGAGGGGAAATATATCAAATCGGGGAAACAATATAGAAAACTTTATTCCGGAAGAATTTTTTAAGGCACTGCCTAACTGCAAAGTAAAAATCTATTAATTCATCTGAATAAACAAGTATGGCAGACCACACGATGTCGACTACAAAATTTCTGGAAGAAGTCAATGAAGAACAAAAATTGTTTATTGAGAACCTTCGACGCTTATTAAGTACAGGAGAGGAAGCCAATTGCAAAATGGCTATTGAAATTATGAAAGGGGGTGGTGTGCCTAGTTCGATGTATGAAGATCTTTTGATTTATTCCAAAATATTGCCAGAGGCCAGTCAGCGTACTTTAATACGAAAGCTGCTGGCAAAACAAACTATATCCGACTGGAAAAATCTGATAGAAGATACAACAGCTTTTGTAAACATTGAAACTACCAAAGAGAAGGATATACGAGATAAGATGGCCAAGATGTGCAAGACAGTAGGCTGGGAAGAGACTGCATTGTTAGGCTATTTGTTCTTTCAACGATATAGGAAAGGACTCTCTTTCATTTTGTCTTATCCTCACCGCAATCCTTTTCGAATCAAAGCACTGGAAATGTTAACTCATGGAGACGTATTTGACTTCCATACCGGAATTGGATATTATACATGGAAAGGAACTCAGCCTGAAGAAGTGATTCTGTCAAATGTAGATACCAAAATCAAATTTCCAGACGACCATCCCAATGCCACCACTCTTCGGGTACTTAACTTTCACAATTGCAAACTGGATTCTATTCCAAATGAAATAGCTGCTTTTGAAAATGTAGAAGAACTGGATTTGTCGGTTAATAATCTTAAAAAGTTACCTGTATCGTTTACTAAATTGACTCATTTACGTAAGCTCGATCTGTCTTTTAACCGATTTACTGAGTTTCCTAAAGTTCTGATCAAAATGACAGCTTTACAAGAACTTGACTTCCGTTACAATAATAAGTCTGCCTACTCTTTCAAAGACAATACACTAGTAATTCCTGATGAGTTTTATACTCAGATGCCCAACTGCAAGGTGTTGGTATAATGAATCTCCTATTGTATATCGAAAAACACCAGGTAAAAGTGCTTTTATAGTTAATTATATTTATAAAACATTGATTATAAAGATATTTTAATTTAATATGTATCGTTAAAAGCCAAGGACCAGACGATGTCCTATACGAAAGCGGACAGATCTCTTTGATTTGTAAGGAATAAACCATATTTGAGCAGTAAAGTGTCCTTTTTACTTACACTAATGATATAAGGCGCAAAACATTCTTTTTTATAGTGGAAAATTAAATCAAGGACAGCTATAAAAAACGACATTTTTTTACAACGGGCAGACTTGATTTGCAAGTTGTGTTAATCAGAGAAATTATTCACTATTTTTTTAGTAAAGACAATCTGATACGAGTACCTCTTCTCAGAAGTAAGTACCATGCTATGGTAGCTCGACTTGTTCAAAGTCATTTCCAGTTCTAAATTTTAAAAGTCAGTAGATTACAGAGTATACTCTCAGTTAAACCAGAGCATTAAGCTTGCCTCCCGATTGGTGGTTTGTTATTCTTTTGCTCATGTGCATCTATTGAGCTGTCTGATCTGTCTAAACCGGATTCGTAAACTCTTTCAACTTAAAAATCACATTCTTACCAGAAAGAAATACCATTACTATCTTATCATACATAACCAAACCCAAATCAACATGGAACCACAAACCGCCACATTCCCAAACAAAGCAGGACTCAAAATTTTTACCCGTACCTGGTTACCTCAAGCAGATGCCAGAGGAGTAGTAGTCATTGTTCATGGCTTAAATTCTCATAGTGGCTATTACCAATGGGTAGCAGATCAGTTTACTGACCAAAATTATGCCGTTTATGCTCTTGACTTACAAGGTCGCGGACAATCCGAAGGAGAGCGTTTTTATGTGGAAAGTATTTATGACTACATAAACGACATTGATACACTGGTAGACAGTGCGAAAGCAGACTATCCAGGTCTACCCGTTTTTATGTTAGGACACAGCGCAGGCGGAGTATTATCATGTATATATACACTGGAACATCAGGAAAAACTTACTGGGCTGATTTGTGAAAGCTTTGCCTATCAAGTACCTGCACCTGACTTTGCTTTAACCATACTCAAAGGCTTAAGTCATATAGCCCCACACCTGCATACAATAAAACTCAAAAATGAGGACTTTTCCCGTGATACTGCCGTAGTAGACTTTATGAATAACGATCCTCTCATTGCCAATGAGTCGCAACCAACCAAAACTATGGAACAACTGGTACTGGCGGATGAACGATTGAAAAAAGAATTTCCCAAAATTACCATACCTGTTTTCATAATACATGGCACCAAAGACAATGCTACCAAATACAGTGGAAGCCAGTTCTTTTATGATACGGCAGGTTCTTCTGACAAAACCCTTAAGTTATACGAAGGTCACTATCATGATTTATTAAATGATGTAGACAAAGAAATAGTCATTACCGATATTAAAGACTGGGTAATCAAACACTCTTAACTGAGGAAAAAATACAGACTATTGGTCTGGTAATAAGGTACTTTGTATAAACGACCTGTTGCCAGACCAGTAAGATAATTTTCTTAAAGCTGGCAGATACTATATTCAGTAGTATACTTTTTTCTTTTTGTGTATTACTCTGTTCCAGACCCAATGAAAAAGTTCAGGATAGGCAACAGCTCCTACAGAGTAATATATTCCAGTAAAGTGCTGCTTCACATCAGTATGAAAGACAGCATACCGATACCCAACCTGAGCACTTAATCCAATCCATCGGGTGGCTTTCCATTGTCCATATACTCCCGCTTGTGCAGGAACGAAAAAATCTCTGTGACTGCGACCAATAGCATGGTCTGTTCTCACATCATGGGGCATTACATTTACCATCCCTCCTCCTACTTCCAATGGAATACTCACAATCCAACGTTCACTAAAGAGGATATTTCGCCAGTAAATCAGACTAACAAACCAGAAATCATTTTTGTTATAATAGGAGGCATCTGCCTGTATAGCTTCATTTTTTCGCAGGTTACTCAAACGCTTTTCCGCAAAGTATCCCAGCCAGTAGTACCCCAGAGTAACATGATGTTCTTTAGGTCCATAGGCAATGCCCGCATTAAAGCCCCATATGCTGACAGGCTGATAGTCGAAGGTTGAATTGCGAAAATCCAGACTGAAAACAGGTTTAATTTTATGTACAACCAATGAATCATGAGGCTCCTTCATCAGACTATCCAACGGAAAAATCTCATACCGCAAAATCGTTGCATTGGCTATAGTAGGGGTCCACAAACTCAGACAGGCACAAACAGAGACAAGCACTGTCTTTAAGAAATACGCTCCGAATAATTTGCAGAATACCTGTTTCACAAAACAACTGTTTCTTTTACAGATAGTTCACTAAAAAAGTATTCCTTATCCTTTTACTCTACAACAGGACTCCATTTTCTTCTTACAAAATAATCTCCCAGCAATAAGCTACTGATTACAATCAGAAAAAGAATCCACTGCTGGCTATACATCCCGATCAATTGTACAGATGAATCAATCACAGCATTGGTATCCGGCGAGGTTATCTGACCTTTACGTGATGACATTATCGCAACCAAAAGAATTAGTGATACCACACCTGCTATCCACAGCCATACTTTGCGGGAAATGACAGGTTCTATCACTACCCGTCGTTTAGGTGTAAGCTGAGCCATTATCTGGGATGTAAAGTCTTCTAATGGGTCAGTGGCAACATTCTTTTTCACTATTTCGGCAATAGCAGGCTCCAGGCTCAAATCTTCGATTGTGGCAATCTGAGACATGATACGGTCTGTAAATGCATCCGAAGGTTCGTCCAGATTCATTTTCTGTAATGTCTTTTTCAACTTTCTCTCTTTCATCTCTCTTCGATTAAATAACTCAGTTTTCTTTCCAGCACTTTTCTTGCTCTATGCAGCTTTATCTTAATATTAGAAGCCATCAGTCCCGTTATCTGTTCAATTTCCCGAATAGACTTTTCCTCATAATAATAGAGCAGCACTAACAAACCTTCCTGCTGAGGCAATGCCTGAATGGACTCTTTGATGATACGCTCCTGATCCTGTTCGTTGAAACTACCTGGTAAGACCCTCTCCTCATCCTCCCATTTGGGTAATTGCTCTGTGAGAAAGGTAAACTCCCGTTTCATCTCCTTCAGTTTGTTCAGGCAGAGGCGATAGGTAATAGTATATAGCCAGGTTGAAAATTTAGATTTTCTCTCGAAGGTATGCAAACGTTCGTAAGCCTTTACAAAACTATCCTGTGCAGCGTCTTCTGCATGTTGTGCATCATTTAGAATCTTCAATGAAATGGAATACACCATCTTCTTGTATCGCTCCACCAAAAAGCGATAGGCAGAGACATCTCCCTGTAGCACACGTTCGATATAGTATTCGTCTTCGAAGATTTTCATAACGATGGTTAGACAACCATCTGTCGGTTTGGTTACAACTAATTTTACTAAATAAATTTTTTAGAAAAAAGTTGTAACCAATGAAAAACCGGGTTGTCATATGGCAAAACGAATCAAAAACATATGGATGAAATACTCAGAGACTTTCTGGTCTCATTTGTTGCCATTGGAGCCATAGCCGGTATACTCTATGTCATTCTAATGACCCGTCACCGCGAACGAATGACATTGATGGAAAAAGGGCTAACCCCCAAAGAATTTAACAACAACCTGGCAGTTATCTCAGCGACACTGCGTTTTGGACTCCTCATGATTGGGATAGCTATTGGTATACTACTAGGCAATACGGTTGCCAATAAGATGGATGTTCCCAGACAAGGTGCATTCTTTGCGATGATGTTGTTATTTGGAGGCATCAGCCTTATCATCAGTTACCTTATCGAGAAATCACACTATAAAAACAATCAAAAATGAGACCGTCTCCTACGCTTCTGTTACTAGCCATTGTAACTATCTTTTCCGGATTTTCTCTGACTGCTTATGCACAATCCCACGATAATGAACAGGAAGAAAATAAGAAGTTGACGGCTACTATCCTGCATCTGGATAGCCTCTTCTGGAAAACCTATAATGAATGTAATCTGACCGAGAATGCCCGCTATATCGCACCTACTATTCAGTTTTATCATGACAAGGGAGGAATAACCAGTGGAGCGGGAGCTTTGACAAACTCACTTGCCAAAAACATTTGTGGCAATCCGAATCAAAAAATCAGACGAGAAGAAGTACCTGGTACGATTCAGGTGTTTCCAATGCGAGACGGAAACCGCATTTATGGAGCTATTATTTCGGGCGAGCATTATTTCTATGTAAGCCAGAATGGAAAACCGGAACGTAGAGAAGGATTGGCTAATTTTACCAACTTCTGGACGCTTGAAAATAATGAGTGGAAAATGTCGTATGTACTGAGTTATAATCATCACGGAGCACCACCTATAAACACGCGAAAAGAGATTTCTCTTCCAGCCAAAACACTGAAACAATATGAAGGCACTTATAAAAATCCAACGTTTGGCTCCTTTACTATCAAATCGAATGGCAACTACCTGACTATGGAAAGCAGCAATTCCAGAATGGATATGTTTGCTGAAAAGCCACACTTCTTTTTTAGCAAAGAACGGGACCTTCAGTTTGAGTTTGCCACCGACACTAAACAAAAAGTCTCAAAAATCATTGTTCATGAAAATGGAAAAGTGGTAGATGAGCTGACGAAAGAGTAGCAACCCAAATTCCTACCTCCATAAAAACCTGAATCATCCCGTATTTTGATGAAAAGACTATCACAGCCTTTAGAAAAAGAGAAGCAAAGTAGTTACAAATAGAGCAAAGACAACTTCAATAGCGAAAGGTGGTGCAGGTGTGTAAGGTTTCTTTTCTCCGCGAGGTTGGCCTCTTATCTTGTCCTATGTCTTTTCAGGAAAAGAGGACTGCAACTAAAGAAAAGACATCTTCCCTGTCCTTCTGAAAGAATCTTGTGACAAATAGAGCCGCGTTTGGTATCTGAGAGAAAGTATATTCTCTACTCGGAAAAGCCGCCGGTCTTGTCACGAGATTCTTTCAGAAGGACAGAGAGGGAGGTGAGAGGGTAAAAAGAGAATTATTCTTAAAATCCTCAAAATTGAAAAATTTATGGAACATAGTAAGGGTTGGCCTTTGGGCGGGAGGATCGGAGAAAAGGGCTCTTTTTTTTGCCCGTTGTTGGTGTTATCACCATAGCCGTCAGGCTAAGGGAAAAGAATTTGTTTAGGAGACAACCGAAAACCATTACAGTCAACACGTCTACGTTCTTTTTTGGCTAAATGAAATAACTGCTCAAAGACATGAGTAAACCAGTC